>JALGSW010000080.1 GCA_029821635.1 Candidatus Zipacnadia bacterium
CTGACCGACCGCAAGCTCATGTCCGAGCTGCGTGACGTGCTTAACCGCGCTTCCGAGGCTGAGTTGGAGGCGATCGTCACCATCGGCGCCGATCCCGCGGATAGCCGCGAGGTTGCGGCGCTGGTGGATGTGGCCCCGGGCAAGCAGGCCGAGTCCGGCGCCGACTGGCCCGCGATCTTCGGCGTGGTGGGCGTCCATCCGCACGAGGCGAAGGTCGTCACCGACGCAGTGCTCGCGGAGCTGGCCGAACTGGCGCAGGGCGAGCGCATCGTGGCGATCGGGGAGTGCGGGCTGGACTTCTACCGCGACCTGTCGCCGCGCGACCAGCAGGAGATCGCGTTCGTGCAGCAGATCCACCTCGCGCGCGAGGTCGGCCTGCCGCTGGTGGTACACAGTCGCGACTCGCACGACCGCGTGGGGGAGATCCTGACGCGCGAGAGCGGCGGGGGGGTGCGCGGCGTCATGCACTGCTTCTCCGGTGACCAGGGCTTCGCGGACCTCGTGCTGGACCTCGGGATGTACATCGGGATCGCGGGGCCGGTCACCTATCCGAATGCGGAGCGGCTGCGGGAGGTAGTCCGGCAGGTGCCGCTGGACCGGCTGGTGGTGGAGACGGACTGCCCCTACCTGACGCCGCAGCGCTTCCGCGGCAAGCGCAACGAGCCCGCGTACGTGATGTACGTCGCGGAGGCGGTGGCGCAGGCGAAGGGCCTGAGCTTCGACGAACTCGCCCGCACCTGCGCGCAGAACGCGCGGGAGCTGTTTGGGTTGCCGGGGTAAACGGGCGCCAACGGCGTGCGGACGGGGGCGTCCGCACCACGGAAGGAGACCTCACCACGCCTTCGCGCCCGGGAACTGATCGGCCACCCACTCCGTCGGCTCTTCGCCAGGCTCGCACTGCGCCGCGTCGGCCCAGTACGTGCCCTCATCCTGGCAGTAGATCGCGACCCAGATTCTCTCCGGCCTGCCGATGCCGTCGGCGCCGTGGGTCCCGGTCACCGAGTAGCGCTGCCAGTCGGTCGTGAGCGGGTGCGTCTCGAAGCCATCGCCCACGCGCAGCGTCGCCCGCCGGCCCGGCTCGTCGGCCTTCAGGTAGACCGAGAAGCAGTAGGTCTCGCCGGGCTTCGCCTCCGGCCCGTGCGTGGTGGTCGAGTAGGGCCGCACCTGCCCCTCATCGCCCAGGTTGCTCGTGCGCATCGAGCAGTCGCCCTCGAAGGCCTCGTCGAAGTCCTGCGTCCACTGTGCGCTCTGCGCCCCGATGCGCGGCATCACTCGGCCGGGCGGCCACCACATGTCCGGCCAGCCCTCCAGCACCGCGTGCTCGAAGCTCGAGTTGGCCAGCAGGTTGCGCGTGGGCGCGGCGGGGCCGAGCTCCTCGAGGAACGCGTTGTCCCACCAGCCCTCGCCGCCCACGCGGTAGAGGCTCAGCCACACGCGCAGCTTCACCGGCTCGTCGCCGGTCGCGATCGTGCGCTCCAGCGCCTGCCACTGCTCCTGCGAGGACTGGAGCGTCAGGCTGGGCACGCCGTCGATGCCGTGCCCGTCCTCGCCGATCATCATCATCGAGATGCGTCCGGTGCCGAGGGTGATCGTCCCGCGCATCTCGCAGCCGTAGCGGTAGCGCGTGTTGGGCTCCAGCGTGATCCAGTCACTGATGATGCAGGCGTTACCGAAGTCGTTGTCGCGCGCGACGTGCAGGCAGACGCCCGCCCCATCCTCGCGCTCCACGAACTCCACGCTGCCGGGAGCGTTGCCCGCGCCGCCGCCGGGGCTGAGCGTCCAGCCCTCCGCCGAGTCGAGCGTGCCGTCGCCGGGCAGCATGTTGCGCCCGGGCGGCGGCATCGTCGAGGCGCGCGGCGTCTCCAGCTTCGCCAGCGCATCCCCACCGATCGTGATCGTCAGCCGCGCGGGCTCCGGAAGCGTCTGCCCCACGAGCCGGTATGCGCGCACGCCGTAGGCCTCGATGGCGTCCGCGAAGCCGCCGCCGCGCAGTTGCAGCGTCGCATCGCCGAACATGCGCGTGACCTGGCCGCGGCCCAGGCCCTCGATCTCAAAACGCACCTGCGCCTCGTTCGGCTCGGTGTTGGCGGCAAGGATCACCGGCGTGCCGTCGGGCTCGGCCAGCAGGCACGCGTGCACGAGCGGGTAGCCGAACGCCTGCGCCTCGATCGGCTGGTAGCCGACCTTCTGCGCGGGCGTCTGCGTGAGCAGCGCGGGCATCAGCTCGCGCACGCGCCGCGTCACCTCGGCGAAGTTCTCCCAGCTTGCCTCGTGGTAGACGGGGTTGCGGAAGTAGAGCAGGCCGCGCCCGCCGTAGATCAGCGCGACCCACGTCTGGCAGGTCTGCTCGCGCGGCAGGAGCGGGCGCACCGAGCCGGAGTAGTACTCCGCCTGCGGCACGATCCAGACGGTCGAGTGCATCTCGTCGGCGAAGCGCTTCGCGCGTTCGGTGCAGATCGCCATGTATGTCAGGCCGCGGCGGAAGTCCGAGCGCTCCTGGTGGCCCATCTGCATGTAGGGGTCCACGCCGACGAGGTCCATCGTGCTCTCCCAGCCGGGCTCGTCGGGCGTCCAGCTTGAGAACAGCACCAGCAGCGGGTGGTGCGGGTCCATCGCGTGGATGCCGTCGTAGATGGCTCGTCGATTCCGTAGTAGCCGAGCAGCGCGGGGTGATCGCGCAGCGCATCGACCGCGGGCGGTAGCTCGCGCTCGACGGTGGCCTCGATGGTCGGCGGGAAGCGCGGGTCGGACCTGCCGATCCCGGCGCTCCGCGGACGGACGCCCTCATCCGTGCGGAAGTAGCGCGGGAGGTACTCGACGAGCTTCATCCCCTGCGCCTGCGCGGCATCGGCGATGTCCGTGGGCGTATCTCCCTCGCCGAACGCGACCGCAAAGGAGCTGACCGTGTTGAAGCCCGCCTCGGCCTGACCGGCGACGTCCTGCACGTCCACCGCGAGCATTCCCAGCGGGAAGAACGGCTCGCCATCGACGAGCGTGATCCCGCGCACGCGGTCGATCTTCGCCTCGTTGGGGCGCGACTCGCGCTTCGCCAGCACAAGCTCCTGACGCGCCACCAGCTCGCCCGCGCCATCGCGCAGCTCGACCGCCAGTGGGTGCTCGCCGAGCGCGAAGCCGCTCAGCGCCAGCTCCAGCAGCCGCTCGCCGGGCGCAAGGTCCGCGGCGGATGCAAGTTCGCGTTCGGCCTCAGCCTGCACCGCCAGAGTCCAGCTGCCGAGCGTGCCCTCCGGCGCGCGCACCTGGCAGATCGCGCGCGCGGCGGTCTCGGTCGAGTAGAACGAGCGGTCGAGCCATGCCGACAGCGGGCTGAGCGGCGCGGTGTCCGCGACGGTCAGCCACTGGCGCAGCTCACCGGAGTCCGGATCGACCAGCCGCAGCGTCACCGAGCGCTCCGACGGCTGCGCGGCGGGGACGAAGACGCTCATCTCGCGCTCGTCCTTCGGGCCCAGCGCCAGCGGAAGCGTGATGGTCGCGCCCTCGCCCCGCAGTGGCTCATCGCTCACGCGCAGCTCCAGCGTGCCCGGCTGGCCGGTGGTGTTCTCAGCGTGCAGCGTGACCTCGTAGCCCCAGCCGGCCTCACCCTCGCGGTAGGTGCTCACCCGCGGGTCCAGCAGCAGCGGCGCGAAGGGCGCAGCCTCCGACGCGATAGGCGCCATTGCGGGGAAGGTCTCCAGCTCGTTGAAGAGCCGCTCGACCGGCGCCACGCAGGTCCACTGCGCGGGTTCGGTGCGCTTGTTGCGGCACAGGTTGAGCTGCCACTGCTCCGCGCCCCCGCCGCCAATCGCCGACAGCGGTAGCGCGATCTCCGCGACCCAGCCCTCGGGCGTGATTGCGGTCGCGGAACGCCAGCCGGTGTTCCAGCGCCGGTAGGGCGTGCGGCCGGGCCAGCCCATCTGCTCCGCGCGGATGTTGTTCGCCGAGAGCAGGAAGTGGTAGTAGTAGGTGCGGTCGGCGACCGGCACGATGAGGACCTCGACGGAGTCATCCTGGTTGACGGAGCCATCGTGGACGGTCTGCGCGCTCACGATCTGCTCCGGGAGGCTCTCGTGGCAGAGGAAGCTGATGTAGAGCCAGACGCCATCGTGGCAGAGGCGCGCTTCGGTGAGCTCGATCGGGGCCTCATCGGTGCCGGGTGCGGTGAAGGCGCCCACGACCGCCGCGGCCTGCCAGCAGGCGTCATCGAGCGCGCCATCGAGCACCGGTGGGGCGTCGATGGGCGGAGCCTGTAGCGGCTGAGCGACGGCCGCCGTGCTCAGCATCGCGAACACGAGCATCGCTGCGAGTGTGCGGATCATTCCGACGCACCTCCGAGCCATTCGCTGCTGTCGTCGCCTACTGGATATAGCCCATGTCCCGGAGGCGCTCAAGCACTTCTGGAGGCACGTCCTCAGCGCTCATTCTCCCGGCCTGCTCATCCATCAACTCAAGTGCCTGCTCCGTCCACGCACGAAGCCTCTCCTCTTCCCGAGCCATGTCGGGAGCGAGGTCCATGCCCTGAATGTTGTGGAGTTCACCGGGGTCAGCAACGAGGTCGTAGAGCTCGAACGCGTCGGCGTAGACATCATAGATGAGCTTGAGGTCTCCAGCTATCAGCGACTTACGTATGGGCCCCAAACCAGCCCCCTCGGCGAACGCGATGGGATCCTGTTGGGGGGTCTCTCCAGCAAGCAGAGGCTGCAGTTGTCGACCACGCATTTCTAGGTCGATCTCGAGGTCGCATTCTATCAGCAGTGTGGGCATGACGTCCAGCAGCGTCACAGGGGCTTGTACAACCTGGCCATCTGCCTGAGTGGGCATATGGATGAGCAATGGCACTCGGAGAAGCTCGTTGTAGAGCGTTGTTCCGTGACAGACCCCGCCGTGTTCCCAGAACTCTTCGCCGTGGTCGCTCCAGAAGACCGTAATCGCGCTGTCCCAGAGCCCGGTCTCTCGCAGCACGTCGATCAGTTTCCCGAGCCAGCTATCGAAGTACTCTACTTCTGCTACGTACGCTGCCAACCACCGGCTTCTCTCGGTTCCCACGTTTGCCGCGTAGCCGGCAAGTGCTTCCGTCGTGGGCGGCCGCACGCGCATCTCCTCGGGGATGGTCGGGGGATCGTACGGGGCATGAGGGTCCATGTAATGAACCCAGAAATAGAGTGGTCGCGACTGAATTGACTGGAGCACACTTTCTGCTCTTATGGTAACGATAGACGCTCTTTCGTTCTCATCCTTCCGCCGGTGTTGATCTTCATCGGTCTGGCCGATCCCAATGAGCGTCGGGAAGCATGCAGGCAACTGGGCTTCTACACCCGTTCCGCCGTAGCTGCAGTGACAGAACGTGTCGAAGCCCCGATTGGCACCGGTCTCTGGGATGAGAACCCAATTGGTCACGACTGCCGCCGTGGCATAGCCGGCATCGCGGAACACCTCGGCCATCAGCTTTCTGTCATCACGCCACCGCGGAGCGGGGAATCCTGCAGACCCGTCAATGCCACGCACCCTCGCCACACCCATCTCGCTCGGGTAGCGGCTGCTGAAGAACGACGCGAATGAGGGCCGTGTGCAAGGCGCCACGGAATATGCGTTCTCGAACACGTAGCTCTCAGCGGCCAGGGCGTCGATGTTCGGGGTTCGGGCTGGCCCTCCCGCATAGCCCACGAAGTCCGCGCGGAGCGTGTCCACGCTGATCAGGATCACGTTCGGGCGCGGGTCGTCAGCACTCGTCTGAGAACTGCTCGCGGGCAGCGCAAGTTCATCGGAGGCCGGCATTGCCAGCGATACCAGCCCGACCACGCTCAGGACGAGCATCGGGACCACGAGCAGGCCTGTCAGGCCATAGGTGAAAGCGCGGTCCCCCCACCGGTCGGCGATGCGGGCACCCACCCATCCAAGCAGCCGCGCGACACCCCAGCCAATCGCCGCTGCCACCGCGAGCGTTCCGAGGTAGGCGCCGGCGCGCGCCGCCCAGTGCCAGCCCTCGGCGTCGGCAACCTGGTCGGCCGCGAGGAAGAACGCCATCTCGCCGACAAGTGCACTCACGCCGATCGAGAGCCAGCGGCTGAATGGCACGTCGCCCGAGCGCTCGCGAACAGCCAGCGTCACGCCCATCGCGAGGAGCACCAGAGCGAGCAGTTCTGGCCAGCCCGTCATCGAGTCCCTGCTGTAGAGGCCGGTGAAGAAGAGAATCAGCGCGCCCGCGGTGACAGGCGCCAGCCAGACCGCCGCGCTTTGCCGTTGGTCAGGCGTTCTGCGACGAAGTACGAGGCTGAGCGCGATCCCGATGACCGCTCCGACCGCTGCCCCGAGCAGCGCGTAGATGAGTACCGTCAGGCTGGGCCATGGGAGGTAGGTCAGCGGCTCGGACAGCCACTGCCGCTGCTCCTCCATCATCGCGACCTCGCGACCCGCGATCAACAGCCCCGCGAACAGGCCCGCGCCAGCTCCATTTCGTATCAGCCGCATCACGTGCATTCACCCCTCGGGAGGTCCGGTCATTCGCCGAACTCCGTTGCGCTACAACACGGAATCTTGCGACGAATCAGCCGCCTGGCGCCTCACAGTGCCCTCACAACTGTGCGCGACCTGCTCACCCGTCAGTCGATGAAGTACACCTCGCGGGGGTTGTCGTGCAGCCACAGGCGGGCGATCTCCAGCGCCCGCGCCTCGCCGAAGTCCCCGCGCTTGATCCGCGCCGCCAGCACCTCGGCGAGGATCTCGCGCACCACCGTCAGCACACCGTAGACGTTCTCGACCGCCCACCAGTAGTCCCCGCCCCACCAGCCCTCGCCGCCGACGCGGTAGAGGCTCAGCCACACGCGTAGCTTCACCGGCTCGTCGCCGGTCGCGATCGTGCGCTCCAGCGCCTGCCACTGCTCCTGCGTGGCCTGTAGCGTGAGGCTGGGCACGCCGTCGATGCCGTGCCCGTCCTCGCCGATCATCATCATCGAGATCCGCCCCGTGCCGAGCGTGATCGTCCCGCGTATCTCGCAGCCGTAGCGGTAGCGCGTGTTCGGCTCCAGCATGATCCAGTCGCTGATGATGCAGGCGTTGCCGAAGTCGTTGTCGCGCGCGATGTGCAGGCAGGCGCCCGCCCCATCCTCGCGCTCGACGAGCTCTACGCTGCCGGGAGCGTTGCCCGCGCCGGGCTCGGGAGCGCACCATCGAGCACGGGAGGGGCGTCGATGGGCGGAGCCTGTAGCGGCTGAGCGACGGCCGCCGTGCTCAGCGTCGCGGCCACGAGCATCGCTGCGAGCGAGCGGGCCATCCCATCGCACCTCCGAGCCTGCTGCCATCGTCGCCTACTGAACATAGCCCATGTCTCGGAGGCGCTCAAGCACTTCTGGAGGCACGTCCTCGGCCCCCTGCTTGGCGACGTACTCGTCCATCATCGCCAGCGACTTCTCGGTCCAGTCGAGCAACTCGCGCTCCATCTCCGATGTGTCGGGAGCGAGTGGCGTGCCGTAGATGTTATGCTGTTCGCCGGGGTCTTCCTGGAGGTCGTAGAGGGTGAAGTCGTCGGAGTAGAGGTTGTACTCCAATCGGTACCGGTCAGTCAGCAGTGCTTTCCGCACCTCGCCCCACACGCATCCCTCCATGAATGCACTTAGGGGCTCGACCTGCCCCGGCGTGTCGGAGAGAAGAGGCATCAGCGAACGGCCTTGCAGCCCGTCGGGCGCTTCGATCTTGCATGTCTCAAGAATCGTTGGCATGACGTCCAACAATGTCACTCGCGTATTCACTGCGTAGCTCTCCGCTTGTCCGGGAAGATGGATGAGAAGAGGCACGTGGCAGAGCTCCGGATGAAGAGACTGGCCATGCTCCCACTTGCCATGTTCCCAAAACTCCTCGCCATGATCGCTCCAGAACACGATAACTGAAGATGCCCAAAGGCCGTTGGTTCTGAGTTCCCTGAGGACCTGCCCGAGGTACTGATCATTGTACTCGATCTCGGCGGAATAGGCCTCAACCAACCTGCTTCTCTCCGACAGGGACCTTGTCTGGAGGCCGGCCATCGTGTCCGCCTTGGCTGGCATTACCCGCTGGTCTTCAGGAATGTCCGGTGGATCGTAGGGCTGATGGGGGTCCAGGTAGTGGATCCAACTCAGTGTGCTGCCAGACCCACCCGCGGGCAATATCCTCAGCGCGACATCAGTCACCGAGGCTGCGCGCTCCGTTCCGGCTCGCTCAGGACCGACAACGAGGGAGGCCCAGAGAAGTCCCAGCCCTGGCGCCACCCCGTAATGGGGTCCTTGCCCCGGGGGGGCAGTGTCTTCACCCAGCCAGCACTGATGAAATGTCTGGAAGCCTTGACTTACGTGATTACTCGCGCTCAGTACGCCATTGGTGACGACAGCCCTGGTTGAGTAGCCGGAATCGCGCAAAGCTTCGGCCAGCGTCGTATGCTCTTCGGCCCACCGTTGGGGAATAGGTGCGTCCCATACCTCCCCCCCTACATCTCGCACCCTCGCCACACCCATCTCACTCGGGTAGCGGCTGCTGAAGAATGACGCGAACGAGGGTCGGGTCCAGGGCGCCACGGAGTACGCGTTCTCGAAGACGTAGCTCTCTGCGGCGAGGGCGTCGATGTTCGGCGTTCGGGCTGGCCCTCCCGCGTACCCCACGAAGTCGGCGCGGAGCGTGTCCACGCTGATCAGGATTACGTTCGGGCGCGAGTCGTCAGCACTCGTCTGAGTACTGCTCTCGGGCAGCGCAAGTTCATCGGAGTACGGCATTGCCAACGAGAGCAGGCCGATCACGCTCAGGATGATGATCGGCGCCGCCAACAGCCCAGTCAGGCCGTAGGCGAATCTCCGCTCCTGCCACCGGGCCGAGACGCGAGCCCCTCCCCATCCAAGCAGCCGCGCGACACCCCAGCCAATCGCCGCTGCCACCGCGAGCGTTCCGAGGTAGGCGCCGACGCGTGCCGCCCAGTGCCAGCCGTCAGCGTCGGCAATCTGGTCGGCCGCCACGAAGAACACCATCTCGCCGACCAGTGCGCCCACGCCGATCGAGAGCCAGCGGCTGAATGGCACGTCGCCCGAGCGCTCGCGAACAGCCAGCGTCACACCCATCGCGAGGAGCACCAGAGCGATCAGTTCAGGCCAGCCCGCCATCGAGGACTCACCGTAGAGACCGGAGAGGAAGAGGATCATCGCGCCCACCGCGACGGGCGCCAGCCAGACCACCACTCCCTGTCGCTGGTCGGGCGTTCTGCGACGAAGCAGAACGCCGAATGCGACCCCGATGAGCGCACCGACCGTCGCGCCCAACAGCCCGTAGATGAGCACCGTCAGGCTGGGCCACGGAAGGTAGGTCAGTGGCTTGGCCAGCCACTGCCGCTGCTCCTCCATCATCGCGACCTCGCGGCCTGCGATCAACAGCCCCGCGAACAGACCTGCGCCAGTTCCATTTCGGATCAGCCGCATCACGTGCATTCACCCCTCGGGAGGTCCGGTCATTCGCCGAACTCCGTTGCACTACAACACGGAATCTTGCGGCTACTCAGTCGCCAGGTGTCTCACAGTACGCTCACAAAGGTGCGCTACATGCCTCGTCTCGCTCAGTCGATGAAGTACACCTCGCGCGGGTTGTCGTGCATCCACAGCCGGGCGATCTGCAGCGCCCGCGCCTCGTCGAAGTCCCCGCGCTTGATCCGCGCCGCCAGCACCTCCGCGAGGATCTCCCGCACCACCGTCAGCACGCCGTAGACGTTCTCGACCGCCCACCAGTAGTCCCCGCCCCACGCGCTGATGCGGTTGATCGGGAGCATGTCCAGCCACCAGTCGAACGCCTGCTTCGTGAGCTGCGGCGCCAGCAGGTGGCTCCAGCAAGCGTTCAGGTAGATGTTCGGCAGGCTGCGGCCAACGAACGCCGCATCCACCGGCCACGGCGTCCCCACGTGGAAGACGTCGAAGCGCGTGTCCGGATGCGCCTTCGCGTAGTCGAACGCGTTGGTCGGGCGGATCGTCGTGATGCTCGCGCCCATCCCCGCCCACACGCCCGTGTGCAGCACCGCCACGAGGTCGTGCTTCCCGCACTGGTCCAGGAGGAAGTCCCACAGATACGCCGTCAGCGCCTGCCCATCGCCCGGCTGGGCGGCGTCGCCCATCACGCGCGGGAAGGCCCCCTGAGCATCGTCGCGGTTGCCGGGCTGGTACTCGAAGCCGATGCACTTGACGCCGATCATACCCTCGGACTTCATCCGCGCCACGCGCTCCTCGATGATCCCGAGCAGCGCGTCGAGGCTCTCAGGCGCCTGGTAGCCGTCCTCGGCACAGGCTTCGACGATGCTCTGGCGCGTGCCGGTGCCGATGAAGTTCTGGCCGGGGAGAATCGGCTTGAAGATGTCGGTCTGCCACATCGTCCGGTTCTGGTTGAGCACCAGCACGATGTTGCACGCGTCGCGCAGGTAGCGCTCGTAGCAGCCCTCGGTGTTGTTCGCGCGCATCTGCTCGGTGAGCGCCTCGTAGTTGTCGGCGGTGATGTCGTCTGCGTCGAAGAAGCGCTGCAGCGACAGCAGCGGCGCCTTCGCGACGGCGGTCCCGCGCACCAGGTCCCAGTGCGGCGCGAAGGTCTCCCACTTGCGGTCGAGGGGCACGTCCGGGTCATCGAGCGCGTTCGCGTCCGCCTCCGCCATCCCCGCGAGGATCAGGTCCACGCGCAAGTATTGGTGGAAGAGCAGGAAGATGTCCACGCCGCGTTCGTTGCGCATCGCCTCGGAGTGCAGGTGCTCGTGCGCATCGACGGTGGGCATGTCGCACATCGCGTTGAAGAGGGCGGCTTTCTGGTCGGCGTCGAAGTGCATGATGCTTCCTCCTGTTCGGGCAAATGGGGCCGTCCGCAATAACGGCGACAGGCAGGATGCCTGTCCCACAACGACCTACGGCAGGAACGGGAACAGTTCCTGCAGCCGCTCTTCGTTCGGCACGCTTCCGTACTGCGAGATCATCACGGTCTCGGCGGTCTGGATCGACTTCGCGCGCTCCTCGCCATACCACTTCGCGAGGCACTCGCGTGCGGTGTCCGCGAGGTTGCCGAAGCGCTTCGAGAGGCCCTCGCGCAGGAACTCCAGCCGCGCCTCCTCGCCCTCGATCCGCTCGCGGAAGCGGAAGTTCCACTCGTACATCTGCGACTCGTGGCAGTGGATCATCTGCACTTTGCGCTCGAAGACGTCGTCGGTGTCCACGGCGACCGTCGGCACGTAGGGCGTCGGGTCGGTGAAGCTGTCGAAGGTGTAGCCGAGCGCCGGCGGGCGGTCGAGGGCCGGCGTGAGCGCCATGACGTTCGGCACCGTGCAGCCGAAGACCGCGTCCTGCACGAGCACGCCGACCGCGCGGTGGTCCGGGTGGTAGTCGTTCGCGCGGTGGCAGATGACGAGGTCAGGGCGGTACTTGCGGATCGCCACGATCGCCATGCCGCGGTAGAACAGGTTCGGCTCCAGCGAGCCGTTGTGGATGTCGAAGACTTCGTACTCGATGTCGGCGACCTTCGCGGCGCATTGGGTCTCCTGATAGCGCCTGCGCGCGAGCGGCCCGCCGCCCATCTCGTGGTGGCCGGTGTCGCCGTTGGTCATCGAGATGAACTTCACCCGGTGGCCCAGCGCGCGCCACTTCATCGCCATCCCACCACAGCGCAGGTCGCTGTCGTCAGGATGCGCGCCGAAAACGAGGATGCGGAGGGGGTTGGTGGGCATGAGAGTCACTCCCTGCGTTGCGAATGGGCAGTCGGGTCAGTATCACGATCCGCAAGTGTCCGGGTCGATCAATTCAAGCCCGCATTGCTCGAGGATGCTAATGTCGTTCCTCGTAACACCGATATCGTGTTCGACCAGCAGCGCCACCATCAGTTCGCCATTCATCAAGCCCACAGGCGTGGCGTCAGGCCGCTCCGCCTCCGAGTAGGCTCCCGAACTGAAGTCGCTGGTCGTGACGATCAGGCCTTGCTCATGCGCTCCGAGACTGCCCCGGACCTGCTGAACGGTGGGGGCTTGGACGTTCCTCTTCCAACGCTTGACCTGCACCGCCATCTTGGTGCGCACAACGTCGCCGGACACAAGTACGCCGCGGACATCGATGCCTCCGTCCGATGTCGCCGGCGTCACTATCACATCCTCAAAGCCCAGAGCCACCAGAAGACTCGCGATAGTCGCCTCGAAACGCTCCGGTGGCATCTCGTGGAGACGTTGCAGCAACTCCTCTCGCACCTTGCGGTTGTGGCGCTCGACCTGAAATGCCAGCCCCTCGGACATCCATTCGCTCAGCCCGACGTAGCCCTCACCGTGCAGGACAAAGCGGGGGCGCTCTCCCCGCGCCTTCTGTCGCTCGATCTCCTGGTAGATCACCGAATACATCGTTGCTTCCGGGGTCTTCCCAGATGTCTCGATCAGGCCTGCGTCCATCCCCGACGTCGTGATTGCCCGATAGTGCATCGGCTTCTTGCCCGCGGACTCTCGCAGTATCTTCTGCGCCGCGTCTGTAAATGACAGAGTGCTGCTCGGGGCATCGCTCTGGGGTTCGCTCTTGGGACGGGGGGCCTTGGCGTCAATGGGCATTGACTCGCGCAGGGCGTAGATGCCCTTACCTACTCGAACGAACGGCGATTGCGGGTCGTTCTTCACGTCTTGACTAATGGCGGCACTGATCGTCTGGTCAGGCGTTGCGCCTTGAGTCTGCCAGAGTCCCTCCTCAAGCATTCCTCTCGTGATCTCCGTGTAGTGAAGAGGACTTCCCGCCTTGCGCAGGACCGCTTCCGCAGCTTCCTTGCATGTCATCGCGTTGCCCCCGCTCCTACAGTTCTCCGAGCGCCTCATACATCGCCATGACGTTCTCGGGCGGGACGTCGTGCTGGATGTTGTGTACCTGGCAGAACACGAAGCCGCCGTCGTCCGCGAACTGGTCCACGCGATGGCGCACCTCGTCGCGCACCTGCTGCGGCGTGCTCCGGCCGAGGACGTGCTGGGTGTCGCAGCCGCCGCCCCAGAACGTCAGGTCGCGCCCGAACTCGCGCTTGAGCAGCGCCCCGTCCATGTTCGCCGCGGAAACCTGCACCGGGTTGATCGCATCCACGCCGATCTCGATCAGGTCGGGCAGCAGGTCGTAGATCGACCCGCACGAGTGCAGCAGCAGCGGCTTGCCCGAGAGGCGCTTGACCATCCCCCACAGCCGCCGATGGTAGGGCTTGACCATCTCGCGGTAGAGATCGGGCGAGATCTGCGTCCCGTTCTGCGTGCCGAGGTCGTCGTTGACCTGGATCACGTCCACGTGCGGGCCGACGGCCTTCACGTAGGCCTCCACGCGCGGGGCGTAGCAGTCCACGAGCCTGCCCATCAGGTGATGGGCGAGCGGCTTGTCGCCCGCGAGGTCCATCATGAAGTTCGCGAAGCCGCGCAGGATCTGTCCGGCGGCGAAGATGTGCACCCAGAGGTTCCCGACGATGCAGCGATCTGTCTCCTCGTGCAGGCAGCGGGCCTTGGAGGCGAGGTCCTCGTATGTCTCATCGAGGTAGCCGGGCCAGTCGAAGCTCTCAAGGTGCGCGATGCCCGCCTCGATGTCCTCGGGCGAGTCGGCGTGGGCGAGTGGCGGGTTGACCGGATCGAAGTAGTAGCCGCCCTCGGGACAGAATGCAGCGGGGAGGCCGTCGCTGCCAGGCACCGCCCAGCCGCCCTCCCACTCGACGACCTCCAGGTGCGCGGGGATCTCGCCCGGCGAGCCGTCCTGCAGCCTCCACGGCTTCCACTGGCGCGGCTCGATGAGTAGCGGCATCGCGTCCGCGCCGATGATGTCGAGCACCGGCTCCTCGACCTTCGCGATCATCTGGCCGAGGTCGTAGATCTGCGTGCGGCCATCGAGGCCGAGGTGGGCCTTCAGACGATTGTAGGCGATGCCCATGATGCCGGAGGACTCGGATGCGCCGAGGTCCACGGGCACACGGTCGGGCTGACGGTGCTCCAGTGCGGCCACGATTCGCTCGCGCGAGGTCATCTGTTCGGCTCTCCCCAATGCCCGGGCATCTGCGCGTCGAGACAGGCAGCCCCCGGCGGCCCGTGCATCCCCACGACCACCGGTGAAGGACGAAAACACTTCACCACCCGCCTGATGATACCTTCGTACCGCCACGAAAGCCGCGTCGAAGGAGCATCCGCCGGCCGCGTCGAACCTCCACGCCGCCCGGAAACGCCGCGGCAACTCAGGAGAGGCAACGCTCATGTCACCAAACAGTTCACAAGTCAACTTCGACGCGTGGCCGGGCGAGTACAACTGCGCGGTCTCGCTCACGTACGATGACGGCAATGACACGCAGCTCAACATCGCCGCGCCGGGGATGGAGGCGCGCGGCTTCCGCGGCACCTTCTACCTCTCCAGCGGGCGCGATGACTGGGAGGAGCGGCTCGCCCGCTACCTGCCGCTGCACGAGGCCGGGCACGAGGTCGGCAACCACACCGTTGGCCACACCTGCTCGCGCAACTTCCGCGATGAGCCCGGTGCGCAGGGCCTCGAGACGATGAGCCTCGACGACATCGAGGCGGACGTGCTGGAGGCCGAGCGGCGGCTGAGCATGTTCTTCCCGCGCGAGAGTCGCAGCTTCGCGTATCCGTGCTACATGACGCACGTGGGCTCGGGCCTCACGCGCCAGAGCTACGTGCCGATCATTGCCAAGCACTTCGTCGCCGGGCGCGGGCAGGGCGAGTACGGCTTCAGCAACTCGCCGCACAACTGCGACCTCGCGTGCCTCGCGTCACAGCCGCTGGAGCACATGCGCGGGGAGGAGATCGTGGGGATATTGGACCACGACCTCGTGCGCGGGCGCTGGCTGATCCTCACGATGCATCAGATCGGTGGCGCGCGCCTTGGCACCGCGCAGAGCGAGTTCGAGCGGATGCTGGAGTGGCTCGACCGGGAGCGCGAGCGGGTCTGGGTCGCGCCGGTGGCGGAGGTTGCGGCGCACCTGCGGGGCAACGTGCAGACGGCAAACGACTGACAGGCTGGAAAGCCTGTCCCACGAACGACTGACGACGAACGGCTGACAGGCTGGAAAGCCTGTCCCACGAACGACTGACGACGAACGGCTGACAGGCTGGGAAGCCTGTCCTACGAACGACTGACGACGAACGGCTGACAGGCTGGAAAGCCTGTCCTACGAACGACTGACGGCGAACGACTGACAGGCTGGAAAGCCTGTCCTACGAACGACTGACGACGAACGACTGACAGGCTGGGAAGCCTGTCCTACGAACGACACGACAACGGAGCTGATGACGATGGCCCAGGTCCCGGATACTCGACGCGCGGTTCAGATCCATGGCGACGGTTCGGTCACTGTCGAAGAGATAGCGATGCCCGAACTCGGGCCGAAGGAGGTCGTGGTCGAGACCGCGGTCAGTCTCATCTCCGCGGGCACCGAGACCAACGGCATGCGCGGGCGGCGCGCAAATCCCGCGCCCGACGCCGCGCCGCGCACCACCGGCTACTCCACCGCGGGCACGATCGTCGCGCTCGGCAGCGAAGCCACGGGCTTCGAGGTCGGCCAGCGCACCATCGGCATGGCGGGCGAGTGCTACTCACACGCCGACTACAACGTCGGCCACCCGATGGTGACTGTACCGATCCCCGATGGCGTGAGCTTCGACGACGCGGTCATGGTCTGCCTCGCGGCGACCTCCATGCAGGCCACGCGGCGGCTCGATCCGGACTTCGGCTGCTTCTACGCGGTCGTGGGCCAGGGGCTCGTGGGGCAGTTCGCCGACCAGCTCATCACGCTCTCAGGCGGGCGCGTTGCGGCGATCGACCTCGACGACAGCCGGCTGGAGATCGCGCTGGCGCACGGTGCGGACATCGCGATCAACCCCAAGGAGCAGGACCTCACCGAGGCGCTGCTTGAGTGGGCCGAGGGCGAGGGGATCGATGGCTCGCTGCTGGCCTACGGCGGCCCCGGCACCGAGGTCATGCAGCAGCTCTCCAAAGCCTCGCTGAAGGCCCCCGACGGCCACCAGGTCGGCAACATGGTGATCGTTGGCGGCGTCAAGACGGAACTCAAGGGCGTGCCGGTGGCCTTCGGGAACATGGACATCAAGCCATCGAGTCGCACCGGCCCCGGCTACCACGACCTCGCATACCATCATGGCCAGGACTACCCGCGGGCGTATGTGCGCTGGAGCACGCGGCGCAACATGGTCGAGCTGCTGCGCCGGGTCGCCGACGGGAGCTTCCGGGTGAGCGGCCTCATCAGCCACCGTTTCGACTTCGAGGACGCTGCCGACGCCTACAACATGATCATCGACGCGACCGAGCCGAACCTCGGCGTGCTGCTGGAGTACCAGGACTGAGCCTGCTGGCGTCAATCGTAACGCGACACGAGCCCGCCCCGGTCGGGGTGGGCTCGTTAGTCTCCGATCATACCTCCGGAACCGGCTCGCGCACGAGGAAGTCGAGCTCGGCCAGCGCGGCCTGTATTTCCTCGTGCATCGCCGCGTAGTCGGGCTCGGGCGCGCCCATGTACTCATGTGCGAAGTTCGGCAGCGCCGGGTAGATGTTCAGCAGCGGCAGCGCGTCCTCGCCCAGTCCGAGCCGCTCATGCTCGGCCTCCGCGCGTCGGATCGCCAGTGCCCGCGTCTCGCGCCATTTGCGCAGAGCCATACGCGACCAGCGCCACGCCTCCCCATGCATTCCGGCCTCCAGGTAGGTCAGCACTTCCTCGAACGCCTCGCCGCCCGCGACGAACGCGAGGCCGAACTGCTCATCAACCAGCGGCTCGATGCGCTTCGTGACCACGCGCATCTTCACCGCGGTATCGGCGGCCACGGTGGCCCCCAGCCGCGCGCACAGCGGCGCCCACTCCTTGCGCTGCGCCGCCAGCGCCGAGAGGCGCTCGTCGCTCGCGGTGATGAGCAGCGCGGTGCTCACGTCCAACTGGCCGATCGCGACGGTGCGCCCGTCGCGCGGCAGCGAGACCGGACGCGGGCCGTCAAGCTGCAGGCATTGCGCGTCGGCAGGCACGTCCGCGGGCAGCGTGATCGTCAGGTCCTCGATCAGCGCGTCGTGGACGTAACGGTTGTACTCCTCGCCATGCGTGACCGCCAGCACCACCGTCTCGTCGCCGAGGGTGAAGGCCTTCGCCTCGACTGATGGATCGGAGGTCTCGCAGGCGCTGATTTGCCCCGCGGCGAGGATGTCCTCGACCGGCTTCAGCTCGCCCCAGAGCAGCCCGAGTTCGGCGCGCCGGCCCATGCCGAGGCGGTCGTCGGCGAGGCCGTAGCTGCTGAAGTAGGCGATCCCGCGTGTGCCCGAGGTGAGCATCATGTAGGTGAGCAGCCGCTGCTGCTCGGCGGAGGGCATGTAGGTGGAGCGCGGGGGAATGCCGACCTTCGGGTAGGAGGGGCCCTGCATGTGCGCCTGGCACCACTGCTGGATGTAGACGTCCTCGCCCCAGACCGCGCGAGCGTGCTCGGAGAGGCGCTGCACGTCCTCGAGCCCGCCCTCGATATCCACCGTGCCGCCGAAGGTGCGGCCCTTCTGTAGCGGGTAGAGGTAGGTGAGCGGATAGTCCACCAGCCCGCGGAAGCGCTCCCACTGCTCGGCGGAGACGCGCTCGGGTTTGCGCAGGTCCATGATCGTGGTGGTCACGAGGTTCTGCTGGTCGTAGCGGCGGATGACCTCCGAGGTGCGCTCGAGGAATTCCAGGTGGCGGTACCAGGTATCGTCCGCGATCTCCCACGCCAGGAACGCCGGGTGGCCGCGCAGTGGCAGGAAGCGCAGCAGCCACTCGTCCTTGAGCGGCTTCTCGGAGTAGCTTCTGACCGCCGGGCCGCGGATCCACACGACCGCGCGCAGGCCCTCGGCCCACGCGGCGTCGAGCACCGCGCGCAGATGCTGCGGGTCGGTCTGGTAGCCGAGGTAGAGCACGAGCCCGTTGAGGTTCAGGTCGCGCGCGTAGTGGGCGAAGTTGGCCTGATGCGCCTCAATCGGGCGGCTCCCATCCACCTTATAGGTGCCCATGGCGCGCCACAGGATCGGCTCATCTCCGACGTAGAGCGCGCCGTCGCGCAGCTCGATCGGGAGCTTGGGGCCGCAGTCGAGCGCCGGGACCTCGTCCGGCAGGTCGGTCTGCGCGGCGAGGAGGTCGCGTGCGAGTGCTTCCTGGTCGATCGCGTCCGGCGCGGAGACAAGCGCCGCTCGCCCGTCATCGCTGATCGTGAGCGGCTCGGCCAGCTCGGAGGGCGGCGCGTTGAAGAAGTAGCGCGAGATGCCGCGGGCGTAGTACTCGTCGGGAAGGTCCTGCAGCCAGACGCGCCCGCCGAGGTAGTGGAAGACCTTGAGGCGGTAGTAGAGCGCCTCGTCCTCGATCCACTCGCTGAGGACGACGAGCTTCGCGGTGCTGAAGTCGCTGGTGATCGGCAGCACGTCCGCCTGCATCCCGAAGAAGTCGGCCTCGGTCGGGCCATCGGGCATCTCCGCGCGGAGCAGGACGATGTCGTGCTGCGCTCCGCGGGCGGTGTGGGCGCTGAGCGTGATGTCATCGAACCACGCGGTCGCGCCGTCGGAGCGGTAGTTCAGACAGTAGACCGCCACCGAGGCGATGGTGCGGTCGGTCGGCGCGACCCACGTCGCGCTCTTGCGGACCCACTCGCCGACCTCAGCCTGCTGCACCTGCAGCGAATCCGGGAAGAACCACGTCTCGGTGCCATCGTCGAGGATAATCCGCAGGTCGAGGCCGATGGTGGCGTCGTCATCGACCGTATCGGCGCGCAGCCAGCCGGAGAGGACGAGGGCGTTGGGCAGCGGCTCCGGGCGCGCGAGCGCAAGCTCGATGAGCGGCGACATCACGCCGACCTTCTCGGCGGTTGATGGCAGACGCAGAGCCGCCGGCGGGCTGTGGAACTGCTCAGTGTCGAGCGCAGGTGCGGTCTCAGGGCGGTTGGCGGTCCAGCCCTCGAGGCCGGCGGCGAAGTCACCGTTGGCGAGCAGATTCTCGGCGCTCCACGCCGGGAGGGCGCAGATGGCGAGCAGCAGGGCGATGGTGCGCGGCATGGCGGCTCTCCTCCGTTCGCGGGACGGGGGCAGATTCGCCGCGGTGGCGCGCAGGGCCTGCCACGAAGGATTGCTGCCCTCGCGCGGTCAACCTACCCACAATTGTCGAGGACGCTTGCGCATGATGAGGTGAGACAGTGCGGCTCATTCTGGCGATGCTCATGGTGGCGGGCGCGGTGGCGGCTCAGGAGCTCCCGGAGAACGCGGTGCTCGTGGGCGAGTGGTCGTTCGATGACGGGGAGGGCCAGTGGGCCGCGGATGCCGGCCCCTTCGGCCACGGGGGCGTCCTGGGCTCCTGGCAGGAGGCCGAGGGGTTCGATCCCGAGTGGGCCGCCGAGGGCGAGGGCGGGTGCCTGCGCTTCGACGGCGAGGGCGGTCGCGTCACCATCGCGCACGCCGCGCCGCTCGCGCCCGTCGAGGGCCTCGTGTTCGAGGCGCGCGTGATGCAGACCGCCCGTTCCCCCTACGCGCGCGTCGCCGACAAGGGCAGCACCTTCGAGCTGTACGTGCATGAAAACGGCCGCGTACACTTCCGCCTGCATGGCGCGGAGGCGCACGGTGTCACCAGCTCGCGGCCGATCCCGCTGGATGAGTGGGTGACTGTGCGCGCGGAGCTCGCCGGCGGCACGATGCGCCTGCTCTTTGACGGCGAGATCGTCGCCGAGCGCGCCTACGCCGACCCGCCCCAGGACGCCAGCCAGCCCCTGCGCATCGGCTCGGCGCAGAACGCGCGGCCGTTCGCGGGGCTGATCGACGAAGTGCGGCTGTGGAACGTCGGCTACGAGCCGCCCGAGGGCCTCGACGTGCTGCAGGCCGACGCGGGTACGGTGGGCCTCTGGCACCTCGACGCGGCGCCGATCGTGGACGCCTCCGGGACCCAGCCCGAGGCGGAACTGGTCGCGGGGGAGATCGCGCCGGGGCGGCACGGCAACGCGCTGCGCCTGTCCGGTGATGGCTGGGCGCGTGTGCCGGATGATGAGTCGCTCGACCTGACGGACGAGCTGTGCATTGAGGCGTGGGTCTACCAGGAGGAGCGGGTACCCTACTCGCGCGTCGTGGAGAAGAGCGACTGGACGTGGGGGCTGTGGATCGATCGCTTCGGCTACCCGGACTTCTTCTTCAAGACCGCCGACGGCGGCTACCATCACACCGTCGGGGTCGATGAGATCCCGCTGCGGCAATGGACGCATCTTCGCGGCGAGTTCGACGGCTTCCACGCGGCCATCTACGTCAACGGTGTCGAGGTCGCGCGCGACCTGCTGCCCGCGGGGCAGGATCGACTGCTGACTTCGGCGCGCGACCTCTACCTGGGCAACCGCTACCTTGGCGACCGCGGGTTGGTGGGCATGCTCGACGAGGTGCGCATCTCCCGGCGTATCCGCGGCGAGCGCCCGCCGGTGAAGCTGATCGTGACGCCGTGGCCGAGCGAGGGCGTCTGGCAGATCCGGGCGTCCGCGCGTGGCGCAGACGGCGAGGTCGCGCGCATGACCGGGCGGATCGAGCGGCCGGACGGTTCGGCGGCGGCCTTCGACGTGACCGGGGTTGGCGAGGGCATCGGCGCGGCGGAGGTGGCGACGGCCGATCCGCCGCCGGGCGCCTACGCGGTGGTGGTCGAGGCGCTCGGGGAGGACGGCACGCTGCTCGGCCAGGCGCGCCGGGAGCTGACCGTGCCGGAGACGCCGTGGCTGGGCGCGGGGATCGGCCTGAGCGACGCCGTCCCGCCGCCGTGGACGCCGATGCGCAGCGAGCCGACGGCCGCGGGCGCGGCGGTCGAGTGCTGGGGCAGGCGCTACGAACTCGCGGGCGGGGCGCTGCCAGCGTCGATCGCGAGCGCGGGCGCGGAGTTGCTGGCGGGCGCGTGCAGGCTGGTGGGCGATGGCGCGCAAGTGGCGTGGCAGGCACCCGAGCAGGTGAGCGCGGGCGATGCATCCGTGCGGCTGAACTGCGCCGGGGAGCTGGGCGCGAGCGCGCTGGCGATGGTCGCGACGGTGGAATTCGACGGCATGGCACGTTACGACTTCACGCTGACCCCGCCCGAGGGCGGGACGACGGTCGGGCCGCTGGCGCTGGAGGTCCCGCTGCGCGCCGAACATGCGACGCTGATGCACCATCCGGGGCAGTGGTTCCTCGATGAGACCTGCGCGGGCGCGGTGCCCGCTGAGGGCTGGAGCGCCGGCAGCACGTGGTATCTGTGGGCGGGCGACGAGGACCGGGGGCTGTGCTGGTTTGCCGAGGATCAGGCGAGCTGGGGGCCGGACGCCGAGCGGCCGGGCATCGAGCTTGCGCGCGAGGGCGAGCGGACGGTCATGCGCGTGTGGCTGCTCAACGCCCCGGCGGAGCTGACCGAGCCGCGCACGTTCACCTGGGGGCTGATGGCGACGCCGGTGAAGCCGCTGCCGGAGGACGCTCGCGAGTGGCGCTTCGGGAGCCCGAGCGGGGACACGAACGTCGCGGTCTTCTGGTCGCTGAAAAACTTCAGCGAGTGGCACTCGTTCCCGGTGCCGGTCGAGCCGGAGGAATACCAGGCGATGGGCGAGGAGGCGCACGAGCGCGGACAGCGCATCGTGCCCTACACGAACTTCAACATGCAGAGCGACCTCGGCGAGGCGTGGGAGTACTTCGGCGGCGAGTGGTACGCGCACGCCGGGCAGGGGCGGGCGGCAGATGTGCTGCGCATGGGCGTGGTGAACATGCGCTGCTGCCCGCTGACACAGAGCTGGCAGGACTTCATCACGTGGACCTACAAGCGCTTCCTCGACGAGTATGACTGGGACGGGTTCTACCTGGACAACTCAATCCCCGGCCGGTGCAACAATCCGCACCACTCGGAGGAGCACTACGGTCGGCGGCTGATCTTCGGCACGCGCGAGCTGATGAAGCGCTTCTACACGCTGACGAAGGCGAACGACCCGCGCAACGTGATGGTCTGTCACATGTCCGCGCACAAGTGCATCCCGCTGCTCTCATTCTGCGACGCGACGGTGGATGGCGAGCAGTACTCGTGGGCGCTGGAGCACTTCGACGGCGACTACATCAACCTCACGAGCCTCGCGCGCGTGCGGGCGGAGCTGATGGCGAGCAACTGGGGGCCGATCTCGCTCTTCCTCCCGGCGATCCGCGGCTCCGACGAGCACCGGCGCGTGCGCACGCGCGAGCTCCTCGCGCTGCTGCTGCCGCACGACGTGCGCTTCTGGGCGGGCGGCTCCGATCCGGAGACGCTCAGCGCGGCGCTCGATGCGCTGGACGGCTTCAGGATCGCCGACGCGCGCTTCGTGCCCTACTGGGCCGATGACGGCCCGCGTGTGACTCAGGAGGACGCGATCGCCAGCGCGTATGTGCGCGAGGGCGAGGGAGCGCTGGTGGTCGTAGCGAACCTTGCGGACGAGGAGCGCGCGATCGAGGTGCGCTTCAACGGGCGAACGCTGACGGAGACGATCCCCGCGCGTGACTTCGCGATCGTGCGGGCGGACTGACCTCTCCCCCCCGGCCCCCCTCTCCGTTCCGGAAGAGGGGGGAGCAGATCGACAGGAGGCAGCAACGTGGCGCGATTCATGGTTGGGATGGCGCAGATGTTGGTCGAGGGCGGGGCGCTGGAGGCGAACCTTGCGCGCGCCGAGGCGATGATCGCGCGGGCGGCCGCTGAGGGCTG
>JALGSW010000240.1 GCA_029821635.1 Candidatus Zipacnadia bacterium
AACCGGGCCGCAGAACAAGCCGTTGACGTTGGCTGGCAACCGGCAACTGATAGCTGGCAACTGCCGTTGAGGAGGTGGCCGCATGGACGACCCTGACCTTGACCTGCATCTGACGCAGCGGGCTGGTGGACCCGTGCCGGCCACCCTCCCGCGCTCAGCGCCCGGCACGCGCACGCGCACGCGCATTTCATGCACGGACCGCAGGAGGCAACTCAGATGTCAAGGATAATCAGAATCTTCGACACGACCTTGCGCGACGGCGAACAGGCGCCCGGCGCTTCCATGGATCACGGCGCGAAGATCCAGCTCGCCCGGCAGCTCGCGCGTCTGAACGTTGACATCATCGAGGCCGGCTTCCCGATCTCCTCGCCCGAGGACTTCGAGTCGGTCAAGGCCATCGCTCAGGAGATCGAGGGGCCATCGATCGCGGGCCTGTCCAGAGCGTTGCCGAAGGACATCGAGCGCTGCTGGGAGGCCGTGCAGCACGGGAGCAAGCCGCGCATCCACACCTTCATCGGCACCTCGAAGGTGCACGTCGAGAAGCGCTTCGGCAAGACCGAGGCCGAGGTGCTGAAGATGGCCGTGGATGGCGTGACGCTCGCGTGCAGCCTCTGCGACGACGTGGAGTTTTCCGCCGAGGACGCGCTGCGCACGCGGCTGGAGTATCTCCGCGACGTGGTCGAGGCGGTGATTGAGGCGGGTGCGAAGACCGTCAACATCCCCGACACCGTCGGCTACGCGACGCCGTGGCAGATGTACGAGACGATCAGCTACCTGTTCGAGAACGTGCCGAACATCGACCAGACGGTCATCTCGGTGCACAACCACGATGACCTCGGCATGTCTGTGGCGAACTCGCTGGCGGCTGTGCGCGCCGGCGCGGGTCAGGTCGAGTGCACGATCAACGGCATCGGCGAGCGCGCGGGCAACGCCTCCCTCGAGGAGATCGTCATGGCCCTGCGCACGCGCACCGATGAGTTCGAGGCCGATACGGAGATCAACGCGGAGGAGATCATCAACACCTCGCGGATGGTCTCGACGCTCACCGGCTTCGTGGTGCAGCCGAACAAGGCCATCGTGGGCGCAAACGCTTTCGCGCACGAGGCGGGCATCCACCAGCATGGGATGATCCAGGACCGCCAGACCTACGAGATCATGCGGCCCGAGGACGTCGGGCTCACCGAGTCGGTCTTCACGCTCGGGCCGCGCTCGGGCAAGCACGGGCTGCGCAGCCGGATGGAGAAGCTCGGCTACGCGATCGCGCCCGAGGAGATGGAGGAGGTCTACGAGCGCTTCGTGGCCGTCGCCGACCGCAAGAAGCGCGTCTACGACGAGGACCTGCACGTGATCATGCGTCAGGCCTCGACGGAGGGCATGCCGGAGGTCTGGCACCTCGAGCGCGTGCAGGTCACGACCGGCACGTCGCTCGAGCCGATGGGCCTGGTGGTGCTGCGCCGCAACGGTGACAGCGTCACGCAGGTCGGTCACGGCAACGGGCCGGTGGACGCGGTGACGGACGCCATCCGCAACGCGGTAGGCATGCCTGATATGGAGATGGCCGACTACAGCGTGCGGAGCATCACGCGCGGCCAGGACGCGCTGGGCGAGGCGACGATCCGCGTGCGCATGGGCGACGAGGAGGCCGTCGGGCAGGACGCGAGCCTCGACGTGATCGAGGCGAGCGCGCAGGCCTACCTCAACGCGGTGAACTCGCTGCTGCTGCGCGAGAAGACCCGCCGCGAGCGCGACGAGGAGGCCGACGAGGCCCCCGACAAGCACGTGCTGTAGCGGCAAGTGGCGAGTAGTAAGTGGCAAGTAGCAAGTAACGGCAACGACTCCGCGAGGGGTCGTTGCCGTTGTCGTTCGGAGCGACGCATCTGTCGTTTAGATGCGTCGGTCGTTGGGCCTGCCGCTAACCTTCCGCCCCGCCACTCCCTGTGTCTTCCCCCTGCGCCTCCAGCCGCGCGAGCTGGACTTCGATGCGCTCCAGTTGTTCGCTGACCCCGCGGGGGCCGAAAGCCATGCGCAGGCCCCAGGCGACGGTCGTCACCATCGCGAAGATGAAGGCGATACCCGTCAGCAGAAGGCTGCCGAGTGTGAGCACGCCCATCAGGTTCGCCGTTTCCCGAGGCAAGTCGGTGCTGTCCAGACCGAAGACCTGCGGGAACATGGCGCCGAAGAACACCGCCAGCAGCAGCACGAACGCCACCCACGATAGCACCATCGCCCTGCTCACGTGGGCGCTTCGTTTCCGTTCGGCCTCCACAACTGCTCGCAGCCCCTCGCGATCCGCCTCACGTACCGCGCCCTCGCTCAGCCCATTCTCCTCCAGCAGCCTCCGCGCAAGCTCCTCGCGTTCACTCATCGCTCATCACTCTCCATTGCCTCTCGCATCGCGCGCTTCGCGTAATGCAGCCGCGAGCGCACCGTGCCCGTCTGGCAGCCAGCGACCCCCGCGATCTCCTCGTAGGACAGCCCCTCCACGTAGCGCAGGATCAGCACTTCAGCGTGCGCCGGACTGACCTGATTGAGGGCGCGATGGACCTGCGCCGCCTGTTCTGCGCGGAGGTCCAGCGAATCGTCCTCTTCCTCCGGGACAGCTTCCAGCAGTTCGTCGTCCACGTACACCAGCCGCGAACGCTCCTCACGGCGCAGCGCGTTCAGGGCCTTGTTGCGCGCGATCCCGTAGAGCCACGCCTTGAGTTGCTCAGGCTCTTCGAGCCGCCGCAGTCCGCGATAGGCGGCGACCCACGTCTCCTGCGCCACGTCATCGGCGGCGCCGTCTTCGCCCACGATGCGCCGGACATAGTGCAGGAGCCGCGCGT
Source organism: Candidatus Zipacnadia bacterium (assembly GCA_029821635.1). GTDB lineage: Bacteria > Armatimonadota > Zipacnadia > Zipacnadales > UBA5352 > UBA5352. The sequence continues at coordinate 2,826 of JALGSW010000240.1, forward strand.
GGTAGCGCTCGGCAAGCCGCATGAAGGCGGCATCGTCGCCAAGCTGCGCGCGGATCACGTCGAATTGCTCGCGGATCTGCTCAAGACGCGACATCTCGTGCCTCCCACCCTCTATGTAACCGTTCCACCGCGGAAGTTCAAATGCCAGAGTGATCGGGAGGCCTCGGGACCTCCCCCGCCGAACACTCCCGCGCCCTACGCTACCACCGTACGATCGGGAGTTGACCGCTCCATGAAGACGTGGAATGTTGGGATCGTCGGGCTGCGGCGCGGCCGCGGCTTCGTGAACGTGTTCGGCGCACATCCAAACGTGAACGTCACCGCTCTGTGTGACATCAACGAGCAGTCCCTCAGCGACCTCGGTGAGGCCTTCGACCTGCCGGACAGCGCGCTTTTCACCGACTTCGACGAGTTCGTCAATGCCGACACCGACGTCGTCATGGTCGCCACGCCGATCCGCTTCCACGCCCCGCACACTATCGCGGCGCTGGAGGCGGGGAAGGACGTCCTCTGCGAGCAGACCGCCGCCTACACGGTCGAGGAGTGCGAGCAGATCGTCGAGGCGGTCAAGCGCACCGGCCGCGGCTACATGATGGCCGAGAACTACTGCTACTTCCACTACGTGCGCGAGTGGCGCAAGCTGACCGAGGCGGGCAAGCTCGGCACGATCTTCCACGCCGAGGCCGAGTACGTCCACGAGATCGAGCACCTGCTGATCGACGAGGAGAGCGGCGACTACTTCTGGCGCCACGAGCGCCCGCCGATCTGGTACTGCGCCCACTGCCTCGGGCCGCTGCTGACGCTGATGGAGGATCGCATCGTGGCGGCGTCGGGCAGCTCCGCCGGCTTCCACAAGCACCCCGAGCAGTCCGAGCACCTCGGCTTCCTCGACATGGAGATCGGCCTGTTCCGCACGGAGAAGGGCGCGCTCATCAAGATCGCGCGCAGCCAGGTCGCCCCGCGCTACCCGCACATGGTCTACTACTCGCTCTACGGCACGAAGGGCTACGTGGAGAACGGGCGCTCGGGCTCAACGACGCAGGGCTTCCAGTGGATCGAGGGCGAGACGCCGGACGGGCCGAACGGTCAGCGCCAGGCCGAGGTGACCGATTGCCCGGTGGTGGATCCGAACGCGCCGGAGGACGCGAAGCACGGCGGCCACGGGACCAGCGAGTACTACATGATCCGCGAGTTCCTCGACGCGCTGGAGAGTGGGGCAAAGCCCCCGATCGACGTGATGCGCTCGATGGACTTCACGATCCCGGGCATCATCGCGCACGAGTCTGCGATGGGCGATGGCAACTGGCGCGATGTGCCGCTGTTTGATTGGTAGGAGGGGCGGGCCGCTGTCGTTGCGGAGGGGCCGCACGAGCGTCAACCGCGTCAGCGGTTGGCGCGAGGTCGGCCCGGCGGTCGTTCAGGCAGCGGTGGGGCGAACGGCCGTGGGCCGACCTCGCCCCGCTCGCTGCGCTCGCAGGGCTCGTGCGGCCCCGCCAGACGGCATACGGCAGACGACGC
>JALGSW010000081.1 GCA_029821635.1 Candidatus Zipacnadia bacterium
GCGCCCTCGACGGGCGCGAACTGCTCCCACGCCCAGTCGCGGTCGTAGGCCTCGCCGCGGCGCGTCGCCAGCAGCGCGGGCCAGATCACGAGGTTGGCGGGATCGTAGTTGACGCGGATCGCCTCGCTGCCGACGGTCTCGATGAGCCGGCGGACGATGCGCGGGGGCTCGGGGCCAAGCTCGATGGCGACGCAGGCGCCGACGGACTCGCCGTGCTCGGCGAGCTGCGCCATCGCGCGGACCATGCGGTCCCAGCCGGGGTCGGAGGTCTCCCAGGGCATGATGCCGACGTGCGCGCCCCAGATGCCGCACTCAAGGTCTGCGGCGAGTTCGAGGAGGCCCTTGCCCTCCTCGATGTTCGCCTGCCAGTTGTGCTCCTCGGCGAGGTCCACGCCTCCGCCCCACTTCATGATGGCGGAGATGGTGAGGCCCTGCGCTTCGACGAACTTGATGAGGTTCTTGCGGTCCTGCTTGCTCAGCGCCTCGGGCTCAAACGGCCCGGAAGCGGTGACGTGCACTCCGCCGATGCCCCATCCGGCGACGAGCTCGATCGCCTCGTGGCGGTCGAGGCCGAGGTTGTTGGTCTTCACAGCGATGCGCGCGTCATCCATCGTTCACGTCCTCCGATTCCCTGACTCGGCAAGCTGACCATCATCTCTGCCGTTCGTGGCGCATCGACGTTCGCATGGCGAACTCGCGCAAGGCGCCCCGGCGCCTCAGGCATGCCTGCCTGCGGTCGTTGTCTGTGATTATCGAGTGCCCGGATCAAACGTCCCGCGTGGTCGCCTCCGCGAGCGAGCGCGACTCCATGCCGCCCGCGACCATGAGCATTGGTTTCGGCGTCTGCAGCGCAACATCCTCCGCAAGCGAGCCGAAGAACGCGCGGCTGAGGCCGCGGGAGCTACTGGCGGTCATCACGATGATGTCATGCTCCTCGGCCGCGTCGAGGATCGCATGCACGCGCGAGTCTGCCGCCACGGCGCGGCAGACACAGTGGCCGGGCATGTTGTCGCAGTCGGGCCACGCCGCGATCTCCTCCTCGGCGGCGCGCAGTTCGGGGGCGCGGCACTCCGCGGGCATCAGGCGCAGGAAGGTGACGTGATGCTCCTCGACCGCTCCGAGCGCGGCAACCATCGGCCTGACCGTGAGGTAGTCCTCCGGGCAGGTCAGCGGCACCAGGATGCGCTCGGTGTGCAGCGCGCCGATGAGGCGCACCACCACGACCGGGCAGAGCGCCTCATGGGCGAGGTGATCGACGATGCGGCAGAAGCGCCCGGCGCGGCGGGAGGGCGGGTGGCCGACCACGATCGCCTGCGCGTCCTGCTCTTCGGCGATGCGCAGCATTCCGTGGGCTTCCTCGTCGGCGAACTCCACCTCGGTGTCGAGCGGGTAGCCGATGGCCCGCGCCTCGGTGTCGGCCAGGCGGAAGAGCGCGACGGCGTCCTGATCGGCGGTGCTCTCCCAGAAGTCTTCGGCGGACCGTGCGGCCGCCACGTGCAGCGCGGTCGGCTGCGCGGCGTAGTGATGCGCCAGCAACACGCCGATGCGCGTGAGACCGGCGACCATCTGCGGGCGGCCGACGCCGACAAGCACGGAGCCATGCGGCCTTCGGACAGGCGCGAGCTTCGGCCACGTCCAGGGCACCACGTCGATGCCATCGAGTACCGCGCCATCGACGATGCTGGCTTCGCCGCGACCGTCCTCATCACCGACCTCGCCTGCGCGCATCAGCATCAGGCGCACCAGAGGCGGCCCGAGTAGCTCGTTGATGACGACGCTCGCGACCACGAGGCTGATGACCAGCGAGCGGATCGGATCGAGAGATGGATCCTGTCGCACGAGGTACGCGAGGCCGATCGCGAGGCCGGCCTGCGGGAGCAGCCCGAGGCCGATGGAGCCGGCGCGCTGAGGGTTCAACGGGACGCTCCGCGCCCCGGCCCAGGCGCCGACGTACTTGCCCGCGGCGCGCGCGAGTACGAAGACCAGCCCGAGCAGGCCTGAGGCGATCATCTCTTTGAGGTGGAGCTGGGCGCCGGCGAGCGTGAAGAAGATGCCGTAGAGGGGCGGCTCGAAGTCGTTGATCGCACGGAATGCGCGCACGTCGCGTCGGTCGCGGTTGACGACGGCGAAGCCCGCCGCCACGCCCGCGAGCAGCGATGAGAGCCCGATGACTTCGGCGAGCCCTCCGCAGAAGAAGACGGCCGCGAGCGCGACGACCAGCACGTCGGCGCGGTTGTGCAGGCGGTGGACGACGTAGTCGCAGGCGAGGCCGACGCCGATGCCGAGCATCAGGGAGGCGATCGTGACGACGAACGGGCCCGTCGCCTGCGCGATGAGTGAGCCCTCGTGCGTCCCGAGCAGCACCTGCGCGGCGGCGACGGCGATACCGAAGAGCGTGACGCTCATCGCATTGTTCACGACCACCGTCGAGAGCACGAGGCGTGAGACCGGGCCGCTGGCCTGCAGCTCGCGGATCACCGAAACCGTGGCCGCCGGGGCTGTGGCCACCGCGATCGAGGCGCAGACGAGGCCGACCGCGATCGCGTAGGCAGGCCCGCCCGCGTCGCCCCCGGCTCCGGTCACGAGCGCGACGATGCCCACCGCGAGACCGACCAGCAGGAAGGTCGCGGTTATCTCGCCGAGGCTGACGCGGATCAGCGACTTGGCGGTCGCGCGGAGCTGCTGGAGATCGAAGCGCTCTCCGATGCCGAAGGCCACGAGCAGCAGGGCGATGCTGGTGAAGACCTGCAGGCGCTCCTCGAGGACCTCCTCGGGGATGAGGCTCAGCCAGCTCGGGCCGAGGGCGATGCCCGCGACGATGTACCCGGTGACGGATGGCAGGCGACACAGCTTCGCCAGGCGCGCGAGTGCGAAGCCCGCTGTGAGAAGCAGACTGAGTGCAAAAACGAGGTTGGTGTCGGCAGCTCCGGCCACGCCGTCGGCTCCTGAATATGCAAGTGGTGGAAGGGTTGATCGGTCGGACAATGAGGGCTTCAGACGGGGGTATTGAACACGGGATCGGGCGTCGAGTCAAGCGGGTCGCCCGCGGCTACGTCCCCCGGCGACCACGAGGGCCACGGGTGGGGCGTGGAAACGAGGGTTCTGACCGCCCGAGCGAAGGCGTGGTCACATGAATGCCACATCATGTTGAACAAAAAAAGCGCACTGGTCCCCCGCGGCAGCTGATCGTGGAGAACCGCGGCAAACGCGCGTTCCATGCCCCTTTTCCACAGAGCGCCCCCTGCGAAGGCGGTTCTCCACCGGGTTCTCCACATTTGCGGTGGGTTTTACACAAGCACGGGAGGCCAAGGCTCCCAAAGACTCACGGACTCCTAACGTCACGATGGGGTTAGACCCCGGGGAAAATAGGGGAATCCCCTGAGTGTTCAAGAGGGTAATTGGAGTGCTGAATCGACCTCCATCGAGAGGTCCTGGGGGCCCTGATGTGTGGCCTGGAAGTAGCCCGCGGCGGCCACCATCGCGGCGTTGTCGGTGCACAGAGACTTGGGCGGGAAGTACGAGCTGAGGCCCTTGCGCCGGGCGGCGTCGGTCATGCACTCGCGCAGGCGCTGGTTCGCCGCGACGCCGCCCGCGACGACGATCTGCCGGGCGCGGAAATGCGTGGCGGCCGCGATGGCCTCGCGCACCAGACAGTCCACCACGGCCTGCTGGAAGGACGCCGCGAGGTCGGGGACGCTGTGCCCGCAGTGCTCGAGGCCGTCGGGCTCGACGATGCGCACAAGCGCGGTCTTGAGGCCCGCGAAGCTGAACTCGAAGCCCTCTTTGGTGTCGGGCCTGGGCAACTCGACCGCACTCGCGTCGCCATCGCGGGCGGCGCGCTCGATCGCCGGCCCGCCGGGGTAGCCGAGGCCCAGCAACCGGGCGGTCTTGTCCAGCGCCTCACCGGCGGCGTCGTCGCGTGTGAAGCCGACCAGCCGGTAGCGTCCGAGGCCCTCGACGAGCGCGAGGTCGGAGTGCCCGCCCGATGCGATCAGCGCCAGCGCCGGGAACTGCTGCGGAGCGGGCTCGGCGCCGCCGGGCGCGAGCAGGAACGAGGAGGTGATGTGCCCGGCGATGTGATTGACGCCCACGAGCGGGAGGCCGGTGGCGAGTGCGTAGCCCTTGGCGGCGCTCACGCCCACGAGCAGCGAGCCGACGAGGCCCGGGCCGCGCGTGACCGCCAGCAGGGCGAGGTCGTGCCAGGTGACCGACGCCTCGCGCAGCGCGCTCTCCACGACCGCGGTGATCAGCTCGGCGTGGCGTCGCGACGCGACCTCGGGGACGATGCCGCCGAAGTGCGCGTGCATCTCCTCCTGAGAGGCGACCACGTTGCTGACGATCTCACGCCCGCCCCGCACGACCGCCGCCGCGGTCTCGTCGCAGGACGTCTCAATGCCCAGCACGAGGCCGGCGTCACTCAACTGCAACCTGCAGGCCCCTCTCATTCTCCCATCGGAGCCACGCCGCTTGCAGGCGGCTCCGGCCGTCTCCGGTGCTCAGCCCCCGCACGCGCGCGAGGACCGCGTCCTCGCCGGTGTCGGAGTAGTATCCCTTGCGCAGCCCGACGCGCTCAAAGCCGAGTTTTTCATAGAGCCGGGCAGCGGGGTCATTGCCCACCCGGTACTCCAGGTGCACGGCGTCCGAGCCGACCTCGATGGCCGCGTTGAGCGCGGCGAGCACGAGCAGCTCGCCGAGGCCGAGGCCCCGGTTGTCGGGATCGACCGCGAGCGTGCAGATGTGCCCCTCGTCCATCACATGCCACAGGCCGATGAAGCCCGCAACCGCGCCGCCGATCACCGCCACGAGGTAGATGCTGCCGGGCTGGTCGAGTTCGCTGGCGAGCAGTGTGCGGCTCCAGGGCGTCGGGAAGCTCTGCGCCTCGATCGCCACGATCACGTCGAGGTCCGCGTCGCGCGCCCGGCGGATGGTGACCGGTTGCTCAGCTTTGCGGACAGCCGCCGCGCACATCCCGCTCACCCTCTCAGACCGAGGTCCACGCCGAACTGCCGCTCCGCCTGCGACGCGCGCACGTAACGAGGCGTCAGCGCGAAGGCCGCCTGCGCGTCGAGGCGTTCGGGCCGCGCCGCCGCGATGCGCGCGACCTGACCGGCCCGCGGCGCGCCCTGGTGCTCCTCGCCCGCCACCGCCACCTCCCGGAAGATCGAGCGTATCTGGTCCGCGAGCTCGGCCGCGGCGTCGCCCGCGAAGAGCTCGGGCGCGCGCCCGAGCAACTCCTCAGCGGTGCGCAGCGCCCGCGGGAGCGTGAGCACGCGCGTAGGCTCGACCTCCTGGCCGATGCCGTCCGCACCGACGCTCAGCACCGTCGCGTAGAGCTCGTCGGCCCGTGCGCGCTGCAACACGCAGACGCCCGTGCCCGGCTCGGCGCCGATGGCCGCCACGATCGCCTCCGGGGCGGAGATGCCCGCGAGAGGCAGCTCCAGGGCATGTGCGAGCGCCTTCGCGAGCGCCACGCCCATGCGCACGCCGGTGAACGAGCCGGGGCCGATGCCCGTGGCGATGGCGTCGAGCTCTGCATCGCGCGGCAGGCCGCCGAGCAGTTCGACGATCTCCGGCGCGAGGCGCTGGTTGAGGGTCATGCGCGCGGCGAAGGTGCGCTCGCAGGCGACCTCGCCATCGCACACGAGCGCGACGCCGGCCATCTGCCCCGATGTCTCCAGTCCAAGTATCTTCATTGCCGCATCCGCCCGACCGCCTCCGCCGAACATGGGCCACGGCCGCGCATGTCCAGCCGCCGGCCCTCGTCGGTGTACTCAATGCGCACTTCGATGCGATCGTCCGGCAGCGCGTCGGGGATCGTGTCGGCCCACTCCAGCGCCACGACGCACTCGCCCCGCAGCTCCTCGATACCCAGCTCGACCAGGTCGGTGGCGCCCGCGAGGCGGTAGGCGTCGGCGTGGGCCAGCGGGACGCGCCCGCGGTGCAGGCGCATGAGCACGAAGGTCGGGCTGGTGATCGCGCCCTCGGCGCTGATGCCCTCGGCAAGCCCCTGCACGAAGGTGGTCTTGCCCGCGCCCAGCGGCCCGATGAGGGCGACGAACGCGCCGGGCTCCAGCGCCTCGCCGAGGCGCCTGCCAAGCGCCTGCGTCTCCTCCGCCGAGACGGCGTCCGCAATCAGTTCCGCGAAGTGAGGTCCGTGTGATGCTACCATCGTGCGAAGTAGTTCGCGGACAGGGGCGAGGGGTCCTTCATGCGGCGCGGTGATGGGTGCAACGGCGGGCCGGCACAGCAGCTCAGCGTGCCGTCAGAGGGGCCGCACGAGTGTCGATCGCTCCGGCGATCGATACGAGGTCGGCCCTGCGGTCGTTGGCTCGACGGGAGGCGAACAGCCTGGGCCGACCTCGCCCGTCTCACTTCGCTCGCCGGGCTCGTGCGGCCCCTCCTTGACGGCGCTACCCGCCGCTGGCATACTCAGAGGCCTATGATCACGATCGACGGATCGCACGGCGAGGGCGGCGGGCAGGTGCTGCGCACCAGCCTGAGCCTGTCCGCACTGCTGGGCCGCGAGCTGCGGATCGAGGCGATCCGCGCCGGGCGCTCGAAGCCGGGGCTGGCCGCGCAGCACCTCGCGAGCGTGCGCGCGGCCTCCGCCGTCTGCGGCGCGTCCGTGCGCGGTGATGCGATGGGCTCGCAGGAGCTGGCGTTCCGCCCCGGTGAGGTCCGCGGCGGGCGCTGGAAGTTCGAGGTCGGCACCGCAGGCGCGAGCACGCTCGTGCTGCAGACCGTGCTGCCCGCGCTGCTCTTCGCGCGCGAGGCCTCGCACGTGCAGGTCCACGGCGGCACGAACGTGCCGTGGAGCCCACCACAGGAGTTCGTGAACGCGGTCTTCCTGCCGGCGCTCGGAGCGATGGGCGCGCAGATCGCGCTCGAGTGCCTCGTGCCGGGCTTCTACCCGAAGGGCGGCGGCTGCATCGAGGCGCGCGTCACGCCGCTGGCGAGCGCGCTGCGGCCGCTGGACTGGGCGAAGCGCGGTGAGTTGCGCTCGCTGAGCGCGTGGTCGGTGGCTGAGGCGCGACTGCCCGCGCACATCGTGCGGCGGCAGATCGACGGCGCGCGCGAGGCGCTCGGCTCGGTGGGCCTGCGGACGCACGAGTCGCGCCCGGACTCGCGCTCGCCGGGCACGATGCTGGCGCTCGCAGCAAGCTTCGAGCGCGGGATGGCGGGCTTCAGCGCCCTCGGCAAGCGCGGCAAATCCGCCGAGGAGGTCGGGGGCGAGGCGGGCGAGCAGGCTGCGGCGTTCCTGAGCGGCGCGGCGTCCGTGGACCGGCGCCTCGCCGACCAACTGTTGCTCTACGCGGCGATCGCGGGCGGGCGAACGTGTTACGTGACCAACGAGGTGACCGAGCACCTGCGCACGAATGCATGGGTGATCGCGCAATTCATTGACGTGGAGATCACGATCGACGAGGCCACGGGGGCCGTGAGCGTAGAGGGCGCGGGATTGCCCGCCAACGGCGCCGGGCGATGGTGAGGTGACTGCGATGAGTGACGCGCACGCGGACGACGAACGCACCGACGAAGACGTGCAGGATGAGCCTCAGGAGCAGCCGGCCGAGGAGGCTGCGCCGCAGGAGGAGCCGCTGAACGAGCCCGAGGAGCCCGAGGAACCCGAGTACGAGCCCGAGGAGCCGATGGAGGGCCCTGAGTCCGACGCGGGCGCGCCGCCGGACACGGACGTCTTCGACATGCTGCGCGCGGCGATCGGGCTGTTCGCGCAGGAGGCGTGGATTGCGCTGGGCCTGCAGCCGCGCTACGGGGCGGCGGAGACGCGGCTGGACCTGCGCTGCGCGAAGGTGGCGATCGACACCGCGCAGATGCTGGTCGAGCAGCTCGGAGAGCAGGCGGACGAGGTGGAGAAGCGGGAGTTCGAGCGCACGCTGACCGACCTGCGCGTGAACTTCATGCGGAGGAAGGCGAAGGCGGAGGAAGGGCAGAGCAGTTGAGGGCTGCGGAGGGGCCGCACGAGTTGAGGCGACGAAGTCAGTTCGCTTGCGAACTGCGCCTCAACGAGGTCGGCCCAGGCCGTTCCTTCTGCGGCGACGCGGACGGCCGATGGGCCGACCTCGTGCCAATCGCTGACGCGATTGTCGCTCGTGCGGCCCCTCCGTACGACGTCATTGCGTCGTCACCATGCCCCATGCCCCATGCCCGATCCTCGGTTCCCGGCCGTTCACTCCACCAGCACCACCCGGTAGGTCCTCGCGGGGACGGTCAGCTCGATCTTCCCGCCCGCGCAGGACAGCGCCTCGCCGCTGATGGCGTCGATGGCGCTTGCCTGCGGCAGATCGACGCCCAGCGTCACCGTCTCCGCCACGTCCTCGTGCGCGTCATTGCCGACCACCACCAGCGCCCGGCCCGGTCGCGTGAAGACAGAGACGCGCGTGTCGGGCAGCGAGGCCGTCGCCAGCGCCTCATCCTCATGCCAGGCGTGGAACTGCGTCTCGGCGGTCATCTTGCCGAAGCGGTCCAGCGCCGTCCAGCACTCCTCGAGCACCCCCTGGTCCATGTTACCCGCGTAGAGGCGCACGCCCGCGAGCAGCGTGTTCTTCACCATCACGCGCGACCAGAACGCGTAGAGGTCCGTGTGCTCCTCCCAGTATGCCTGGAGGGCAAACTTCACCTCGGGCAGCAGACGGCTGTCGAAGCCGTAGCTCTCCTGGCACTCGTAATCCCAGAACACCGGCGGGAGCGTGTCGTAGTCGGGCACGTAGAGTTCGGGCGTCTCACGCAGTGCGGGGATGCGGTGCTCGCCGGAGAAGAAGACGTTGATGACCTCGCCCGACGCGCACACGTCGAGGAACGAGTTGAAGAGCTTCGACGGCCGCGACTGATGCAGGATGATCGGCAGCCCGGGCTTCGCCTGCTTGGTGGCGATCCACAGGCGCTTGAGGCACTCGCGCGCGCCGAAGACGCCGTAGAAGTACTTGCCCGGCTGCTGCTGCGGGTCGATGTAGTGGTCGTGGCCCGGGTTCTGACAGCCGTGGGAGACCTCACCGTGATCGAGGTAGATGCCGCTGATGTCGTAGTCGCGGATGGCAGTCAGGAACATCTCCACGAAGAAGTCATGGTAGCTCTCCTCGCTCATGCAGATGCGGTAGCCTTCCCAGTGCCCCCAGTTGGCGAGCGCGTAGTCCTCGGTCATCTCCCCCGACTCATACTGCTCGTAGCGCTTGAGCGTCGCCTCCGAGACCGGCAGCGTGTGCCACTTTTCGTACCAGTCCCGCGGGATCTTCCAGAAGGAGTTCGTGTATGCCAGCGCGCCGTAGGGGATGAAGCCGACGCCGGCGGCGTCGAGCTTCGCGCGGTAGGCGCGGGCCTCGTCGGTGTCGGACGGCAGCGGGATGCCGTGCCACTTCGGGAAGAAGTCGTTGCCGAAGGCCACGCCGTAGTACCGCGCGACGCCCTCCCCGACGCCATTGCCGATCGCGCCCTGCATCCGCGTAGGATGCCCGAAGCGGATCTGGCGCAGCGCCGGGTCGAAGGGCTTCAGCGGCGTGGCTACCAGCGCGAACTCAACCGTGAGCGGCTCGGTCAGCGTCACCCCGTGGTCGATGAAGCGCACGATCAGGTCGGTGCGCGTGCGCTTGGGCTCGACGGAGATCGCGCGGTCGAAGTCCTCCTGCAGCCACGGCTCGTTCGTCTCCGCCGCCCAGGTCAGGCCCACCTGCTTATTGCCGACCCAGACCTCGGGGTTGAAGGGCTCGTGGAAGGTTCCGCCGATGTAGCGCATGGAGGACGCGAAGGTGTGCTTGTCCGTGCGCAGGGCGGCGAAGTCGTAGTTGAGGTAGCGGCTGAAGACCTTCGCGACGTCGGGGCGGAGCGGGATGCGCAGCTCCCAGCCGCTCACGGCCGCCTCGCCCTCGGGCGTGAGCGTCATGGTGATGCGCGTGAAGCCGTCGAACTCCACGAGCGTGCGCGTCTGCAGCGTCAGCGCGCCCGCCTGCGCGGAGTGTTCGAGGGTGAGGGCGGCGTCCGTGCGGTCGATCACGCGCTGCTCGGATGCCGGGAACTGCACCGGCAGGCCGCCGACCATCACGCCGTGCTGGATCGGCTCGGCGAGCAACTCGGTGTCCTGGGTGGTGATGCGCGCGGGAACCGGCCCGCCGTCCCACTCGATCGCGCGGCCCCAGACGCCGACGCGCTGGCCATCAACCTCCACGGGCGTCCACGGCTCGGGGGCTTCATCGGTGATCCCGGCCTGACTGCCGAGCCACGGGTAATCCGCGTCCTGCGCGGCGCAGGTCGCGACGATCAGCATGAGTGTGAGGAGCGCGGCGGCTGTCTGCTTCATGACGCACCGTCCCTGTGAGCGAGTGGAGGCGGGAGGGGGTGGTTCGCCGCGGGTGCGCCCGAGACCTTGCCGTTCTGGAGGGGCGTGGCTTCAGCCACGCCCGGTTGTTCGGCAGGAAGCGTCGGAGCGGCTGAAGCCCCTCCGCTCCATACGACTGGACAACGGCTTCAGGAGGTAACTGCCGTGCGCACGCACAACTCTCCTGACGAGAAATGACGTGGAGGGAGCTACCACGATGAAGGATGCGCCGTCAGATGTTGTCGCACTTGGGACGGTCAGTCGCGACGGAGTCATCGAGAGCACACACTTCGGCCGGGTCGCGATCTGCCACGCCGACGGGCGGCTGCTCGCCAGCGCCGGGAACGCGCAAGGCGCCCAGTTCTGGCGCTCGTCCTCCAAGCCGATCCAGGCGCTGAGTGTCGTCACCAGCGGCGCGGCGGATCAGTTCGAGTTCACACCGAAGGAGCTGTCGGTCTGCTGCGCATCGCACTCGGGCTCGGCGGAGCACGTGGAGACCGTGAGCGGCATCCTCGCAAAGCTGGGCCTTGGCGAAGCGGACCTCGACTGCGGCGCGCACTGGCCCGGCGACACAGCCGAGCGCAACCGGCTCATCCGCGCGGGTGAGGAGCCGTCGCAGCTTCACAACAACTGTTCGGGCAAGCACGCAGGGATGCTCGCGACCGCCCGCGCGCTCGACGCCCCCACCGAGGGCTACCTCGAGTTCGACCACCGGGTCCAGCACATGATCGCCGTCAACCTCATGCTGCTCTCGGGCGTGCCGGAGGCGCAGTTCAAGGTCGGCCGCGACGGCTGCGGCGCTCCCACGGTCGCGATGCCGCTGGCCGCGATGGCGCGTGCGTTTGCGCGCCTCGCGATGCCCGATGAGCTGCCGGACGGCCTGCCTGAGGCCGCGCGGCGCAACTGCGACGCGATGGCCGCCGAACCCGTGATGGTCAGCAGCCGAGGCTCGTTCAACTCCGAGCTGCTGCGCCTCGGTGGCGGGGAGATCGTCGCCAAGGGCGGCGCGGAGGGGCTCTTCTGCATGGCCTCGCGGAGCAGCGGCGTGGGGATCGCGCTGAAGTCCTCGGACGGCTCGGGGCGCCCGCACGCCCCGGCAGTCATCGCGCTGATGCGCAAGGCGAAGATCGACGTGCCTGAGGAGCTGGCGGAGCGCTTCGAGCGCGTACCGGTCACGAACTGCCACAGCGACTGCGTCGGGTACGTCGAGGCGGCGGAGATTGAGCTGGTTCAGCGGGCGTGAGCCGTCCGGAGGGATCGCAATGAAGCTCACAGTCGGGCTGATAGGATGCGGGGAGTTCGCGAAGCTGCACCTCGAAGGCCTGGTGCGCTGCCAGCACGTCGGCTCGGTGATCGCCGCCGATCCGGATGAGGCCGCGCTTGCCGCGATGCACCGGCGCTTCGGCATCATCAAGCGCACCGAGAGCGACTGGCGCGCGGTGATCGAGGATGAGTCGGTGGACGTGGTGGAGGTCGTCACGCCGCATGACAGCCACCGCGAGATCAGCGTCGCGGCGCTTGAGGCCGGGAAGCACGTCATCTGCGAGAAGCCCATCGGCCGGACGCTTGAGGAAGCCGATGCGATGCTCGCCGCGGCGGAAGCCAACGCCCGGCGACTGCTGATCTCCCTGCCAATGCTCTACTACCCGGCCATCGTGCGCGCGCGGGAGATGATGCAGTCGGGCGAGATCGGGCGGCCGTTCCTCGCCGACTTCGGCCTCTGGGATGACGAGTTCGTGCGCATGAGCGACCCCGAGCACTGGAAGGGCAGCCTCGAACGCGCCGGCGGCGGCGTGCTGATCGACGGCGGCTACCACCCGATGTACGTGCTGCTGCACATGTTCGGACGGCCGCGCGCGGTGACGGCCATGTGCCGCTCGACGCTGATCGCGGTCGAGGGCAAGGGCGAGGACACCGCGCTCGTGGCGCTGGACTTCGGCGACGGAATGCTCGCCAACCTGACCGTGACCTTCGCCGACCATGGTGAGCGCTACCGGGCCGAGAGGCGCGTGGCCTGCGAGCAGGGCGTGCTCCTGATCCGCGACATGCCCGAGGACGAGATTCCGCTGGCGCTGCTGCACGGCGAGGACTTCTCCCCCATCCGCGTGCACAACCCGCTCTACGTGGCGCCCTACGCGGTCGAGGTGATGATCGACGACCTGTTCGGCGCGATCGTCGAGGAGCGCGAGCCGATCGCGACCGCGCAGCTTGCCTACGATACGTTGCGGGTAGTGCTGGCCGCCTACGAGTCCGAGCGCGAGGGACGGCGAGTGGAGTTGGACTGGGAGTAGGTCGAACGGCGGCCTCACCCCCCAAACCCCCCTCTCCCTTGAGACGCAAACGACGGCGTCTCTGCGGGACGAGGGGGGCTTTGACTGCTGCTGGCTTTCCGGCCTCCACTTCGTCCATGCCGTCGTGGCGCAGGCTTTCCAGCCTGCGGTCGTCGGCAACGGCAGACAGGGAGGATGCCTGTCCTACAAACGACCTACGGCGGCGGGGCGCACGGCTTCTACCGGCCGCCCGCCGCAGCCAACCCCTCTTGCGGCTGCACCTCGCGGATGAGATCGCGGTCGGCGATGACCTCGTCGCCGCGCGTGATGCGCACGTGGCCGGCGACGTCGCCCTCGGTGGCGAAGGTCACCTCGATCGTGCGGTCGCCGGAGAAGATGCGCGCGCCAACCGTCCCGTCGCCCTCGATGCGCTCGGTGCCATCCATCTCAGCAAGCTCCGTTGCGCCCGCCGCGTCGCCGACCTGGATCACGTGCAGGAAGTCCTGCTGCGCGGATGGCTCGGGCGCGGAGACCTCCACGCGGCCCCAGCCCATCATCTCCGTGACCGTCACGCCCTCCGGCAGCGGCCAGTTGCGCCCTCCGCACATGAAGCGTTGGCCCTCGCCACCAACGGGCGTCAGCACTGCGTCCGCCGGCACCAGCGTGCGGCAGAAGAGCCGCCCCTCGCCCTGATCGGCGGCTACCGTCGCGCGGTCGATGCGCGGCTCGCGGGCGGTGTGCAGCAGCCAGCGCTTGCGGAAGTCAGGCTGCGTGGAGCGCACTCGGTCGAAGATGACGAAGTGGCCCGGGTAGACGAAGACCATCTGCCGCAGCAACTGCTCGCACTTCTCCGAGCGATAGGCCTCGGTGGCGTCCCCCGCGACGTAAGAGAACTCGTCGTTGGTCTCGAAGGCGATCAATTCGGACGCATCTGTGATGTACTGCCCGCCCTCCTGCACGTGCACGGTGCCGTTCCAGTAGTTCGAGATCGGCTCGTCGGGCATGTCTATCAGGACGCAGTTGTGCGCGACGGTCTGGGCGTAGTAGTTCTGCAGGTGCTCGCCATCGTCTTCCTTCGCGCGGGAGCCACTGTCCACGGTCTGGAAGCCCCGGTGGTAGATCCAGAAGTTGAGGTTGTCGTAGTGACGATGCTGGCGGAGGACGCCGCCGGCGTTGAAGAGCGCGTAGGTGTCCTCGGGGCCTGATCCTGAACGCATGAAGACCTGGCCCATGCGCTCGAAGTTGCGGGCGTGCGGGAGGTCGCCCGGGTCCATGGGCGGCGGCGCCTGCTCAATCCGCGTCAGCAGGAAGGGGTGTGAGGCCCAGCGCGTGAGTGAGTAGCCTCCGCTGAACATGGTCTCGCGCATGTGGCGCATGAGCGCGACCCAGTCCGGCCGTTCCGCCGAGTAGAAGTGCATCATCTGCGCGATGTGCAGGGGCATGGACCCGGAAGGCATCTTGTTGGTGGTGTGGCCCGCGTCGCCGTAGCCGAACTCGAGCCCGCCGGGCAGGTAGTTCCACATGACGTAGTTCGCCAGCAGGGCCACGTAAGGCCAGTCCTCGGCGATGTTCTCGCCGGTGGCGGACTCCCACGTGTGAAAGAAGTTGAACTCCGCCCACGGGTAGGCGCCCAGCGCGTAACCGAGCGTGGCCGAGGCCGAGCCGCCGTCATCGCCCGCAGCCGTGCGCCGGTGCTCGAGCAGCCCGACGTAGAGGTCGCGGCCACGCACAAGGTAGTCCAGTGCGCGCTCGTCGTCGATGCCCTCGTCGAGCATCGCCAGCCCCGCGTACCACATCAGACTCGGCGTGCCGTAGAAGCCGGTGGTGATGCCGCTACGGTTGACCGGGGTCCGGTCACCTGCGCCGAGCCTCGGGACACCGCCGGGCAGGACGTCGGCGATGTGATCGAGCATCGACAGCCCCCACTGCTGCCGCCACTCCACAGGCGACTCGTCGTAGACCCAGTCGAAGGCCGCCAGGGCCATGATGCGGCTGTTGGAGTACCACGAGACCGCGTTGTCGGCCGCGACCTGGGCGTGGTAGAACTGGAGGCTCCGGTCGAGCAGGTTGCGGGTGAGGTCGAGGTAGGCGGCATCGCCCGTGAACTTCCCGACGAAGGCGGCGTCCATGGCGATCGCGCCGTAGTCCTTGACGGGGAGCTCCTCGGGAAGCGCGTCCACCCGGGCCTGCACCTTCGCGTAGCGATCCGCCATCGGCCCCTCGGCCGTGGCGCGCACGTCGGGCCAAGTGTCATCGCTGAGGAACACGCGCGGGTGCTCGTCGCGGATGCGCTCGACCCAGTCGGGCCGCTCCTGGGCGTGTGCCCGAGGTGCGATGCCTGCGAGAAGGATGAGTGCGGCGATCGTCATGCGCAAAGACATGGCGGATCGTCTCCGTTCGCTCACCATCGGTAGAGCCACAGGTGCGTGCCTGAGCCGAAGTAGACGCCGGCATCGGTCAGCGCGAGGCCGCAACTGATGCCGCCCTCGACGGGCGCGACAAGGCTCACTTCGCAGGTCGCGGGATCGACGCGGTAGATGCACGAGCCGGTCAGCCCGTAGACCATCCCGTCCGAGTGCGTGCCGATGGCGGCGGCATGTACCCAGCCGGCCGGGACCGTGCCGCGCCCGAGCAGCTCGCCGGAGGCCGGGTCGAGCACGCAAACGGAGTTGCCCTTCACCGACGCGACGAGCCTCCCGCCCGCCATCGTCAGACCGGTCACGCCCTGCGAGCCCTCAACCGGCGCCACCTGCCAGACGATGCGCTTCGCCAGCGGGTCCCAGGCGAAGATCACGGCCTCAGTGGCGGTGGGCGTCGAGCCGCCTCCGCCGGTGATGTTCGTGCCACCGAGGATCAGACCGGTCGCCGGGTCATACGCCAGCGCGGTGATCGACTGATCGGGCACGAGGCCGCGGTAGTTCTCCACGACCGCCCACGCCTCCGGGTCGAAGACCGCCAGCGCGCCGCCGAGCTGACCGTAGTCGGGTGTGCTGCCGACGTAGAGCCGATCGTCCGGGCCGACGATCGTCGCGTGCGGTCGGCAATGCCCGTCGCCGAGGACGCCGAAGCCACGCGGATTGCTGTCCGGCGCCGTGCCGAACGCCCACGCGCGCGCGGGATCGTAGATTGAGAGGTAGGCGCCGGGGTAGGCCGCCAGGTAGAGGCGCTCGCCGAGCGCGCGCGCGCGCGTCGCCATCGAGTAGATCTCACCACCAACCGTGGTGGGGTTGCCGAGCTGCTCGCTCGCGCCGCTGGCGGGGTCGTGGCGGAACATGATCAGCGGGATGATGCTCGATCCGTAGATCGCCCCGCCGGGGCCCTCGGCGACCATGAAGAGCCGACTGCCGGGCGCATCGTACTCGTACGTGTACCAGGCGATCTCGCCCGTGTCGCGGTTCACCAGGCTGTAGCGACCATCGGGATGGAAGACGCCCAGCACCCGCCCGTCCTCCATCGGCTGCTTCCCCCAGCGGCCGATCTGATCGTCGGCCACCAAAGTGCTCGCGCCTTCCCAGAGGCGATGCCAGCCATCGTTGTCCCAGTAGTAGACGGTGCGGTCCTGCGCGCGGTAGGTGCGCCCCCACGCCTGCCAGCCCTCGGGGAGCATCGAGCCGGCTTGGCGCTGCTCATCGGTGCGTACCGAGTGGAACTCGCCGGTCGCGGGGTTGAGCGCGATCATGTCCCAGTCGGCGGTGCCGACGGCGGCGTAGACCCAGCCGTCCGCTCCGGCGAAGATGGGCCGCGCGTACGTGCCGGTCTCCGTGAAGGGACCGTGCTTGTGCACCTCGCCGGTGTCCAGATCGTACGCGAGCACCAGCGCGTTCGGGTAGGTGCCGCCGTAGATCGCGTGCTCGCCCGCCGCCAGCCGCCAGATGACTTTCTCGGTGTCGGAGAGATCGGCGACGTGGAAGAGGCCATCCTCGGGACGCGCCGGGTCGAACGCCCACAGCGCCACGCCCGGCTCCTTCCCGACCACGCCGAGGTAGACGCGACCGTCGGGGCCGATCGTCGAGTTCCACGCGCTCTTGCCCTCCGGCAGGTCGAAGCGGCTGACCTCGCCGGTGCCAGGGTCGATCTGCAGCAGGAACGACAGCTCCCCCGCCGCCATCATGTACGCGTAGATCTGCGTCATGCGCCCGTCGGCATCCGGTCCGACCATCGCGTTCATGACCTGCGCATGGCGGACCGGCACGCCGAGATCGACGAACTCACCGGCATCGGCGGCACCCGCCGCTACCAGCATCACCAGCAGGCCGATGCGCAGGGGGCCGCTCATGGGGCGATGTCCTCCATCGTGCTGAGCGGCTCCAGCACCTCGGCGAGGCTGACCGCGCCGTAGGCGAGGTAGCGCCACTCGTCGCCGGTGGGCGAGCCCGCGTCGATGACCGCGTCCATCGACGCCGGGGAGTGCGGCGAGACCATGCGGTAGACGCCGCGGCCCATCGCCGCCAGCGCCTCGGGCGCGGGGTCGATCTGCGAGTGATAGTAGCTGAGCGCGCCGAGCGTCACCGCGCTGCGGCCGCCGGAGGCATACCACCAGCCGCTGCCCTCCAGCGCGTAGGGCAGCAGCGTCTCCCTCATGCGCGTCGCGAGGTCCGCGCGCAGGGCCTCGTTCTCGATGAAGTAGTGCGCCCACTGCGCGGCCTCTGCCGAGACGCTGGTGGTCTTCGCGACGTCGTCGAGGAACCAGCGCGCGTCGTGGATCGCCATCGCGCGGTCGGCCGGATCGCCGGTGATGTGCTGATACGCGGCCGCCGCCGCGAGCGTGCAAGCGGTCACGAAGCCGAAGCTCCGATCCGAGCGGAAGGGGGCGTCGCGCCGGCCCTCGCCGCCCGCCTGGCTGAAGCGCTCGCTGAAGACCCAGCCGACGCTGATCGTCTCGTCGTCGAGGCGGAAGCTCTCGCGGTAGGCGAAGTAGGTGCGCAGCGAGTCGAGGTAGGCCTGGCGGCGGGCCTCGGGGACGTAGCTTACCAGCCGCGCCATGCCGATCGCGATCTCGCCGCCATCGGCCACGTAGCAGGCCTCACCGCTGTCGAAGATCCCGTAGCCCATGCGGTAGCCGCCATCCTCGCGCTGCATCGCGATCTCATTGTCGCCCCAGCGGATCGCCGCGTCGAGGTACTCCTGCTTGCCGGTCAGATCGTACATCACCAGCAACGCCCGCGCCGCGCGCTCATCGACGAAACCCAGGCCGGTGGTGACGCCGTCCTCGTCCTGCATCGCCACGAAGAAGTCGCACAGGCGCGTCATGAGGGCCATCGCGTCCACTTCAATGCGCAGATCATCCGCCGCATCGCCCTCGGAGACGTTGACGTTCACCTGGTAGTTGGCCGGATCGAACTCGCTCACCGGAACCGTCACCTCGGCGGTCGCGCGCTCCCGTGGAGCAAGCTCGATCGTCCGCTGCTCACTCCACTCAGGCCCCCCGCCGACCACTCCCACTGTGACCTGCATCTGCGCACTGCAGCCCTGCGGCGGGCCGACAACCTGTGCGCGCAGCGTCATCACCGCCTGCCCATCCGCGACCGTGAACTCAGGCAGCACGTCCGCGATGAGGGGGCGTCGCGTCATGTACTCTGCCACGAAGAGAGCTGCCGAGCGCATGTTGCGGTCGCCAAGCAGGTCGCCTGTGTCCAGTGCGAAGAACCCGACGATCGCTCCGGCGAGGTCATCATCATGCACCTGCACAACGCCGGCCACTGTGCCGCCGCTGCGGCGGCTGACGAGCGGCGTGACGCGCGCGATGCGCTTCGGGGACATGACCACATTGCTGTACGCGGGGCCGCTGCCGGTCGGCACGTCGATCGCCCAGCCACTGTACTGAGCGGCCTCCCCCAACAGTTCCTCATCCTCGAAGCGCGTGGCGTCGTCGAACATGGAGATGAGGGGGCTGCGCTGGTCGGGCGGGACGATCACCGGGTCGCCGTAGGCGCGGGCGGTCGCGGCCACGATCGAGCGATCGAGCGGCACGACCTCGCGCGCGGGCGGCTCAAACTGCCAGCGCTCGACGTCATCGATCATGAAGGTGTGCGGGCCGGCGCCGACCATGCCCTTGGTGATGCCGAAGCTGAGGGTCGCGAGGCGCTCGGGGTGCAGGTAGTCGCCCTCACCGCCGCGGTCCTCGGTGGCGTAGGAGAGGAAGTGCGGGATGTAGATGTTCCACTCGCGCCAGTCCTCGGTCAGTGGAATGACGTACTTCCAGCGCGAAGCGTCGGCCTCGTTCATCTCGATGCCGAGCGTGTCGGTAGTCGCGTCGCCCTTGATGCGGAAGTGCAACACGCTGAAGCTCGCGTCGCCGGTGTCGGTCATCGGCACATCAATGTACTGCCACTGCTGCAGGTCCTCGACGCTCGCGCGCAGGACACGCTTGCCGGCATCCTCGACGACCTCCCAGGTGGCCGGATCCTCCTCGCCGCCGTGGGTCCTGATCGCGGGCGTGACGTCGCCGAAGTCAGCGATCACGCGCACCTCACCGGGCGGTTCGGTGGGCACGGACGCCTGCTCCCAGCCGTTGGGGCCGCGCTCCAGCGGAGTGCTGAAGGGCACGCCGCCGAGGCTCAGCACTCGGCCACCCGCGCGCAGGTAGTCCTCCAGCACGCCGAAGCCCTCGCCGGGGTAGACGCCGCGCGTGGGGATCACCAGCAGGTCGATGCGCTCGGGCGTCAGCGCCGCCGCATCAAGGAGCTGATCCGTGGTGACGGTGGCGGCTTCGTAGCCGGCCTCACGCAGCAGATCGACCGCGTCAGCGGGGTCGGCGGCGAGCAACTCGTCGGGCAGGGGGGCGTCCCAGACGCGGACGGTCTGAGCGCACAGCGGAGCGGCGGTCAGAGCAAGTGCGAGCAGCACGGCGTGGCGGATACGCATCGCGGCCTCCCGGCACGTGTTGGTGATGACACACGCGTCAGTCTTCCGCGCAGAGGGGGGCGCAACCTTCGCCGGAGGCGCGCACGCGCGCTACTGCCCGCCGGTGCCGGGCACGGGGGTCGGCTCGATGGGCACGTCCTCGAAGGTGATGCGGCGCTCGGTGTGCTTCTCCGCCTCGCGCAGAATCCGCTCGCCCATCTCCTGCGCACGCTCGGGGTCCGAATGGACATCGCGGGTGTACGCCCAATACTCGTCGGGGTCGATGCGCGCGGCGGTAAGCTCCTCCGCGGCCTTCTCCGCGAGCAGGTGCTGCGCTTGCGTCGGGTCGGCGTCAGGGCCGAGCGCCTCGCTCAGCGCGGTGGCGGCAAGCACGAGCTTCGCCGAGATGCGCACGTAGAGGTCCTCGGTGAGCTCCGCGTACTCCGTCACGCCCTCGGCGTCGAGCTGCTCCTGCGCGCTCTCGATCGTCGCGCGATCGGCGCCGGAGGGCCGGTCGTCCTCGGCGGCGCCATCGGCGGCCGGAGGCGCGCCGCCGGCCGGGGTGCCGCCGGTGGGCGCGGGGTCG
>JALGSW010000082.1 GCA_029821635.1 Candidatus Zipacnadia bacterium
TGACCGACCTCGGCCACCGGCGCGACGACTCGGTCAACTCGCTCTCGCGCGGGATGAAGCAGCGCCTGTGCCTCGCGAAGACGCTCGTGCACGATCCGGACGTGCTGCTGCTCGATGAGCCCGCCTCGGGCCTCGACCCGCGCGCGCGGATGGAGGTGCGGGAGTTGCTGCGCGAGCTGTGCAAGCTGGAGAAGACGCTGCTGATCTCCTCGCACATCCTCCCGGAGCTTGCGGGGCTGTGCAACAAGATCGCGATCATCGAGAACGGGCGGCTGGTCACGGCCGGCTCGGTGGACGAGATCCAGGCGCAGCTCCAGGGCGGCACGAAGCTGATGATCCGCGTGGTCGATGGGCCGGCGGATTGCTGCGCGTTCCTGACGGGCCTGCCCGCGATCACGCAGGCGGGGGAGATCGACGGACGCATCGAGGCGCTCTACCAGGGCGTCGAGGGCGAGGAGTGGCGGGTGCTGACGGAGCTGGTGAACGCGGGCTTCCAGGTGCGCGGCTTCGCCGAAGAGGAGATCGACCTGGAGACGATCTACGTGCGCTCGACGAGGGGGCTCGGCAGCGATGGTTGAGACGCTCGACCGGGTGCTCTACGCGGTACTGCGCTTCAATCCGGCGGTGGCGTGGCACGAGCTGCGCCTGCGGATGCGCGTGGGCCGGGCGTTCGTGCTGCTCGGTGTCTACGTGGTCTTCGCGGCGCTTGCGGTCGCGCTGCCGGTGTGGTTCACAGCGTGGGAGCGGAGCCAGTGGGGCGGGGGGATGGAGGCGACGGACCTCGGGCGCGTGGGGCTGCACGCGCTGACCTACGTGCAGCTCACGCTGATCTTCATCGCGCTCCCGGCCTACGGCGCGTCCACGATCGCCGCCGAGCGTGAGAAGCAGACGCTGGAGATGCTGCGCGCGACGCTGCTCACACCGTGGGACGTCGTGACGGGCAAGCTCCTGTCGGTGCTGGCCTTCGGCGCGATCCTGCTCGGGACGACGGTGCCGGTGGCCGCGTGGTGCCTGTTGCTGGGCGGCGTGTCGCCGACGGAGGTGCTGCACGTCTACGTGCTGCTGCTCGTGACTGCGTGGTGGGTGTCGGCGCTCGGAGTGCTGATGAGTACGCACTTCACGCGGGCGGTTGGGGCGATCGTGGCGAGCTACGGCGTGATCCTCGGCGTAGCGGTGCTGTCGGCGCTGATTACTTACGCGGGCTTCATCTGGACGCAGATCTCGACGCACGGGCGGGCGTCGGCGATGGGCGTGGCCCCCGCGGCTCTCGCCGTCGGGGTCGCGGTAACCGCGACGTCGATGGTGGTGGCGGTGTTCGTGCGCTGGGTGATCGGGCGGATCCCGCTGCTGAGGGGCCTGGCGCGCAGCGGGCTGCTGATGGCGGGGATGGTGATCGTGCTGATCGGCGTGCTGATGACAGTGGCGATGCCACTGGTGGAGAAGCTGAGCAACGCCGCGCCGACCGCGCTGCTGCTCGTCAATCCCTACGTAGGCGCGGCGGCGACGCTGGAGGACAGCGCGGCGCGCGGCACGATCGGCTCGACCACCACCCCGGGTTCGGGCAGTCCCGCGCCCGACCTGACGGCGTACGTCTGGTCGATCCTCACGTGGCTCTACGTGGTGGCTGCGCTGGTGCTGTGGCTCGCGGCCGTGCATCACTACGCGCGGCGGACGAAGACCTGATTGCCGGGGAGGTGGCTCCCATGGCCGTGGACGCATCGGCGTACGTCTCGTTGGATGCGGCGAACCGGGCTCTGCGCGGGCGGCTCTCGCGCCTGCGCGCCTGGGTGCGCGTGCTACTCGGCGCGAGGCTCGCGATGATGGGCGTGGCGGTCGGCGCAGGGGCGCTGGTGCTGCTGCACGGCTACGAGCGGCTCTACGGAGTGATGCACCCGCTTGAGGACGCGGTCTTCCCGCTGCTGGTGGGATGCGCGGCGGCGGCGCTGGTGGCGCTTATCTGGCCGCTGCCCGACCGGCTGATGGCGGCGAGCGCGGACAGGCGGCTGGGGCTGTGGGACCGGCTGGGGACCGCCGTGGGACTGATGGGCGAGTTCTACCCGTCGGGGATGGCGCGCGCGCAGATCAACGACGCGGTGCGACACCTCTCCGAACTGACGCCGTGGCGGGCCTACCCGCTGCGCTTCGACCGGCGCGCGAAGGTGATGGTGGGTTGCCTCGCGCTGCTGGCGGTGGTTGAGCTGGCGCCGATCCCGCCGTTGCTGCTCTCTGCGCGCGAGCAGGAGGAGCAGGCGGAGCTGCGGCTCGTCGCGCAGGAGTTCAAGCCCGCGGTCGAAGAGCTGAATGAGCAGGCCGACGAAGCCGAGGACGAGGAGACCGACGAGGCGGCGAAGCGGCTGGAGCGGCTCACGCAGCGAATGGAGCGGGGGAGCGTGACCAAGCGCGCGGCGCTGCTGGAGCTGGCGGAGCTTGGGGACAAGCTGGATCGGCTGGATAAGGAGATCAAGCCGCCATCGCTCAAGACGGCGCGCGTGGCGGCCCAGCAGGTCGGCGAACGCGGGCGGGAGGAGCTTGCCAAGCGCGCTGAGGAGCTGGCGGAACGCGCGCGCAAGCAGGGCAACCGCGAGCTGGAGAAGCAGATGCGCGAGGCCGCGGAGAAGGCGCGCAAGGCCGCCAACGCCTCGCAGATGCGCGAGCTGGGGGCGGAGCTGGAGCAGGCGGCGGCGCAGACGGGGACGATGCTCGCACCCGCGGCGGTGCTGGACACGGTCGCGGTGGCGATCGCGGGCGAGGAGTGGGACGAGGCGCTCAACGCGCTGGGGGACCTGCAGGAGATGCTCTCGGGCGACGACATCGAGCTGACCGAGGAGCAGGCGCGTGAGCTTGCGGAGCGGATGGAGGAGCTTGCGGAGAAGCTCAAGGACACGGAGCTGTCTGAACTCTCCGAGTGCCTCAAGCAGGCGGGCCAGTGCATGAGGCAGGGCGACTGCCAGGGCGCGGCGGCGTGCCTCGGGCAGGGGACGCAGGCGGCGCGCTCGGGCCTTGGCGCGGCGAGGCTTGGGGAGGGCGTCGCGCAGATGCGCGCGGCGGCGGACGCGGCCGCCTGCGCTTTGAGGCGGCCCGCGTCGGCACAGAGCCAGCAGTCCGGCCAGTGCATCGGCCCGGACGACGGCTCGCAGCAGCAGATCCCCCCGAACGCTGAGGGCTCGGCGCTCTACGCTCCGCGCGAGACGCCCGTGGACGCCACGCCCGAGCATGTGCGCAGCGCGGTGCGCGAGGGCGGGGAGAGCTACGCCAGCCCCACGCGCGGCGCGCCGGACCGGGTGGACGAGTCGCGCGTGCCCTACTACGAAGTGATCGGCGACTACTCGCGCGCCGCGGAGGATGCGCTGGAGCGCGAGGAGGTGCCGCCCGCCTACCGGGGGACGGTGCGGCAGTACTTCGAGTCGCTGGAGTCGGGGCAGACCCCGGCGGGTGCTGAGCCCGCCGCGGGCGATGCAGGCAATCCGGGCGCATCGGAGGAGCCGAGCGATGACTGAGTGGGATCAGATGGCGCAGCGGCGGGCGGAGCAGGAGGCCGGGCGCTTTCGGCGGCTGGTCGATGGCCTGCGGGAGCAGGTCGGCCGGGTGATCGTCGGGATGGACGGGGTGATCGAGAACACGCTGATCGCGCTGCTGGCCGGCGGGCATGTGCTGCTGGAGGGAGTGCCGGGCCTCGGGAAGACGTTGCTGGTGCGCACGCTCTCGGAGGCGCTGGACCTCGACTTCGCGCGCATTCAGTTCACGCCCGACCTGATGCCCGCGGACATCACCGGGACGATGGTGCTGTGGGAGGGGCCCGGTGGCGAGCGTGAGTTCCAGTTCCAGCACGGGCCGATCTTCGGCAACGTGGTGCTCGCCGACGAGGTCAACCGCGCGACGCCGAAGACGCAGTCGGCGCTGCTGGAGGCGATGCAGGAGCACTCGGTGTCGGTGGCCGGAACGACGCACGTGCTGGATGAGCCGTTCCTGGTCTTCGCGACGCAGAACCCGATCGAGATGGAGGGCACCTACCCGCTGCCGGAGGCGCAGCTCGACCGATTCCTCTTCAAGGTGCGGGTGGAGTTCCCGTCGCTGACGGAGCTGCATGAGATCATGAACCGCACGACCGGCGTGGAGATGCCGCATGCGGAGAAAGTCGCCTCGCGCGAGGAGATACTGTCGCTGGCGGCGGTGGCGCGGGAGGTGCCGGTGGCCGATCATGTGCAGCAGTTCGCCCTGCGGCTGCTGCTGGCGACGCACCCCGAGGGCGAGGACGCGCCGGAGGCGGTGCGGCAGTTCGTGCGCTACGGGGCCAGCCCGCGTGGCGCGCAGGCGATGCTGCTCTCCGGCAAAGTGCGGGCGCTGATGGGTGGGCGCTTCAATGTTGCGGTGGAGGACGTGAAGGCGTCGGCACTGCCCGCGCTGCGGCACAGGATCGGCCTGAACTTCGAGGGCCAGGCGGAGGAGATCGACCCCGACGACCTGATCCGCGAGGCTATCGAAGGTCTCGAAGCGGCCACCCGGCAGGATGTGCCGGTGTGATGAGGCCACGCGCGGCCGCCGAGGGGGATTATCTGCTGCCACCGGAGCTGCTGCGCAAGCTCGAGCGGGCCGCGATCCAGTCGCGGCGCGTGATGGTGGGCCGCACGAAGGGCGAGCGGCGCTCGGCCAAGCGCGGCACCTCGGTGGAGTTCGCGGACTTCCGCTCGTACGTCCCCGGCGATGACCTGCGCTACCTCGACTGGAACGCCTACGCCCGCCTGCAGCGGCTCTTCGTCAAGCTCTTCCACGAGGAAGAGGACCTGCACGTTTACGCGCTGATCGACGGCTCGGCCTCGATGCGCTTCGGCACGCCGACGAAGTTCGACTTCGCCGTGCGCGCGGCCGGGGCGCTGGGGTACATGGGCCTGTGCAGCGGCGATCGCGTGCAGGTCTACGCGCGGGCGGACGGCACTCCATTGCGCTCGCGTCAGTTCCGCGGGCGGGGCTGCGCGATGGAGATGTTCGACTGGCTGGGGCGGCTGGAGGCCGGCGGCGAGACGGAGCTGCCGCAGGCGGTGGAGATGCTGCTGCGCACCCAGCCCGCGCCGGGCGTGGTCTTCGTGATCTCCGACCTGCTGAGCGAGGACTGGCAGGAGGCCGTCTCGCACCTGGCGGTGGGTAAGGGCGACGTGTGTGTGCTGCAGGTCTTCGCGCGCGAGGAGGTCCGGCCGGAACTGCAGGGCGATCTGCGGCTGGTGGACGCGGAGACGGGCGCGGAGCGTGAGATCACGATGGGCCGGCGCGCGATGCGCGACTACGAGCGCACGCGGGATGAGTTCCTCGGCTCGGTGCGCGCGGCGTGCAACCGCTACGGCTTCTCCTGGCTGTTCGCGACGAGCGATCAGTCGCTCGATGACGTGCTGCTGCGCTCGCTGCGCAAGCTGGGGGTCGTGCGATGAGCGGGCTTGCGCTGATGGCGCCGCTCGCGCTGGCGGCCCTCGCGCCGCTCGCGGCGATCATCGTGCTGCTCTACCTGCTGAAGCTCCGCCGCCACGACGTGACGGTCCCCTCGGTCTTCCTCTGGCGCCAGGCCATCGAAGACGTGCAGGCCAACGCGCCCTTCCAGCGCCTGCGGATGAGCCTGCTGCTGCTGTTGCAGCTCATCGCGCTTGTGGCGCTGGTGTTCGGGCTGGCGGCGCCCTACGTGATGGCGCGGCGACTGCCCGGCCGCACGAGCGTGATCGTGCTGGACACCTCCGCGAGCATGAACGCGACCGACGTGGAGGGCTCGCGGCTGGAAGATGCGCTCGGGCGAGCGCGGGAGATCGCGGGCGCGATGACCGGCCGCGACGAGGCCGCGCTGGTCGTGTGCGGCGCGCGCACCGCGGTCAGCGTGCCGATGACCGGCGACCGCAGGCGACTGCAGCGCGGGCTCGACGCCGTCCGCCCGACGGATTGTGCGACGAACCTGCGCGATGGGCTACTGCTGGGCGCGAGCCTGGCCTCGCGGCGAGAGGACGCGCACCTGTTCCTGATCAGCGACGGCGCGGTGGACGCCCTGCCCGAGCCGCCGTCCGGCGTCGAGGTGGAGTTCATCCGCGTGGGTGAGCGCTCCGACAACGTTGCGATCGTGGCATTCGAGGCCGCTCGGCCGGTCGGCGCGGAGGCGACGCAGCTCTTCATCCGCCTGCACAACTACGCGAAGGGCGCGCGCGAGGTCGAGCTGGCCGTCTACCTCGACGACGCGGTGCTCGACGCACGGCGGATCAGCGTGCCCGGCGGTCAGGACCTGGTCGAGGCATGGGAGGTCGCAGGCGCGGCCGACGGCCTGCTGCGCGCGGAGATCGCGGTCGAGGACGACCTCGCCGCGGACAACGTGGCCTTTGCCACTGCAGGCGCGGGCGGCGCGGGATCAGTGCTGGTGGTCGGGCCGGGCAACCTCTTCCTCGAGCAGGCGCTACTCATCCAGCCAGAGCTGCGCGTCATGCGCGCGGAGTCGCTGGCGGCCGCGCAGGCGCAGGAGGCGTATGAGCAGTACGACGTGGTGATCTTCGACCGCGCGCGGGTGCCGGTCGCGCCGACCAGCGGCGCGGTGCTGCTGATCGACGCGGGCGGCTGGACCGGGTTGGCCGCCCGCGGGGAGAGCATCGACCAGCCTCGGATCGGCTCGTGGGAGGACGACCATCCCGTGCTGCGCCACGTCAACCTCGCGGCGGTAGGGATCGCCAGCGCGCACCCGCTCACGCCCGGCTCCGGCGCGCGCGTGCTCGCCCAGGCGGACGGCGCGCCGCTGATGGTGGCGCTGGAGCGGGACGATCTGCGCGCGCTCGCGCTCGGATGGGACCTGCTGGACTCGGACCTGCCCCTGCGCGTGGGCTTCCCGGTGCTGATCAGCAACATCACGCGCTGGCTGGGCGAGGTGCGCGGCGCGGAGGACACGCGGTTGCTGCGACCCGGCGCCACCGTGCGCTATGCGGTCGCGCCCGAGGTCGAGCGCGTCAGCGTCGAACTGCCCGGCGGTGAGACGCGGCGCGTGGCGGCGCTCGACGGCGAAGTGACCTTCGCCGACGCCGACCGCGTGGGCGTCTACCGGCTGACCGCCGGCGATCAGCAGCTTCGCTGGGCGATGGACCTGCGCGACGCGGCCGAGTCGGACCTGACGCCGCGGGCGGAGCTGACGCTGGGGCAGAGGCAGGTGGTCGCGAGCGAGCGGGAGCTGCGCACCGAGCGCCACCTGTGGCCGTGGCTGGCGGTGCTTGCGATCGTGGCGCTGCTGGCGGAGTGGCATTTCTATCACAAGAGGTATTGAGGGGAACGACGCCTCACCCCCTCGGTCCCCCTCTCCCTGTCAGCGCAAACGGCGCGCTGAAAGCGGGAGAGGGGGAGGAACGACGTCGTGGAGGTAGCGTCCGGCTGAGGAATTATGCCAACCATCGGCTTCACACAACCTGAGTGGCTGCTGGCGCTTCCGGTGCTGGCGGGCGCGCTGATCTTCGGCGCGCGCGGCAGCTACGCCGGCCTACGTGGAGTGCGGCTGATCGGGGCGTGGGTGGTCAGGGCCGCGCTGGTGCTGCTGCTCGTGCTGGCGCTGGCAGGCGCGCAGATCGTCCGGCCCGCGGAGGAGATGACGGTCGTCTTCGCGCTGGACGACTCCTACTCCGTCGCGCCTGAAGAGCACGAGCGGGCGCTGGCGATGGTGCGCGAGGCCCTCGGCGAACGGCAGCCGGGCCAGCGCGCCGCGCTGGTCGTCTTCGGCGGCGAGGCGATGGTCGAGTCTGAGGCGCTGCAGCAGCCGAGCGAGGTCGCGATCAGCTCCCAGGTGGATGGCGGGCACACCGACATCGAAGCGGGTCTGCGGCTGGCGCTGGGGCTCATCCCGCCGGACACGGCCGGGCGCGTGGTGCTCGTCTCCGATGGCAATGAGAACTTGGGTGCGGCCGCCGAGGAGTTGCTCGCGGCGGAGGCCGGGCGCGTGGTGGTCGATGTGATGCCCCTGCGCACGCGCAGCCAGCACGATGTGCTCGTCGCGGACCTGCGCGTGCCGGGCGAGGCACGCCGCGAGGAGCCCTTCCAGGTGCACGTGGACCTCCACGCCAGCCAGCCCGCGGACGCCGAGCTGACCGTGCTGGTCGATGATGAGCCGGTGGAGACGCGTTCGCTGGCGCTGAGCGCGGGGACGCGGACGCTCTCCGTCCCGATCTCACTCTCCGACCCCGGCTTCCATCGCGTGGACGTGGTGCTGGAGGGCGCGGGCGATCAGTGCCGGGAGAATGACATCGGGACCGGCTTCGTGCGCATCCGCGGCGAGCCCAAGGTGCTGGTGGTGGACGCCCGGCCTCACGAGGCCGCGGCGCTTGAGCGCGCGCTGCAGCTCCAGCAGATCCACGTGCGCGTCGGCGGGCCGGCTGCGCTGCCGGTGAGCGCGGCGGACCTTGAGGCGTGGGACGCGATCTTCCTCTCGGACTTCCCGGCCTTCAAGATGAGCCACCGGCAGCAGGAGATGCTGCGCGACGCCACGCGCGACCGGGGAATCGGCCTGGGGATGATCGGCGGCGAGTACGGCTTCGGCGCGGGCGGGTACTATCAGTCGCCGATCGAGGAAGCGCTGCCGGTCAGCATGGACGTGACGAAGCAGCGGACCTTCCCCGCGGCGGCGGTGCTGATCGTCATGGACACTTCCGGCAGCATGGGCATGGAGGAGGACGGCTATCAGAAGATCGAGCTGGCGGCCGAGGCGGGCTGCGCGATCGTGGACCTGCTGCAGCACTACGACTCGGTCGGCTTCCTCGCCAGCGACCCCGCGCCGACGGAGGTCGCGCCCTTGCGTAAGCTTGAGGACCGCGAGGGCATCAAGCGCGACATTCGCTCTGTGCGCGCGGGCGGCGGCGGGATCGCCTGCTACCCGTCGCTGCAGGCCGCCTACGGGGTGCTGAGGCAGGACAAGTCCCCGGTGCGGCACATCATCATGCTTGCCGACGGCAGCGACTGCGACGAGCAGCCGGGCTCCGTGCCGCTGGTGCGGCAGATGGCCTCGGAGAAGATCACGGTCACGGCCGTCGCGTTCGGCGACGGCCCGCACGTGCCCTTCCTGAAGGACGTCGCGGCCGCGGGCAACGGGCAGTACTACCTGACCGAGCGCGCCCGCGACCTCAAGGGCATCTTCACCCGCGAGGCGCTCAAGGTCACGAAGTCGGTGCTCGTCGAGGAGACCTTCCGCGCGCAGCCCGCCGACTCCAGCGAGCTGACCGCGGGCCTCGACTGGGCCTCCGCGCCGCCGCTGATGGGCTACGTCGCCACCTCGCGCAAGGATCTCGCGCGCACCCCGCTGGTCTCACACAAGGACGATCCGCTGCTGGCGCACTGGCAGTTCGGCCTGGGCCGCAGCGTCGCGTTCACCTCCGACGCCAAGGCGCACTGGGCTGCGCACTGGCTGAGCTGGTCGGAGTTCCC
Source organism: Candidatus Zipacnadia bacterium (assembly GCA_029821635.1). Lineage (GTDB taxonomy): Bacteria > Armatimonadota > Zipacnadia > Zipacnadales > UBA5352 > UBA5352. Next base: position 9,412 of record JALGSW010000082.1, read on the forward strand.
CCGCTTCTGGGGGCAGACGGTGCGCTGGGTGCTGCGCAGGCCGGGCAGTGAGCTGTTGCACCCGAGCGTCGAGCGCGGCGCCGAGGGCAGCGTGCTCGTGGTCGAGGCCTTCGACGAGGACGGCTCGCCGATCAACGGGCTGGAGGTCTCCGCTACGCTCAGCCTGCCCGGCGGCGGGAGTGAGGAACTGTCACTGCCGCAGGCCGGGCCGGGGCGCTACGAAGCGCCCATCGAGGCGCGGCAGGCCGGGGCCTACGTTGCGGGCGTGGTCGCGCGCGGGCCGGGAGAGTTCGAGGCCGAGCGCACGATGGGTTTCGCGGTGCCCTACCCGCCGGACTACGCGGACGTGACTGCCGATGAGGACCTGCTGCGGCGCGCGGCGGCGCAGACGGGCGGGCGCGTCATCGAGCGCCCCGAGGACGTCTGGGCGCCGCCGGAGGTCTTCCCGCACACCCGCACGGACATCTGGCGCGCGCTGCTGTGGGCGGCCGCGCTGTTGCTGCCGCTGGACGTGGCGATCAGGCGGCTGATGATCCGCGCAGAGGACCTCGCGCCCGCGTGGGCGGCCGTGCGGAGTGCCGCCGGTCGGCTCAGGCCGCAGCGCGCGGAGGAGCCGGAGACGGTGGGCGCGCTTCTGCAGAGCCGCCGCGCCGCGCGTGAGGAACAGACCGAGCCCTTCCGGCCGCCGATCCCGACCGCGCCTGCACAGCCCGCGCCCGCGGTTGAGGCGCGGCCCGAGCCGCCTCGCGAAGAGCCCGCGGTCGCCGAAGCGCCGCCCGCCGATGAGGAGGCCGCCGGCACCACCTCGCGGCTGCTCAAGCGCAAACGCGAGCTACGCGGCGAGGACGACTGAGGTTCACGGGCCTCCGGGCATCATCGGCGGATCCATGTAGATGTCGCCGGGCCCTGGCTGCGCCTCCTCCAGCGCCCGCTTCGCGTCGGGGTTGTCGATGCGCCCGAGGGCCTCGCGCGCGCCGTGGCGGATCCACTCGTCCTTCGAGTCCACCAGCTCGATGAGCGGCGCGACCGCCGGTTCGCCGATCGCGCCGAGGGCCTCGGCGGCGGCCGCTCGCGCGTCGGCGTTCGTGTCGCTGAGCGCGGCGATCAGCGGCTCCATCCCGCGCGGGTCCTTCAGTGCGCCAAGGGCCGTGGCTGCCGCGACGCGCGCCGGCCCGTCGCCGGTCTCCAGCATCCTGATGAACTCGTCGGTCAGCTCGGTCGCGCCAAGCTGCCCCAGCGCACGGGCCGCCGCCAGCCTGACGGTCGGCTGCCCGCCCCGGAAGGCCTCCGTCAGCGGCTCGACCGCGCGCTTGTCGCCGATCTCGCCGAGGGCCGTCACTGCCTGCGTCGCCAGCTCCGCGTCCGGGTCGGTCAGGGCCTCCGTGAGCGCCGGGACCGCGCGCGCTCCGATGGTGCTGACCAAGTGATGGGCGCCCGCCCGCACGTTCTCGTCCGGGTCGCGCAGCAGTGGCACCGCGACCGCCGGATCGACGCTCTCTTTGCAGGCCTTGAGCACCTGCATCGCGATCGCGCGCGTCTGAGCGCGCTCATGCCCGAGGTAGGGCGTGACCAACTCCGGCCTGTCCGCCACCAGCACCCAGAGGACGTCGCCCGCGCGCGTGCGGACACGCTCGTCCTCGTGCGCGATCAGCGGCACGATCAGGCTCGGATCGAGGTCGGGCTTGTTGAACAGCGCGTTCGCGGCCATGCCCGAGTGGCTGTCGGTCAACGCCTCCTCGATCAGCATGTCCCGCAGAATTGCGACCGCCTCGGCCGTACCCGCGTGACCGAGGCCGTTCGCGGCGCGCCGCACTATGTCCGCGTCCGTGGACTTCGTCGCCCGCGTGAGCGCGGCGATCGCCTCAGGAGTGCCGATCTTGCCGAGGCCGTCGGCGGCGGCCTGCTGGACCGAGCGATCGCCGGTCATCAGCGCCGCGGTCAGCGCGTCCACCGCGCGCGGGTCCTTCATGCGCGCGAGTGCCTTGATCGCCGCGCTCTTCACCTCCTGGGCGGGGTCGCCCAGCATCGCGTTCGTGCGGTCGAAGGCCTCGTCGCCACCGATGTCATCGAGCCACGTGAGGGCGGAGGCGCGCACCGATGCGTCGCTGTCCTTCAGCGCGGCAAGGATCGCGTCGCGGGCCTCCGGGCGCGTCTCGACGAGCCTGCCGAGGCCGAGGAGCGCGCGCCTGCGATGGCCCGCGTCGGTCGAGTGCGCGGTCTCCAGCAGCACCGCGAGGCCTGTGTCGCCAAGTCCGGAGAGCCCCCACGCCGCATGCCGGGTCGCGCCCTCGTCCTCGCCGGTCAGCATCGCCTGCAGTGGCGCGAGGGCGCGCTCGTCCTTCCCCTTGATGATCCCCCGCACTGCCGCCTGGCGCACCAGGTGGTTGTCGCTGTCGAGGACGCCGAGCAGCGCCGATCGCGCGCGGCGGTCGTCGATGTTGCTCAGCGCCGACGCGCAGGCCCGCGCGACCTCGCCCTCATCCTCCTGCAGCCCGGACGCGAGGGACCTGATCGCGCTCGGGTCGGTCACTTCACGCAACTGATCGAGTGCCTTGCGGCCCTCTTCGTTGCGTTCAGCGGCCTGATTGATGAGCACGCGCACGCGCAGGGCCTCCGCCGAGGGAGCGTAGACCGTGCCCGCGGCGACGATGCCGATGGCGATGACGCCGAGGCCCGCCAGTGCGACGCGCCTCGCGCGGCCCCCCGCTGCCACGGCCAGCCCGGTGGCCATGCCGGCGAGTCCGCCCACGATCGGGAGGGCGATCAACGCGATCAGCATCGCCGCCGCGCGCAGACCCAGCAGCGGCTCGACCACCGCGCCGGCGATGATGCCGCAGACCGCGCCCGCCAGCGGGACGCGCCCCGCACGGTGCTGCAGGCCGAAGTCGAGTGCGGCGACGGTGATCGCGCCGCCGATGATGGCGAAGAGCACCGCGAGCCCGGCCAGCGCAGTGGGCTCGGTCCAGCTTTCGTTGAGTGGCGCGGCGAGGCCCGGAAGACCGCGCGCAGCGCCGAAGGCCGCCAGCCCCGCGCAAGCGCCGGTGATCGCGGTAGCGAGGCGCACGGTGGTGGGAGGCGAGGTCGCGTCGGCGGCGGGGATGATGCGCCCGAGCCACGGCGCGAGCGCGGCCGTCGTGGCGGCGCCTCCGGCCCCCACCAGCGGCCACGTCGCGCTCCACGTCAGGCCGCCGAGGGCCTCGCGCGCGATCGGCCGCCAGGCGAAGGTCAGGACGCGATGCAGCAGGAGCATCAGGGCAAAGGAGGCGAGTGTGCCGGCGACGACGGCGGCCGTCCCGGCGAGGCTCCCCGCGCGGCGCTTGGGGCAGATGAGGAAGACCGCGACGAGGCCTGCAACAGGTGCGACGAACCAGGTCCACGCCGGCAGTTGCGGCAGCGCGACCGACCACAGTGCGGCGCTCAGATCGCCCGTGAGCCCCGCCGCCCACGCAAGCACGCCGCCCGCGAGCGTGGCGGCGACGATCGCGATCCGCAGCCGGCGCGCCGCTCGCAGCGTCTCAGGCGTCGGTGTGGCCTCGACGACCGGAGCGGCAGGCGCGGGTGCGACGACGGCATGGACCTCGGTGGCCGAGGCCTCGGGAGGCGGCGGCGGAGGCGGCGGTGGCGCGGGCTCGATGCGCCGGGGCGGGGCGTCGGCAGCGCGCTCGACGACCGGGACGGGCACAGTTGCGCCGCACGAGCACGCGATCTCCGTGATCTCCCCATCGGCGCGCACGTGGTAGACTCGGCCGCAGGCCTGGCATCTGATCGTGACGGCCACGGGGCTCACTCCCCCTCGGCTCCGGCGCGGATGCGTCGGGTGATCCGCCTGGCGGACAGATTAGCCCTCGCCGCCCGCGACACCTCCTGCCCGCGAGGTGCCCGAGGGCGCGGCGCGGAATCATCCACACGCTCGCAACGTCCATGGAGTTGCGGCATGACGGTCAAGGAGCGCTTGGGGCGGCGCTGGTTGGACCGCGCGGACGCAGATGGTGACGGCTTCGTCACTCGCGAGGAAGCGGGTAACCTCAGAGGAGGACGTTGAGTGTGCTCAAGTCACTGGTGTGCATGTTGATGCTGACGATGTGCGGCTGCGGGCTGTCGAGGGAGGGGCGGGCGGATGACGAGACGCCGCTCGAACAGCGTACGGTCGAGGCGGACGGGCTGACGCGCCGCTACCTCGTGACGGCCCCGGCCGACCTGCGGGACGACGAGCCCGTGCCGCTGGTGGTCATGTTCCACGGAGGTGGCGGGCAGGGGCGTGCCGCTGCCTCCCAGACGCGATGGCCCGCCAAGGCGCTGGAGGAGCGCTTCATCGCGGTCTTCCCCGAGGGCACCGGGCCCGATCCGGAGGCCCCCGGCAGCTTCCTGCGCAATCCGCAGGTCTGGCACGATGGCTCGGGGCGCTTCACATCCCGAGAGCGCGAGTATGACGACGTTGCTTTCATCGACCGCATGCTCGACGAGCTGTGCGAGGCCTATCCGGTGGACCCCTCCCGCATCTACGCCACCGGCTTCTCGAACGGTGCGTCCATGGTGTTCCGCGTGGGAGTGGAGCTCTCCGCGCGCTTCGCAGCGGTGGCCCCGGTGGCGGGCGCGCTGTGGCTGGAGGCCCCGGAGCCCGAGAGGCCGGTCCCCCTGCTCTACATCACCGGCGAGGATGATACGCTCAACCCGATGGCGGGTGGCGTCCCGCGGACCGTCAACGGTCGGGTGATGGGTGGCGGGGTGCCGAAGCCGCCGGTCACCGACTCAGTGCTGGCATGGGCGGAGATGCTCGGATGCCCCGGCGAGCCGGAGCCGCTTGAGACTCCCGAGGGCGTCACTGCGGTGCGGTACGGCCCGTGTGAGTGCGGCGCCGAAGTGCTCCTCTACACGATCGCCGACTGCGGGCACACGTGGCCGGGCGGCAACAACCTGCTGCCAGAGCGCGTGGTGGGCAAAGAGACGGACCTGCTGAACGCGACCGACCTCATCTGGGAGTTCTTCAGCCGACACAGCCTGCCTGAGATGCCGGACGATGCCGCAGCAGGCGCTGAGGACCGGTGAGCGCGATCCGGTCCGCACGTGCGGTCGTGTGTTGAGCGGGCCCCGCGATGCACACTCACGCGGTCCGCGCGCCACAGTGAGCGCTCAGCCGATCCACGCGTCGCGGTTTGGGATGCTCTCTGCCACGTCGAGCCGGCTCTCCCACTCGCGCAGGAGCCTCCGGTGGTCGGCCAGCACGGGCGCGTGCGTGGCGTTGTCTGCGAGGTTGTTCAGCTCGCCCGGGTCCTCCACCATGTCGAAGAGCTGCTCGACCGGATCGCCCGCGTAGGTGATGTACTTGAAGCGATCTGTGCGCACTGCCCGGCCGGTGTTGTTCTGCACCTCCGCGACACAGTACTCCCGCCAGGTCGTTACGCGCTCCTCCAGCACCGGCCGCAGGCTCCGCCCGCGCATGTTCGGCGGCGCGTCCACGCCCGCGAAGTCGCAGATCGTCGGGGTGATGTCGAGGCCGCTGGCGACGTGCGCCGCGTCCGCCCGCCCGGCCGCGATCTCGCCCGGCAGGGCCACCACCAGCGGCACCGCCAGTGCCTCCTCGTAGAGCAAGTTCTTGCGCGTCATCTGATGGTGCGCGGTGCCCTCGCCGTGGTCGGCGGTGAAGATCACGAGCGTGTCCTCGGCGTGGCCGGATTCGTCCAGCCCGCGCAGCACCCGCCCGATCTCCGCATCGACCATCTCCACGTGCCGGTAGTAGCACCACAGGTAGTAGCGCCACTGCTCCTCCGACCAGCCGTGGCTGACGCCCTCGTTGCCCGAGCGGCGCGAGGAGACCGTCTCCGGCTCCCGCGCGTCGAAGCCGAAGTTGGCGGGCAGCGGCGGCAGTTCGTCGGCGATCTCCGCGACGGGCAGCTCATCCATGCGCGAGGAGTTCAGCCGCAGCCACTGGCAGATGTCATGCGGCTGCAGGAATGAGGCGATCAGCAGGAACGGATCGGTGCTCGTGCGGTTGTGCAGCCAACCCTCACAGGCGCTGGAGACCGCGGTGTCGCCGAGGTTGCCCTGCCCCCCGATGCCCGTGGCGATGACGCGGAAGCCGGGGATGAAGTGCGTCGCGCCCGCGGGCAGGTGCCACTTGCCCGCGTAGACTGTCTCGTACCCGGCCTGATCGGAGAGCCACTGGCCGAGGTTCGGGATGCCCGAGCGAATCGGGCGACCGTTGACGGGCACTGACGCCTCGCAACTCGTGCGGCCCGTGAAGAGCGCGCTGCGGGCCGGTGAGCAGAGCGGGTTAGCCGAGATCGAGTGCACGAAGCGCGTGCCCCGCGTGGCCAGCGAGTCCATCGCGGGCGTGGAGATGTCCGTGCAGCCTGCCGCCGACAGCGCGTTGATGTGCTGCTGATCGGTGATGATGACCAGCACGTTCGGCGTGCTGCGCTGCGCCCAGGCGACGCTCGACGCCGCGCCCGCACTCAGCAGGCCCGCCGTCGCCGCCCCGCCGATGCGCAGGAAGTCTCTTCGCGTCATGCCGTGGTCACTCACCGGCATCGCCCTCCTGTTTGGCCCTGGCTTCCGCACGTTCGCGGGCGCGTTCGTAGCGCGTGAGCTGCCCCGCGACTGCCGCCGTGAGCGCGTCCTGCGCGTTCGGGTCGAGCACGTACATCCGGGAGCCGGTGACCATCAGCATCAGGCGATGGTCCTCGCCGACCCACCAGTCGCACGCGAGCGTCCCGTGGCCGGTCTGCTGGAAGCGGTGCAGCGTGCGCGTCTGCGCGCCGAGGCGGACCTCGTGCGGGCCGTCGTAGCGCAGTATGTGGCCGCGCTTGAGCGCGCTCAGGCCCTCCAGCAGATCGAAGCTCTGTGAGGCCTGCTCGCCGAACGGGAGGCGCTGCACGGCCTCGAAGAGGCACCAGTCGGCGGTCATGGGGCCCTCGGGAGGCGCGTCAACCGTGCGCGTGAGGCCCAGGTCCGCGATCTCCTCGCCCGCCGGGGCGAGGAAGCTGCTGGTCAGCGTCCACCCGCGCGGTGAGGCGAGCGCGTCGGCCGCGCAGGTGACCTGCGCGGTCTGCACGTGCTGCGCGCCCTCGGCGTTGACCGTCACCTGCTCGATGCTCAGCCGTAGTGCGTCGCCGGGCTCGCGTGTGATGCGCAGCGTCCCGAGGCTCTGGTTGCTGCGCAGCAGGTAGCCGTAGCACGTCCAGATGCGCCACGTCTGTTCCCATGCGCCCGCCGGATCGAACGCGGGGTCGGGCGGCGGCAGCTCGTCAAAGGCCGCCATCTCCCACAGCAGCCCCGGTCGCAGCGGCTCGCCGACGGTGCTGCGCCCGGCGGCGCCGGGGTCGATGCCCAGCATCCGGCACAACGCCAGCATCGAGTGCTCGCTGCCGAGGTTGACCAGCGTGAGGCCGCGCAGCTCGACCGTCTGAAGCTGCGTGCCGAGGTTCAGGCGCAGCGTCCCACCGCCCGCGTCCATCCCTACCGGCGCCGCGAAAGGCACGCGGTACTCGCGCCACTCGGGCCCGACGGAGAGCGTGTCACTCAGGGCGTGATTGTACGGCTTCGACGTGCGGCGGAATGCGAGGCCGATCTGCCCGGGCGGCTCGGCATCGCCCTCAGCGCGAGCCTCGAAGCTCAGCACCAGCACGTCGCCGGCCGCGATGGGCGCGACGGTGTTCCACGCCAACCCGACGCCCCATGCGTTCTCCTGCACCGCGCCGACGTGTATGTGAGCGACGGCCGGCTCGCCGGCGTCTTCGGCTGCGGCGAACTCACACTCGGCCGCTCCATCGGGCGCGATGAACGAGGCGGCCTCCCACGCGTCCTCGGGAAGCACCGGGGTCGCGTCGGGAAGCTGGGCGCTTCCCGGCGAAGCCGCGACGATCACGCCGCCGAGCAGCAGCAACATCAGGGCCCTTGCGCGCATGGATCCGATCACCTCACGGGCTGGTTCCCGCGCGGCTCGCGCATTCCTCCTGCGGCGGCCCTGCGTCCATGGCAAGGATTCCGAGGCTACGGAGGCGAATCTGTCGATGAGAGCCCTGCCAGATCGACGGAGGAGGCCCGACGATGCGAGCCATCCGCCCGATCCTCGCCGCGCTCGTGCTCTGTGCCATCGCGCACGCCGACGAGTTCGAGTACACCCCGTTCGACGACTTCGAGGACTGCTCCCCGTGGGTCAAGGGCGACCCGGTCACCGACATGGCCCAGCGTGAGGTCGGGATCGCGCCCAGTGCCGAAGTCGTCCACGAGGGCGAGCGCTCGCTGGCCTTCATGGTTCGCGTGGACTGGACGCCGAAGGAGGGCGAGCAGTACCCGAAGGGCTGGCCGATGATGACCCGCCAGCTCGACCCGCCGCTCGACTGGCGCGAGTATGACCGCGTGTTCTTCTGGCTCTACACGCGCACGGAGGCGTCGCTGCCGCAGGACCGCGTGCTGCGCGTGGGCTTCTTCCCCGAGGGCGAGGAGTCGCGCGGCGGCGAGTGGTACACCATCCCCGGGATCGAGCCCAATCGCTGGCAGCGCGTCTCTGTGCCGCTGGAGCCCGAGCGCGACTGGAGCCGCGTGGATCGCATCAGCTTCTACGTGGCGGAGGGCTGGTACCAGGATGGCGATCGCGTGGACTTCTTCATCGATGACATGCAGCTTGCGCGCCGGAGCTCGCCGGTCTTCCTGAGCGCATCCGCCGCCTCGCGCGTGCCCGACCGCGAGACGCTCAGCGTGGACGTCTCCGTCGAGGGCCGGCCCGACCCGGCGACGCACAGCGTGCAGTGCACCGTCACGGGGCCCGATGGCGCTCAGCAGGGCCGACTGCGCTGGCGGCTGGAGGGGCAGCACGAGGTCTTCACGATGCCGCTCGAGGGCGTGCCCGCGGGTGGCCATCACGCCCTGATCGAGCTGCTCGGCGAGGGAGGCGCGGTGCTCGACAGCCGCGAGCAGTACTTCCGCAGCCTCGAGCCGGGGAAGCGCACCTACCTGGACCTCATCAGCTTCTACTCCTCGACGATGTGGCGCGGTGAAAGCCTCGAGCCGCTCGCGGTGCTCAACGATTCGGCCTACGCAGGCGTCGCATTCCCGTTCTGGGGCGGCTATCACACCGATCCGGTCGGCGAGTGGGAGGACCTGCTGCCGAAGCTCGACGAGGCGCGGGCGGTCCTCAAGATCGACCTGTGGCCGTGGGTCTTCACCAACCGCTTCATAGGCTCACCGGAGGACGCCAGCGGCCATGCGGGCCGCAACGCGCCCGACCCGGAGTACTTCGAGCGCATCCCGATCCTCGACCTCGACAACGAGACGGGCGCGCGGGCGGACATGATGGAGATGTTCCGGCTCGCGATCCGCGCGGCGAAGTATTGGGGCTCGCCGGGGATCGTCGTGGACCTGGAGGCATACAACAACTACCCCTCGTATCACATCAAGTACACCGCCGAGCGGCGCGGGGAGAGCTACGCGGAGACGATCCGCAAGTGCGAGCTGGTGGGTGAGGACATCGCGAAGTTGGTCGAGGAGGAGTATCCCGAGTGCATCGTCTGGACGCTCTTCAGCCGGCTGGACGTGATAGAGGAGCTTCCCGGCTACGAGGGCACGGTACACCCCGTGCCGGGGCACATGAGCCTCGGCTTCCTGCGCTACGCGAAGGCGCAGGGCCTCCCGTGCAAGTACCTGTGCGGCGGCGAGCAGACGCCGGGCTATTACAACCCGACGCCGGAGGCGCTGCGGGCGAAGATCGTCGAGCGTGACCGGGACCTGGCGCCCTTCCTCGAGGAGTTTCCGGACCACTTCTTCCTGGCGGGCACGATCTCGCCCTACCACGACCTGTCGATCAACACGGGCTTCATGAAGGACCGCCCTGGCGAGAATGCGACGATCCGGAACCTCGACGACCACCTGCCGATGTTCGAGACGCTCTTTACCGCGTATGACTGGAATTGGATCTACGCCTCCAGCGCGGCGCAGACGAAGCCTTACGACGCCGAGCGCAACGCGATGTACACGAAGGTGCTGGAGCTGGCGCTGGGGGCGGCCGCATCAAGGTAACGTGAGCGCGCTCTGTGGCGAATGCGGTAGCAGGGGCGCATCAGCCGAGTGAGGCCGTGCGTTGATGGGTATTCCTCTGGAGGTGGCGTCTGTGATGCGCACGTGTGAACGCGTCCTGATGATGGCCGGGTTGGCTTGGCTGGTCGCTACGCCGGGCATATGTGGGCGGGTGCCGGTCCAGGCGCTACTGGATGAACGCCCGATGCCGCTGGGGAGCCCCGTCTGGCTCATTGATGACGTACACCTGCTGGCGCCGGCGGTGCCTTACCTGCGGCTGCTGGGCGCCCGCGTCGAGTGGGACCCGGCGCTGGACGTGGTGATCGCGCGAAGGGGCGGCCAGACGTTGACGATGGTCATGGGCCAGGACGAGGTCATCCTCAATGGCCGGGGTCATCGCATCGCTGACGCCCCGCGGCTGATCGAGGGCGTCCCGCATGTGCCGCTGCACTATCCTGCGCGGCGCTTCGGCTTCCACACCGCCTGGCGCCCGGCGGAGCTGACCGCGTACGTCGAGACGCCGCACACCGCCAGGATGACGGAGTCGCTCTTCCCGCCAAGCCACGCCAACACGATGGA
>JALGSW010000005.1 GCA_029821635.1 Candidatus Zipacnadia bacterium
TACCCGCGCACCAGATCCAGGTAGTACTGGTAGTTCTCCAGCGGCACGTCGTGCGGCACGGAGTGATCGACCGAGGTGATCCAGCCGCCGTGCTCGAGCATGAACGGGACCGTGCGATCGACCTCCGCCTTGACTGCCGCGCGATCTCTGGCGAGCGCCCGCTTGTCGATGCCGCCGACCAGCAGCAGCTCCGGGTACTGCTTGCGCAGCGACACCGCGTCCTCCCCCGCCGCGACCTCCAGCGGATAGATGCCCGTGACGCCGCCCTCTATCCACAGCGGCAGAATCTCGTCGTGGTAGCCGTCGCAATCGAGCAGGATCACGTCCACGCCGTTCGAGTGCAGGACCTCGGTGATGCGCTGGTACTGCGGCACGAGCATGCGCTCGAAGTGTTCCGGGCTGATCAGGCAGCCGTGGTTGAAGCACATGTCCTCCCACATGATGGCGTAGTCCACCTGATCGGTCGCGGCGAAGACCTTCTCCAGGATCGCGATCGACAGGTCGGCCATCGTCCGCACCATGTCCTCGACGAGGCCGGGGTCGTCGTAGAGCGCGTAGGAGATGTTCTCGATGCCCATCCAGTTGCGCGGGCGCCCGAAGAGGCTCCCCGCGTGCACTGAGGTCGGGAAGTCGCGCAGACTCATCGAGCGCATCGTGAACTCCCAGTTCTGCGGGAAGCGCCCCGGCGAGTCGGGGTTGAGGCGCTCGCGCTTGAACTGCTCCCAGTCCTCCCGCGTCGCCACCGGGTAGCGGAGGAACTGCGGCATGCTGCGCGGGCCGTGCTTGAGCTTGCGCATGGTCACGCCTTCGCCGTCGCGGTAGACGATCTGCTCATCGTCCTCAAGCAGCGTCTCGGCGTGGAAGCCGGGGTAGACCTCCGTGGCGATGGGCAGCCGCTCGTGGTGGTCCACGCCGAAGTACTGCTGCGGCGTCACGTCCTCCGGCATTCCCTCGTCGCGCCAGCGGTCGAGGGCCTCGGGCCACCAGCCGATGACCTCCCAGATCGGCGCGCGGTCTACGTCTTCGAAGTGCATCCAGGCGTTGAAGCGCTCTCTGTCGGTCACGATCGGCACCTCCACCGGCGTGCTGGGCGCGGGAAGCTTGGGGCGCTGTTCCCTGCTCCGGCCACCGTTCCCTCCACGCCCGCGGGGCGTCGCCCTCCTCTGAGAGTGTCGTCTCGCAGCCGCAAGAGGCGCCTCTCAGCGTCTCCAGCGGGTCCGAATCGACGATCCTCTATCTCGCCTTGACTCGCCCGCGCGGTCGTTGTATAAGTGAGTGCACTTTCCGACCATGAATGTTAAACAGCCCTGAACGCTCGCGGCCGAAGATGCTCGGTCTCCTGAGGAGGTCCGGTCTCGGGGCCCGCGAAGGGGACATCGGCGGACGGCACGGGTGGGAGAGTCGGTCGCGGCACCTGGGGAAGTCTGACCAGCGACCGCTGACGCACCCGATGAAGATGCGGCACCGCTCATAGCTCTGCACCGCACCAACGTTGACGCTCCCGCTGCATGCGGGCGCCTGGGAGGGAAGCGCGTCGATGGACCTCGACCCGAACCTTGGCGTACGTGAGGTCATCAAGCGAGACGGCCAGCGCGTGCCCTTCGATCCCTCGCGGATCGAGGTCGCGATCCTCAAGGCCGGCAACGCCTCCGGTGAATTCGCCCGCGACGAGGCAGGGCAACTCGCGGCACAGGTCCTCAAGGTCATGCGGCACCGCAGTTGGTCCGACAGCCCCTCCGTAGAGCAGATCCAGGACATCGTCGAGCAGGTCCTCATCGAGGCCGACTACTTCGTCACCGCCCGCAAGTACATCGTGTACCGCGAGCAGCGCAAGCGTGTGCGCGATGACCAGCGGGTGCTCATCGACGCGGTCAGCTCGGTGAACGAGTACCTCGAGGAGGCCGACTGGCGCGTCCACGCCAACGCCAATCAGGGCTATTCGCTCGGCGGCCTGATCCTTAACGTCGCGGGGAAAGTCACCGCGAACTACTGGCTCAGCGAAGTCTACCCGAGCGAGGTCGGGCAGGCACACCGCCGCGGCGACCTGCACATCCACGACCTCGACATGCTCTCGGGCTACTGTGCGGGCTGGTCGCTGCGCGACCTGCTCTACCAGGGCCTCAACGGCGTGCCGGGCAAGGTCGAGGCCGCGCCGGCGAAGCACCTCTCCTCGGCCGTCGGGCAGATGGTCAACTTCCTCGGCACACTGCAGAACGAGTGGGCCGGGGCGCAGGCGTTCAGCAGCTTCGACACCTACCTTGCGCCCTACGTGCGCAAGGACCAGCTGCGCTACGCCGAAGTGAAGCAGTGCATCCAGGAGTTCGTCTACAACCTCAACGTGCCGTCGCGCTGGGGCACGCAGACGCCCTTTACCAATATCACGCTCGACTGGACCTGCCCGGAAGACCTGCGCGAGCAGCACCCGAAGCTCGGCGATGAGGAGGCCGACTTCACCTACGGCGAGCTCGAGGACGAGATGGGCCTCATCAACCAGGCCTTCCTCGAGGTCATGACCACCGGCGACTGGCGCGGGCGCGTCTTCACCTTCCCGATCCCGACTTACAACATCACCCGCGACTTCCCGTGGGACAGCCCGAACACCAACCGCCTGTTCGAGATGACCGCCAAGTACGGTATCCCGTACTTCCAGAACTTCCTCAACTCCGACCTGGAGCCGCACATGGTCCGCTCGATGTGCTGCCGGCTGCAACTCGACCTGAACCAGCTCCTCAAGCGCGGCAACGGCCTCTTCGGCTCCGCCGAACAGACCGGCTCGGTCGGCGTCGTCACGCTCAACTGCGCGCGCCTCGGCTACCTCGCCAAGGGCGACATCGCCGCGCTCTACCAGCGCACCGACGAGTTGCTCGACATCGCCGCCGAGAGCCTCGAACTCAAGCGCAAGACCGTCGAGCGCTGCATCAACAATGGCCTGCTGCCCTACACCCAGCGCTATCTCGGCGAGGTCGATGGTTTCCACCTGCGCAATCATTTCAGCACCGTCGGCGTCAACGGCATTCACGAGTGCGTCGCCAACTTCACCGATGGCAAGCACGACATCACCGATGACTGGGGGCGGCAGTTCGCCATCGACCTGCTCACCCACATCCGCGAGCGGCTCGTCGCGATCCAGGAGGAGACGGGGCACCTCTACAATCTGGAGGCCACGCCCGCCGAGAGCGCGACCTACCGCTTCGCTCGCGAGGACAATAAGCGCTGGCCGGACGCCATCCAATCGGGCCCCGAGAGCGCGCCCTACTACACGAACTCAAGCCAACTCCCGGTCGGGTGGACGGAGGACCCGTTCAAGGCGCTGGAGCATCAGGAGGAGCTGCAGCGCCTCTACACCGGTGGGACAGTCTTCCACATGTACATGCCCGAGCGCATCAGCTCCGCCGAGGCCTGCAAGCTGCTGGTCCGGCGCACGCTGGAGCGCTTCCGCATCCCGTACCTCACGATCACGCCCACGTTCTCGATCTGCCCGCGCCACGGCTACCTCGCCGGCGAGCACGAGTTCTGCCCGAAGTGCGACACAGAACGGATCACAGACAAGCGCCCGTCCGACGCGACAGCGAGCGCGAAGTAGCAGGAGGTCAGCCCGGCGCCGGGAAGAAGTATTGGCCCGGCGGCGGATCACAGCAAATACCACACTACGCCGCACAGTTACGCAGGGGAAGGCGACAGGAATGGATCGCGACAGGGAGAAGCAGACAGCCGAGGTTCAGCTTGGGGAGACGGAGCGCACACGCTGTGAGGTCTGGACGCGGGTGATGGGGTACTACCGCCCGGTCTCAATGTGGAACGCGGGCAAGCAGTCGGAGTACGCCGACCGCCGCGCGTTCCTGGAGCCGCCCTCGGCCTACCAGACCCCGTCTGGCCAGGAGAAGCTGGGGCTGTAGCGGATGGACGTGCCGAAGCGATTTCCCGAACCCTCGACCGCGGATGGGGATCGCCCCCGCCTGCGCGTCGGGGGTTTTGAGCCTCTGACCACCGTCGAGTGGCCCGGCCGCCTCTCGGCGGTCGTGTTCCTGCAGGGCTGCCCGTGGAAGTGCCGCTACTGCCACAACGCCGAACTCACCCCCCTCACCGCCGCCGGCGTGACGCCGTGGTCGGCCACCGTCAGGCTGCTCGAAGCGCGCCGCGGCTTCATCGACGCGGTCATCTTCTCCGGCGGCGAGCCCACCTACCAGTCGCAGCTCCCTGACGCACTGCGCGAGGTTGCGGCGATGGGCTTCGCGGTCGCGCTGCAAACAAATGGCTGCGACCCGCAGGCGCTGCAGGCGGCGCTCGACACGGGCGTGCTGAGCTTCGTCGCGATGGACGCGAAGGCCCCGTTCGACGACTACGAGCTTGTGACGCAGATCCCCTCAAGCGGCCGGCCCGCGCGCGCGTCGGCACGGATCATCATCGCATCGGGCATCGCACACGAGCTACGCACCACGTATCACCCGGCGCTGCTGACGCATGCACACCTGCGACAGATTGCGACCGAGCTTGCGGAGCTGGGCGCGCGGCGGTGGGTGGTGCAGCTCTTCCGCTCGGAGGGCTGCCCGGTGCGCTGGCTGCGGGAGTCGGTGGCGCTGCCGGCCCGCATCCCCCCCGACTTGCACGAGGAGCTTGCCGGGATCATCGAGGAGTTCGAGGTACGCGGCGAGGAGTAGCATCCACGCCGTTCGTGGGGCAGGCTTCCAGCCTGCCGCCGTTGCCGTCAGCCGTAGCCGTTGTGGCCCCGGCGCCCCCGCCGGGGAGCCGTTCACGCAGTGCGACGGCTGCACGGGCGGGACGCCCGTGCCACGGTGATGCCGCTCGCCATCCTGCGTCCCCCCTACTCCCCCAGCACCTTCCGCGCGTAGCTCTGCACCGTCAGCCGCCGGTCGTCGGCGTAGCGGCGGATGATCTCCTCCCCCATCGGGTCGCCCAACGCGCGCAGCGCCTTCGCCGCCGCCAGCTCGAACTTCCAGCCCGGATGGCGCTTCGGATCGTAGTTGTCGCGCCAGTACACCTCGTCTGCGCGCAGGCGCTCGAGGAACCGCCGCACCGCCTCCGCCGACCGCTCGTCGCCGGGCGCGAGCGCGCCCTCCATCCCCTCCAGCGCGTAGAGCCACGGCTCGCCGAAGTTGGTCTCGGCGTCCAGCGCGGCCTCGTAGAGCTCGCGCTCCTCGGGCCGCGGGTCGCGCGCGAGGCATGCCAGCGCGCTCACCCAGCGCGGCTGCACGAACGGGTGGATGCACGGCACGGTCTCGTCGCGCTCGCGCAGCATCGCCACGAGCATCGGCCGCGCCGCCTCCACGCCCTGCGCGCCCAGCACCAGAGCCGCCCAGCGTGAGCGCTCGTCGCCCGCCGCCATCGCCTCGATCAGCGCATCATGCGCGTCGGTGCGATGGCAGTACAGCTCCCACATCGCCAGCTCGCGCTGCTCCCCCATCAGCGCGCCGATCAGGTCGTCGATCGGCCGCGGCTGCCGGCGCTGCTCGCGCCTGCCGGCCTCGATCTCCTCGTCGGTGAGGATGCCGGTCTTCACGAGCTCGCGCTGCAACTCGGCCACGTCGATCTCGCGCACGCCCACCTCGTCGCGCGCGGCCAGCGCCGCCGCGATCCCCGCCGCCTCGCCGATCCGGTGCATATCCTTCATCATGCGCACCGCGGCGGCGGCGTCGTGCGTCATCGAGATGCAGCGCCCGGACAGCAGCAGCCCGTCGAGGTCCTTCGGCACGAGCACGCCGTAGGGCAGGTCGCACTGCAGCGCCGACTTCCAGTTGCCCGTCACGTCGCAGTAGATGCGCGCCTCCTCGCCCTCCAGCGCGTAGTCGCGCGCGTGGTTGTCGTAGTGGCTGCGCGTCTTGCCGACGGTGTCGGGGAAGCACTGGCCGAAGAACAGGTCGCCAAGCGTCAGCACGTACTCGCCCAGCACCGTGCGGCTTTCGCGCACGCCCAGGAGCGCGCCGCAGTACTGCAGGCGGTTATTCTCATCGTAGGGCTCGCGCCAGAGGTAGCGGCGGGCGATGGTGAAGCCGCGCGAGTAGTCCACCGGGTCGTTCGGGTACACCCAGCCCGCGTCGAAGTTCGCGTGCGAGACCTGCGCGTCGAGGGTCGGGTGGCTGACGCCGGGGGTGAGCGAGTAGGCCATCGGCATGTCATCGCCCTCGCGGCCCATCATCCACTGCGCGCCCGCGAGCGCCGCCACGTCGCCGTCGCCGGTCGCGTCGATCACCACATGCGCGAGGATCACCGCGCGGCCGCGCTCGCCATCGACGACCACGCCGCGCACCGTCCCGTCCTCGACGACCGCGCCCACTATGCTCGTGCGTAGCCAGACCTCGACGCCCGCGAGCTCCACCATCGTGTCGAGGGCGAGCTTGCGGCCCTCCGGGTGCCAGCCGCGCACGCTCGCACACAGCGTCGGGTCGAGCTCCGAGTTGCGGCGATCCAGCTCGTCCTGCAGGCCGCCGCTGAGGCCCCAGTAGTAGTGATGGATCGGGCCGCCGGTGCCGATGCCGCCCAAGAACGGCTGCGCCTCGACGAGAATCACGTCCGCGCCCTGCCGACCCGCGGCGATGGCCGCGAGCGCTCCCGCCGGCCCGCCTCCCGCGACCACCACGTCCACCATCGCGGCCACGGCCAGCGACTCGCCGCCCGCCTCCACGGTCTCAGGCGCCTCAAGCGCATCGCGAATCTGAAGCTCGCTCACTGTCACGACCTCCCTCAAAGCCTCTCGGCGGCAAGTGCCGCCGCGGCCACGCCCAGCGCGACCGCGTTCGGCGCGTGATAGCACGACTGCGCGCTGATCTCGCCGAGGTCCAGCGCGGGCGATGCGGCGATCAGGTCACCCGCGCCCTCGGGCAGCATCATCCCGCGCGTGACCTCGCAGGCCCCACCGTCGCGCGCGCACGCGCCCTGCACCTGCGCGAGCACCGTCGCGTCATCTGACGCCTCCAGCACGCGCCTGCGTGGCAGGATCGAGTCGTGCGCGATGTGCACGAGGCTGCCCTGCGCGAAGTCCTCGCGCCCGCGACGCAGGCGGATGGCGATCTCAGCCATCGTCCGCCGCGACTGCGTCTCCAGCGCGCTCATGTCGCCGGTGGGCAGGTCGAGCTCGGCGTGCAGGATCACGTCGCCCGGCCACAGGCCCGTCCACGCCATCACCGTGCCATCGACCAACGAAAGGTCGGCGCCGACCTCGATGCGCTCCGGCTCGGCCACGCCCGTCTTCACCATCAGCGCGCGGCGGATGACCGGCTCGTCGGTCTCGCGCAGACGCGTCTTCGCTCCGGCCTCCACCGCCAGCCGCGCGCGCTCGCCCGCGTCGATCACCACGCTGCTGCGCGCCGCCAGCAAACCCCAGCGCCCGCTTAGGAGCGTCAGATCGTCTTCGCCGGGGTGCGCCCGCACCTGCAGGAGCAACTCGACGCCCGCCTCCTCGGCGGCACGTTCGAGCGCAACCTGCGTGGCGACCGGATCGACGAGCGTGTCGCGCACGGCGTTCACGCGCTCAAGCTCGGACACGATCCCGCTCCACAACTCCGGCGTATCAAGTTCCGGCGGCCACCACGTGCTCATCGCGGCCCAGACCTCGTGTCCAAGCGATGTGCGTGGCGTGGCCAGCAGCACCGAGCGGCCCGCGCGTGCCAGGCTCACTGCCGCCGCCCAGCCGCTCAGCCCACCTCCGTGCACCAGCGCGTCATAGCTGCCCATGTCTCTTGCGACTGCTCTGTCTCGCACGATCTGCTGCATGTCGGCGACCTCCCGCGCAGCCGAGATTCCGCGAGGGTCTTTCCGCGCGGGAGGGCCGGGACCTTCCTACAACGCGCGGAGGGCTCCCACCGCGGCCCGGCGATGCCGTTCTTCCCCCCTCGTCCCGCCAGACGCCGCGTCGTTTGCGGCGTCCAGGGAGAGGGGGGACCGAGGGGGGTGAGGCCGCCGTTCCGGCGGAGGTATCCCACGCCTCCCGACGAAGCCTCCAGCACTGACAATACCGGGAGGCATCAAACCCATGGACTACGTGCAGCTCGGACGCACCGGATGCCGCGTGTCGCGCTTCTGCCTCGGGACGATGAACATCCGCAAGCCCGAGGAAGAGGAGGCGTGGAAGCAGATCGTCGCCGAGGCCCTCGATGCGGGGATCAACTTCGTGGACACCGCAAATGTCTACGGGCGAGGGATCTCGGAGACCGCGGTGGGCAACATCCTCGCCGCCAACGGACGCCGGGATGAGGTCGTGCTCGCGACGAAGGCCGTCGCAGCGATGGGCGATGGGCCGAACGATCGTGGGGCGAGCCGCTACCACCTCACGCGCTCGGTCGAGGACAGCCTGCGGCGCCTGAAGACCGACCGGATCGACCTGTTTTACCTGCACATCGTGGACCTCACCACGCCGATGGACGAGATCCTCGAGACGCTCGACACGCTGGTGCAGCAGGGCAAGCTGCTCTACGTCGGCACCTCGAAGTGGCCGCCGACGCTCATCATGGAAGGCCTGGCGATCTCGCAGGCGCGCGGCCTGCCGCGCTTCGTCGCCGAGCAGCCGCCCTATCAAATCCTCGACCGCGGCGTCGAGAACGAGTTGCTGTGGATGGCGCAGCGGCAGGGCATCGGCGTGTGCGTGTGGGGGCCGCTCGCGTACGGGCTGCTCTCGGGCAAGTACCGCAAAGCCACGGACATGCCGGACGTGGGCCGCTGGATCAATACGAGCACCGAGGAGAGCGACCGCTTCACCGAAGCGGCGCTGGACGTGGTCGAGGGGCTGATCCCGCTCGCGGAGGCGCGCGGGGTGACGCTCGCGGAGTTCGCGCACGCCTGGCTGCTCACGCGGCCGGGCGTGACCTCCATCCTGATCGGCCCGCGCACGGTCGAGCAGCTTCGCTCGACGCTGAGCAGCTACGAGCTAGAACTGACGCAGGACGAGCTCTCTCGTGTGGACGAGCTCGTCCCGCCGGGTCAGCATGTCAGCAACTTTTACGATGGCAACGTCTACCGTCGCATGCGCAACGCGCTGGCCGATCCGAGCAACTACTGATCGGCGCGCGTCAGTTGCGCTCTTAGCGATTGCGTCGGCGTCGGCCGGCTGCCACGATGCCCGTCACTGCAAGCAGTATCCAGGTGGCGGGCTCGGGGCTGTCATCGGTCGGCGGCTGGCTACCGGTCTCCGTGTCCGGCCTCAGTACTCGGAACGAGTCCGAGCCATCACCCGCCGGGGGATCCATCGGGTCTCCCGTCCCGAAGCCCTGGTTCCACAGCGCGGTGTCCGTGCCATCGTTGCCGTCCTTGGCGTAGAAGTCGCCCCACACCGGAACGCGCGGACAATCGAACGAGAACCAGAGGTCAGTGAAGTCGCCGCCCAGCTCGAACTTGATGCCATAAAGGTCTTCCGGCATGTACGGGTTGCTACTGCCTTCGTCCTTCGGGAAGAGGTCGATGTTCCAGGACTCCGTTCCGTCAACGAACGAGCCCTTGACGTTCGTCACGTCGGCATCTGCAAGGTTTGGGCTGGTCTCGAGGATCAGGTGGCTCACCGCGTGCTCGGGGACGTACAGCCTGTAGTAGTAGTTGAAGAGCCCGGAGGGCGCAAGGGTCACGTCCCACTCGAGTACCGTGGCGCTGTTCATCCAGTGGCCTGTCGCCTCGAGCCCGCCGGAGGAGAGATCACCACTGTTGTAGAAGAGATCACCACTACCGACGTAGACTACATCATCACTGTCGGCGTACGCCGCGGCGCAGCACCCCAGGAGGCACACTATCGACGCTATCGCCAGTCTTCGCATTGTTCAGACCCCTTTTCCAATAGCCTGAGACAGAAGATCTCGTATGCCATTATACACACCGCGGCACCCTATTGCCTCTCGCAAACCTCACACTTTCTCCCATCACTGCTCACGGTTGCCTGCGGCAGCCACTCATCCCAGATTCACCCGGCAGACCACGTAAATCGGCACCTCCGGCACTGTAAAAAAGCACGCGCCGTCGCGCACCTCATACCGTGGCGCGAAGCTCTCCATCTCCGGTGCGATGCACTCCACGCCCGCAACCCGCGCGCCCTCCGGCAGCGGAACGCGCACGCGCACGTCCGTCCGCGCCACCGTCTCCCCCGGCCCGGGCTCGATCGGCACCGAGTAGTTCAGCAGGTGCACGACCACCTCGTCCGCGTCCGCGTAGCACGAGCTGCGCATCAGCGGATGCGCGTCGCGCCCCTCCTCGACCACCAGCCGCGTCTCGCCCATCGGCGCGAGCAGCTCGATCAGCCCGCTCTCTGTTGGCAGCAACTCCCGGCGAGCGATCGTGCCCTCGCCGAGCGAGCCGGTCGCGTCCGCGGCCGGCAGCCAATCCGCCTGCGCGCGCGGGCGCATGAGTTCATCATGCGTCGCGAACTCCCCGACCGCGATGAGCGTCCCGCCGCCCTCCACGAAGCCGCGCAGCAGCGCGAGGTGCTCGTCGGAGACGAACTTCAGCTCCGGCACGATCAGCGCATCGTAGGTCGCGAGCGCAACCGCCTCCAGCCCGGTCTCGGAAAACAGGTCGCAGGGGATCTGCAGTTCCGCGAGGCGCAGGAAGATGCTGCGCGCGGTCGAGGTGTGCCGCGACGTCTGACCGTCCATGCGGTAGTAGTCGCGCATCGGGAAGAAGGGCATCGCGATGCGCGCGGATGAGACCTTCGCGTCATACACGTCCGCGTTGTCGCGCAGGAAGCGGATGTAGGGCGCCTGCAGCTCGCGCGAGCTTGGCCGCACGCCGTTGTAGGCGCCTGAGCCGAACGCCGCGGCCTCCGCGAGGATCAGCTTGCGCGAATCGGGCATCGGCCCCATCTTCAGCAGCATCGTGCGCAGGTCGCCGGGCAGGTCGCGGCCGTAGACGTAGTCGATGATGTTGTCATGCACCTGGCGGTAGGTCACGTCACCGATCACGCGCTGCACGGTGCAGCCCGCGCCGTCGAGCCCCGCGCCGCCCTCGGCCATGTAGTAGTCCGCGTTGCCGACCATGTACTCGGCCACGTGCGTCGGGCCACCCAGGTTCGGGAAGAGCACGAAGTCCGGGTTGGCCTGTCTGCCGCCCTCGCGCATCGCGTGCGCGTGCTGCCCGAGGCTCACGTGCCAGAAGCGCCTTGCCTCCACCCACGCGATGCCCTCATTCGTGGCCGGAAGCGTGACCGCGTCCGCGCCCTCCACGCCGAACAGCTCGCGAATCTCCGCCGCGCTGAACTTCTCGCGCAGATACTCGCGGAACGCCGCCTGCGCGTGCGCGGAGTAGTCGCCGACCGGGCTCGTGTTGTCCGGGAACGCCCCGTCATAGCCCGCCTCGCCCACCAGCCGGTGCACGTCCACCAGCCAATCGCGCCAGTCCGGATGCGTGATCGCCGCCACGTAGCGATCCATGCCGGTGAAGTACGCAGGCTTCTCCTCTTTGCCGAAGGTGTAGCGCGAGCCGTCGGCCCTGTATGCGAGCCACTCGACCGGATCGTCCCCGGGCTTGGGGCCGAGGCCGAACTGCGCGTACTCGTTCCAGTGGTCGTAGAAGTCGAAGAGGCCCTCGCGCGTGTCGGGGTTGCCCGCGAAGGTGATCGAGGACGTGTAGGGCATCACAAGCTCCACGCCCGCGGCGTGCAGCGCGGCGGTCATGCGCTGGAGCGTCTCGATGCGCTCCTGCACCTCGGCGGGGGTGAGCCGCCGGATGTCCGCGCGGTTGCGCCCATGCGCCTGATTCTCTCCGCCGACGGCCGCGATCGGGCCGTAGATGTGCGTCATCGGCACGTCCTTGCCAAAGTGCAGCAGGTCGGGCGGCAGTTCGGCGATCCACTGGACATACTCCGCGTTGTCGAGGTGCTCCCGCCCGTAGTCGATCAGGTAGTAGACCGGCGGCACGGTCGGCTCGCGCGTGGCGAAAGCCGGGGCGGCGAGGACCGTGAGCGTCAGGAGTGCGACGAGTGCGCGCTTCATTGTGCCTCCCCGCTTTCGGTGCGGTGCGCGGGAGCGATTGCGATGTCATCGACGTAGACTACCGACTCCAGCGGCCGGCCGCGCGAGTGCGCGATCTCCACCACCACGTTCACGGTCGGCCCGTCGATGCGCTTGTTCTCGTCGCCGCCGCTGATGGCCGACGCCGCGCCCTCAAGGTCCGCAACGATGGCCTTCCAGCCAACCCAGTCAAGCTTCCCCGCGTCGAAGTAGTGCTGCTCCTGCGAGGCGTCACGCACGCGAATACGCAGCGCCCGGCCGGAGCCGTCGCCGAACATGAACAGCCGCACCTTGCCGATGTCATCGGCCGCAAGCGGCTTCGTGAAGAGCTTGAGCTGCTGCCACGGCTCCGCGTAGTCCTCGGGGAAGCGCATCGCCACGCGCAGCGACTGCTCGCCGCCGAAGTGCTGCTCATCGCTCAGCGACACCTCGTACGCGGGTAGCGCCGCGCCCTCCTCGACCAGCTTCGACCACTGGATCGTCCCGATCGGGTTGTCGGCGCCCTCGAAGTCGAGTAGCGGCGTCCAGTCGGTCTCGATGCCGAGCAGCGGCGCAATCTTCCGCGCCTCCTCGGCGCCCTCAGGCGTCGGCGCGAGCAGCCCGGGGATCTCCGGCCCAAGCCAGACCTTCGCGTCGTCGATCGTCCACTCGGGATTCGCGGGCTTCACCAGCGACAGCCGCAGGAGCGCGCCGTCCTCCCCCATCGCGGGTGCCTGGAAGAGTAGCGCTTCGGGCTCGTTAAAGTCGCTCTCGAGGCTCACGATCTCATTGCCGCCAAGGTCGGACACGATCAGCTTCCCCGCCTCCCCGACTGAGAACGCGTGGCAGAAGATCGTCGCGGCGCTCAGACCCGGCGGCAGCCAGAAGTAGAGCGCGTCGAAGCCCCGCACGACATTCAACGGGGCCTCGGGCGTGGCGATGTACCAGT
The DNA here is from genome assembly GCA_029821635.1 of Candidatus Zipacnadia bacterium. Taxonomy (GTDB): domain Bacteria; phylum Armatimonadota; class Zipacnadia; order Zipacnadales; family UBA5352; genus UBA5352. Next base: position 12,868 of record JALGSW010000005.1, read on the forward strand.
AGACCTCGCTCGCCGGCTGCGGCACCGCGTAGTTGTTGCCCGGCTGCAGGTGCAGGAGCGCGAGCGGGCCGGCGTCGGGCACGCTGACGGTCGTGCTCGCGCCGAGCTTCCCGTCAATCGTGGCGAGCGTGTCGCCGTCGAGGCCGATCACGCTGAAGCTCGGCTGGTCGCGGTAGGTGTAGTCATCGTGAAGCATCCCGTAGGGGCGCGATTCCACGCGCACGGTGGTCGGCGGCACGAGCATCCACGAGGAGTAGCGCAGGATCGGCGGCTCATCCGCCCACGCGGACGCGAGCGTTGCCAGCAGCATGGCCATGCAGAGAAGCTTGTGGGTCATCTCAGCACCCCAGGACGTCGGGCTGATTCGTGTTCGCTTCGAGTATAGCACGGACCGGAGGAGGGCGGAAGTGCGAGGCAGCGCCGCCTCGCAGGTCCCCCGCTCTCCCCCGCCGAACCAGCCCGCGCACACTCACGGTCCACTCAGGAGCGCCCTTCATGCGAACGCTCGCGATCATCACTGCCCTGTGCGCCTCTGCGGGTACGCGGGCTCAGATACGCTGGAGCGGCTTCTGCGTCTGATTCCGGGAGCGTTGCCCTGAGACCGATGTAACTTTCTCCCGCCCGGTGTCGAACAACCTGAGAAGCGCACACCATCGCCGCACAGGGGAAGCTGAGATGGCCCGCGCGCGGTTCGTCGCGATCGCACTGGTGCTGCTCGTCGCCGCAGGCGCATGTCACGCTCAGCGCCGCGGTACGCTGTTCCACGCCGCTTCGTCCGGTGACGCCGAGGAGGCCCGCACGCTCCTCGCGGACGGCGCGGACCCGAACGCGCCCGACAGCGAGGGCCATCCGCCCGCGCTCTACTGGGCTGCGCTGTTCGGCCACGCGGACGTCTTCCACCTGCTCATCGATGCCGGCGCTTCGACGGAGCTGTGCTACGCCCCGGAGTGGTCGCTGCTGCTCGCGGCGGTCTTCGGTGGCGACGTGGACCTCGTCACCTGGCTCCTCGACCACGACGCGCCCATCGACCGGTATGGCAAGCTCTTCCGCAAGAGCAACGGCTTCGGCACGCCCCTGCATCTCGCCGCCCGCGAGGGGCGCACCGAGATCGTGCGCCTGCTCCTCGACCGCGGCGCGCCGCTCGATGCCCCGGCCGGCGAGACGATCAGGGACCGGCCGCTGCACTGGGCCGCCATGCAGTCGAACCTGGCGATCATCCGCATGCTCCTCGACGCCGGCGCGGAGATGATCCCCGAGGAGCGCAACGGCTGGCTCCCCCTGCACTTCGCCGCCGCGAACGAGCAGCCTGAGGTCGCGGCCATGCTGATGGGCCTCGGCGCCGACCCGAACGCCGAGACGAGCGCCGGCAGCACCCCGCTGCACTTCGCCGCAACGGATGGCTCCCTCCCGGTCATCCGCGTGCTGCTCGACGCAGGCGCCCAGGCCAACGTGCGCAACGATGCCGGGCATTCGCCCGCGGAGATTGCGGCAGTCGCCCGGCACATCGAGGCCATGAACGCGCTCGTGGACGCGGGCGCAGACTGGACCTTGCCGATGGCCGTCGCAGCAAGCGACGCCGAGCGCGTCCGGACGCTCCTCGCCGAGGGCGCCGGCCCTGACGACCCCGGTCCCGGCAGGCAGCCACTGCTGCACGACGCGATCGCTCGCGGCGACGTGGAAATCGCGCGCATGCTGATCGAGGCGGGCGCGGACGTCAACGCCGCCTCGGAGCGATCGCGCGACGAGTATTTCAGGGCCGGCACCCCGCTGCACCTCGCCGCCGAGCGCGGGCAGGACGAGGTCGTCGCCCTGCTGCTCGCCGAGGGCGCTGACGTGCATGCCCCCGGCGACCTCGAGCGCCCACTCTTCGAAGCCGCCTACGCGGGCCACGCTCGGATCGTGTCCACGCTGCTGGAGCACGAGGCCGACCCGACCGTCACGATCTGGACCGACGCCACGCCGCTACACTACGCGGCCATCGGCGGACACGCTGACGTCGCGCGCCTGCTGCTCGACGCGGGCGCGGACATCAACGCGACCGCCGGGCCGCCGAAGGAGGGCCCGACCCGGCACTGCCCGGCCGCGCCCGTGCACTGGGCGGCGGAATTGGGCCACGAGGAGCTTGCCGCGCTGCTGATCGAGCGCGGCGCGGACCTGACGCTGCAGACGGGCGCGGACATCACTGCCGCAGGCGTCGCGGCGTCCGAGGGTCACGACGCGATCGCGCAGGTTCTCCTCGACGCGGGGGACGTCCCCACGCTGAACGACGCGATCCTCCTCGGCGACGAGCAGCAGGCGCTGGCCCTGGTGACAGCGGAGGCCGCCACGGAGCCACCGCCGCACTCTCCCACGGCCCTGAATCTCGCCACACAGGCCGGGATGGCGGAGTTGACGCGGGCACTGCTGGCCGCAGGCGCCGATCCTGAGGCCCCCGGCGGCGCATCGTACGGCCTCAGCGCCCGGGGCACGCCGCTGGCCATCGCCGCCGAAGGCGGGCACACGGAAATCGTCGCGGCACTGCTGGCTGCCGGCGCGGAGGCGGACGCCTCCGATCGCAACCGCCGCACCGCGCTGCACGTGGCCTGCAAGGGCGGGCATCTCGACGTGGCGCGGCTGCTGGTGGAGCGCGGAGCGGACGTGCGCGCGACCTTCGGGCACTACGACGGCACCGTGCTGGAGGCGGCGGTCGGCTCGGGCAACGTCGTGCTCGTGCGCTACCTGATCGAGCAGGGCGCCGAGGTGGACCGCCCCGCGACCTACGGCCGTTGTCCGCTGTCACTGGCCGCGGTTCGCGGAGACCTGGCGATGATGAGCGCGCTGATCGAGCTCGGCGCGGACCCCAACGCCCGCAGCGAGGATGGCTATGCACTCACACGCGCGGCGTGGGCGGGGGAGGTCGAGGCCGCGCGCCTGCTGCTCGACCACGGCGCCGATGTGAACGCGTCGCGCAACGGCGGCACGGCCCTGCACAGCGCCGCCGGCTCCGGTCACACGGAGATGGTGGCGCTGCTGCTCGAACGCGGGGCGGACGTGGCGCTCGCCACCGATGACGGTTGGACTCCCGGCGACTACGCGGCCATGCGCGGCCGGGACGAGGCGCTACGGCAGCTCGTGGACGCAGGCGCTGAGCGCACGCTCTACGTGGCCGCCGCGCTCGGAGAAGTGCGCCGGCTGCAGCGGCTGGTGGCGGATGGCGCGGACCTGAACTCCGCCGGGCCGGGCGGGCGATCTGCCCTGTACATGGCGTACGCAGGCGGGAGCGTTGAGGCGGTAGGCTGGCTGCGCGATCACGGGGCTCTGCTGGGTGAGACGCGCGGCGACACGCCGCTGCACATCGCGGCTGCGCACGGACGCGTCGAGCTTGCGCGAATGCTGCTCGATGAGGGCGCAGACGTGAGCGCGCGCAACGCGAACGAGGAGACGCCGCTGCACCGCGCGGCGCGCAGCGACTCGGCGGAGTTGGTCGAGCTGCTGCTGGCGCAGGGCGCCGACCTCAACGTGCGCAACGGCCTCTCACCGCTGCACCGGTCGGCCATGGCCGGGCGCACCGAGACCGCGAGGGTGCTGCTCGACGCGGGCGCGGACGTGAATGCGCGCTCGTGGCCCGCAGACCCGCGCACGCCGCTCGCGCTCGCTCTTGAGAACGGACACGAAGACACCGCCGCACTCCTGCGAGAGCGTGGCGGTGTCGAGTAGCTCGGTAGCTTCGCTCCGGCAATGGCTCCACGGGCGTCTCGCCCGTGCAACCGAACGGTTGGCAGGCTGGAAGCCTGCCCCACGACGGCAACGACTTGGCCTGGCGGCCTCCCCGTGGCACGGGCGTCCCGCCCGTGCAGCCGTCGTTACCGGCAATGCCCACGGGCGAGCCGTCCCTCAGGACGTCTCCTTCGCCGCCTCCGGGCGCGGGTCGAGCTGCGCGTCCTCCACCATCGCGTTGAGCGCGTTGTCCTCGGCCTCGATCGGGACGTCCACACGCGCGCGCAGCCGCGCCGATTCCCAGCAGCCGAAGATCGCTTCTGTGCCGTGGATCGCGTTGTGCGCGTCCATCATCGACCGGCCGCCGGTGAGGAACGCATTCACCGAGTCAGCGATCGCGCGGTTGATGTACTCCTGCGCGTGCATGCCCTCGCCGTCGGTGTCGATCCGCTCCCACTCGGACTCGCCCGCGCTGCGCACGCGCAACGCGCCCGCACCCTCGGCCGCACTCCCCAGTTCGATGACCCCGTCGCTGCCAACCAGCTTGTTGTGGCAGGCCACCACGCCCTGCATGTCGCCGGTCGCGACGAGCCCGAAGACGCCGTTCTCGTAGGCGATCAGGCCGAGGCACGCGTTCTCGTTGTGCGCGCCGAACCAGTAGCTCTCGGTGTGGTAGTCCACCTGCGCCATGATCCACTCCGGCGGCGTCTCATCGTTGAAGTACTGGGCCATGTCAAAGTTGTGCGAGCCGTAGTCGTAGATGTTCGAGCCGCCCCACTCGATGCGCTGGAGCTTGCCGATCCGCCCGGCGTCGAGCATCTCCTTCGCCATGCGGAAGGGCGCGCCGTAGCGCCGCTGGTGGTTGAAGCACAGCATCGTGCCCGCTTCGTCGCAGGCCTGGAGCATGCGACGCGCGCCGCCGATCGTGTCGGCCATCGGCTTCTCGCAGTAGATCAGCCCGACGCCCGCGCGCGCGCAGTCGATGGTCATCTGCTCGTGCAGATGCGGCCAGGTGCAGATGCTGACGATGTCCGGCTGCACCTGTGCGAGCATCTCGTGGTAGTCCTCGAAGGTCTGCCCGATGCCCCAGCGCTCGGCGAACGCATCCACGTTCTCCTGCACGAGGTCGCAGGCGGCGACCATCTCGACGTCGTCGAGCGCCTCGTAGCCCTGGGCGTGGGTGTATGCCATCGCGTATCCGCTCAGCGACGCCTTCTCAGCTTTCCTGCCGGTCCCGATGAACGCCACGGTCTTCGCCATCGTGATGCCTCCGTGTGATCCAACGCCGGCCGGCGCATCAGGCCGACCGCTCCCTCGTCACGCGCGTATTCCCCCCTCACGGCGCGAGGTCCTTCGTGGCTGAGGGATTGCGGACTGGGGCGAACGGTTGGCAGGCTGGAAGCCTGCCCCACAGACGGCATGAAGGACTCGCGGCAACGACCCACGGGCGAGGCCTACCCGTGGCACGGGCGTCTCGCCCGTGCAGCCCTCGGCACTGCATGAACGGCCCCCGGCGGGGGCGCCGGGGCCACAACAGCTACGGCTGACGGCATACGACGGCAGGCTGGAAGCCTGCCCCACAAACGGCATGAAGGACTCGCGGCAACGACCCACGGGCGAGGCCTACCCGTGGCACGGGTCTTCGTACACATTCCCCGCCCTCGCCGTTGTCGTTTCCTGTTCGGCGCGTCAGCGCCGATCCTGTCGGCGCGCAGCGCCGAATCCTGTTACGGTCGTCGCCGTCAGCGTCCCTGCGCGCGCGGCAGCTCAATCGTCACGAAGGTCCGGGCGTCGCGCACGTGCGCGACCGCCCGCTCGGCGCCGCGCAGGTCGGGGCGGCTCGCAGGCGGCGTGGCCACCAGCGTGTAGTTCCCCGTGTCCGGGCGCTCGAAGCGGAAGTAGCCGCCCTCGCCGGTCGCGACGGTGCCCAGCACCCTCCGACCGCGCATGATCTGCACCTGCGCGCCTGCAACCACTTCCGTGCCTGCAGGCGGCCCATCCTGCGCCGTAGCCATCGCGCCGTCCACGGATGCGACCACGATCCCACCGAGGTCCGGTTCGCCGGGAGGCAGGCCGCCTCCGGTGTAGGCGATCAGCAGTTCGCCCGCCGCGCAGCCCGCCAGCGCCAGTGCGACCAGCCCGGTCGCCAGGATCTTCGCTCGCGTGATCGACCGTGTCGCTCTCATGGCTGATCCTTCCCGGTATCGGCACTGATCTGCTCGCCTGGAGCGTCCTCCGGTATCCCGAGCAGCACGCGAGCCACCTCCGCGAGGTCCTCGTATCCGCACGTGCGTGCAAGGTCACGGGCCTCACGCACCGTCTCCACCCACTGCCGCTCTCCGGCGAGGGACAGCGCGCGCCCCTCCTGCAGTCGCGCGAAGGCCTCGACGCGTCGCAGCTCCAGCCTGTGCGCCCGATCGCGGCAACGCCGCAGGTGGTAGAGCGCGTCATCGACGAGAGCGTCGGCGAGGTAGGCCATGCCCAGCACGAGCTCCGCCTCCGCGACGATCTGTCCGCTCACCGAGCCGTTGCCCAGCTCGATGCCCTGCTGCGCGAGCTGCCGGGCCTGCGCGGGCTCACCGACGCCTATGAGCCGCTCACCTTCGAAGACCGCGGCGAGGCCCGCGAGGCGCTTGTCGCCGGCCATCTGCGCCCAGTCACGCAGTCGCCCAAGCAGTTCCTCGGCGCGGTCGAGCGCGCCGGTGCGCAGTGCCACGATCGCGCGGTTGAGCGTCGCCTCGCGCACCTGGTCGGGCAGCCCGGCCTCGGCGGCGAGCTCGTGCAGCCTGTCCGCCTCGCGCGCGGCCGCGGCGTAGTCGCCACGCGCCAAAGCGATGTTCGCGCGGTTGGACTGCGCGTAGACGGTCGCGATGCGCGCGTGCTCCCCAGGCGCATCGGCCTCGGCGATCACGCGCTCCGCATCCTCAATATACACCTCGGCGGAGCGAAGCTCGCCCGCCTGTTCGTCGATGGCGGCCAGCGCGACGCGCGCCGCCCAGCGCGGCCACCAGCGTTGGGCGTCGAGCAGCGGCCGCGCGGCTTCCCGCGCGTCCTCGAGATGCCCGGCGGCCTGCAGCACGCGCACAAGCTCCTGACGCGCTGACAGCACCGCTCGCTCATCCGCAAGCTCCTCGGCCAACTCCAGCGCGGCGCGCAGCGCCTCCTCGGCGCTGTCCCGCTCGCCCAGTCCGATGGCGGCGTGCCCCGCGTGCAGTAGCGCGCCCATGAGCGCAGGCTCGTCCGCGAGCTGCCGGGCAAGCTCCTCGCAGCGCGCCGCACCACGACTCAACGCCTGCAGATCGCCCGCCTGCCGCTGCGCGCGGCACAGTTCCTGCAGAGCCTCCAGCAGCGACCGCCGCGCGGCGTCGGCGTCCGTGAGCCGCGCCCCGCGGTCAGCGGCGAGGGCCGCCTCGAGCTGCTCGCAGCGCTCACCCGTCTGCCCGAGTTGCTCCTCCAGCCGCGTCACCTCGCCCGTGGCGCCGTTGGGGTCCGGGGAGATGAACCAGTCGAGCGCATGCCCGGTGAGGTCGGCGATCGCGCACAGGCGGTCGAGCTGCACGAGCACCTCGCCGCCGATGTACTGATAGATGAGCGCGCGCGAGCAGCCAAGCTCCTCGGCGAAGGCGGGCAGTGAGGAGTAGCCGGCCTGCGCGATGGCAGCCTGGATGCGTCGTCCGAGCTCTTTCCGTCCGCAGTGGGCTCTGAGGTCCATGTCATGCACAGGATACCACGCGCGCGCGTCTTTGTCAGCGTCAGTAGAAGATCGTCTACTTTCACTGGACGAGTTCCGCCTGCGAGGTTGCCTCCATCGGCGGCGTCGGGCAGACTGTGCACACGCGCGGGGACGCGACGACGATGACCAGCAGAGGAGGCGGATCGATGTTTACGAACAGCAGATTGATCGCACTGATGGCGATCGCCACGGGACTTGCACTGGTACTGGGAGGATGCGGCGGGGGTGGCGCAGGCGAGATCGACGGACCGGGAACCGTCGGCACGGCCAGCGTCACGGGTACCGTCTACGCACCGGAGGCCGCAGTGACGACGGCCCAAGCGGCGACCGACGCCTCGGTGCCGAACTGCCCGGTGGCAGTCTGCACCGAGCCGGGCGGCCAGCGGCTCGCGACCGGCACGACGGATGGCGCGGGCGCTTACGCATTCCATGGCCTGCAGGCGGGCGAGACCGTGGTCGTTGAGGCGCGGGTGCACGGCTCTGAGCCGCTGCTCACGCGTCTGCGGCTGCGCGACGGCTCGTGCCAGGCGGACGTGACCGAGGGCACGACGCTCGCGGCGATCTGCGCCCGCCACGCGTACGGCGCGGTTGGCGACGCGGCCCTCGCCGACGAGGTCGCACAGCAGTGCCTGCAGTACCAGACGCAGAACGGCTATCAGTCCGGCCAGGGCGGGCGCCCTGACTTCAGCGACGCGGGCGCGGTGGATGAGAGCGCGAGCGCGCTGCTCGCCGCCACCGCTGCGCGCGCGCTGGAGCAGGCTCGCGCGACGCGCTCCGAGGCGGACTGCGAGCGCGCGGTGCGGATGATGATGGCGCATCTGCGCGAGCGCGATGACAGCGGGCTGCGCTGGACCACGCAGTTGGTGACGCGGATCGCCACTGCGCTGCGGCAGGGCGCGGTCGGCGAGGAGGACGTCGCGCCGGTACTCAGCCGGATCATGAACCGCGAGGTCACCGCCGAGCAGGTGCAGCGCGCGCTGCGCTACCTGTGGCAGCGCCTCGGCATGGGCGAGCCGAACCGCGACCCGGAGCTGCTCGAGGTGGTGGCGGCGATGACGTGCGCATGCGGCGACCAGCAGATGCTCCGGCTGCGCACGCAGGACCAGACCCGGGCGCTGGTGGAAGGTTTGATCGCGCCGGAGTAGGGCGCGAACGGCTGCCTCACCCCCCCCTGCCGACACCGCAAAGGCATACAGCGGCAGGCTGGAAAGCCTGAAGCGCCAGGGCGCTTTGCGCGAGTTCGCTGCGCGAACGTCGATGCCCCACGAACGGCAGGGATGAGGGGTAGGCGGCTCTTGGAATGAGGGGCGGGCGTCACCGTGGCACGGGCGTCTCGCCCGTGTAGCCGTTAGCACTGCATGAACGGCCCCGGCGGGGGCGCCGGGGCCACAACAGCTACGGCTAACGGCATACGGCGGCAGGCTGGAAAGCCTGAAGCGCCAGGGCGCTTTGCGCGAGTTCGCTGCGCGAACGTCGATGCCCCACGAACGGCAGGGCTGATGGTTCGCGGAGGGGCCGCACGAGCCCCGATCGCGCCAGCGATCGGGGCGCGGTCGGCCCTGCGGCCGTGCCGCGCCGTGACCCGGCGCTCTGCTCGGGAGGGTAACCGGTCCCCCATCGCGAAGTCTCTCCCCGACGGACACCTCGCACCACGGGAGACTTCCGATGAAGCTGCGCAGCACTCTCTGTGCCCTTGCGGCGCTTGCCCTGATCGGCGCGTACGCGCCCGCTCCTGCCTCCGCTCAGGAGATCACCTTCGACGCCACCGTCACCGCATCGGGAGCCACGAGCGACACGCTCGCGGATCTCCCGATCGACCTCGACGACGCCCGCGACGTGCTCGGCTGGCAGCTCCCGGACGATGGCTGGGCCGCGCGCGTCGTCGATGCGCAGAGCGGCGAGGCGGTCGTGTCGCAGACGCACATCACAGGCGGAACCGCCCACGTAACCTGGCTGGTCGCGGGAGAGTTCCCCGATGGCGCAACGCGCGCGTACCGCGTCACGCTCGGTGTACCGCCCAGCGCGGCTCAGGCCGAGGGCCTGTCCGTCGAGCGCACCGATGACGAGATCGTGGTGCGCACGCCGTGGTTCACCGCCCATCACGACCTGAGCGCCGGCGGGATGCCCGGCACGGTGGACTTCGCGGGCGGCGCCACGCTGCCGCTACGGATGAACGATCGCCTCTACAGCGACGGCGTCGGGCAGTTCTACCCAACCGCCGACGCGCGGCCGCAGGTCGAGGTCGTCGGCGCGGGACCGCTGCAGATCATCGTACGCACGACGGCCCGCTACTGCCGCGGTGACGGTACGCCCGCGCCGGGCGAGCCGCAAGCGACCTACGAGTTCGCCTACAGCGCCTTCTCCCCCACCGTGCGGATGCGCGCAGTCGTCTCGCAGAAGGGCTCGGCCGACTGGGACCAGGTCCACGTCTTCGAGATGTATCACAAGACCGAGGCCCCGGTCTTCGACACCGTCGCGTGGGGGCCGCCGACCGAGAGCCTGCCCTTCGTCGATGAGGCGAAGACGCACTCACTGCGCGGCAAGGACTGGGGCGGGCTGCTGACCGCCACGGATGCGATGGGGCTTATCGGCAGTGACCTCTACGGCATTCACACCGGCCTCTCCGGCCATGGCGTCTACGTCCATGGCCCGTGGCACACCTTCCGCGGCGGCGAGCAGGCATTCGAGACCACGCTCTACCTCGGCCCGTCGGGCGGCTCGGCGGAGGCGCTGGCGGAGCGGATCGAGCGCCTCTCCTCGCGCTGGGACGTGAGCGTGCGCGTGCCGCAGCTTGAGGCGATGATCGCGCAGGTGCATGAGAGCATCGCTGCGGCAGAGCCTGCCATCGGTGAGAGGCTCGAGGGAGAGCAGCGCGAGCGGGCGCGCTGGCTGCTCAACGTCGCGCGTTGCCTCGCCGCGGACGCCGAGCGGTCCGCCTCATCGCTGGCCGCGCTGCGCGACTGGCGCGATGCGGTAGTCGCGGCGGGCGAGGCCGTCGGCAACGTCGCGACGCAGTGGGCCGTCGCCGAACCGCCCGCGATCACACCGCTCGTGCGGCTGGAGGATGACTCGTGCGTACTCGCAGGCGCGGGAACGCTCCTGCGTCTCACCCGCGACGCCGATGGAATGCGCCTCGCACAGATCGGCCGGGCGGGCGAGCAGCCGTCGCTCTTCATCGCTCCCGGCGCGCAGACCGGTGACCTCTGGACGCTCACCTTCAGCCGCGGGCAGCTCGGCGAGCAGCAGACCGTGCGGCCCGGCAGCGCCCAAAGCACCGAGTGGACCGCCGACGACACCGGCGACGCCGTCGACCTGCGCCTGCGCTGGCTCGGCTGCGACCTCGGCGATCAGGCGGATGCGCTGGACGTGACCGTCACGGTGCATCTCGACCGCGCCTCCAACCTGTCACGCTGGTCGATCGCGTGGGAGAATCACGCGGAGGGCTTCGGCATCTGGGAGATCGACTTCCCGCGCGTGGCGGGCGTCGGCCCCGGCGGCGAGGTGTGCGTGCCGAGCAAGTGGGGCACCGTCCATGACGTGCCTATGCCCGGCACAGGCTACCGCGGCCCCTACCCCAGCGGCGGCGCGTTCGCGCAGATGCTCTGCTGGTGGCGCGACGGCGCCGGGCTGTACACGGCCGCGGAGGACCCTGACGCCGGCCCCAAGCAGCCCCGCGCGCTCAACGGCCCCGGCGGCACGGTTGAGCTGGGCTTCACCTCGCAGCCACCCGGCATGGGCGTGCCCGCGGCTGAGGGCGCGCTCGGCTACGAGACCACCATCGGCGCCTTCGGCGGCGACTGGTTCGACGCGGCGAAGATCTACCGCGAGTGGGCGCTGCAGCAGTTCTGGACGCGCAAGGGCCCGATCATGAGCCGCGAGGACGTGGCACAGTGGTGGAAGGACTGCTCGCTGTGCATCCGCCCGACGGGCGATCCAGACTTCGTGACGAAGATGGGCACGGAGCTGCAGGCGGCGTTCGGCATGGATGCAGTGCTGCACTGGTACACGTGGCATCAGATCCCGTTCGACAACGACTACCCCGACTACTTCCCGGTGAAGCCGGGCTTTGGCGAGGCGGTCGCGGCGCTGCAGGACGTGAGCGTGCACGTGATGCCCTACGTGAACGGGCACCTCTGGGACACCGACACGCAGTCATGGATCGATGAGAACGGCTACTCCGGCGCGGCGCTGCGGCCGGACGGGTCGCTCTACATCGAGGGTTGGCAGCAGCAGGAGCATGCCGCGATGTGCCCCGCGTCTGAGAAGTGGCAGAGCAAGATGCTGGAGGTCGCCACGCGGCTTGCAGGCGAGTACGGCACCGACGGCATCTACCTCGATCAGATCGGCGCGGCCTCCCCGCGCCTGTGCTTCAGCGAGGATCACGGCCACCCGGTCGGCGGCGGGGCCTCCTGGACGCGCGGTTACGACGAACTGCTCGCGCAGATGCGTGTGGCCTGCCACGCGCTCAACCCGCGCTTCATCATCACCACCGAGAGCCACGCCGAGCCCTACATGGCGGGCCTCGACGGCCACCTGATGTGCAACCTCGTCGGCGCGAACCAGGTGCCACTCTACACCGCGATCTACGGCGGCTACACCCAGACATTCGGCCGCCTCGGTGAGGTCCAGAACCCGGTCGCGTTCCGCATGGAGCACGGCCAGGCGTTTGCGTTCGGCTCGATGATGGGCCGTATCAACTCGACGCTGCTGCTCGAGCCCGAGAACGCGCAGCATTTCGCCTACCTGAAGTCGCTGGCGGAGATCCGGGGCGAGTACCGCGACTTCATGGCCTTCGGCGAGATGCTGCGGGTGCCGTCCATCGAGGGCGACGTGCCGACGGTGACCACGCAGTGGCTCTCGAAGACGAAGGACTTCGTGACACTGCCGGCGATTCAGGCCTCGGCATGGCGCGCGCCGGACGGCCGTCTGGGGTTCTTCTACACGAACATCGCGGACGAGCCGGTGAGCTTCGAGCACGCGATCAGCCTCAGCGAGTACGGGCTCGCGAGCGCCGCCGGGGTGAACGTGGGCCTGCGGACCTTCAATGCGCCGGACGGCGCCGAGCCGGGCCTCGTCACTGACGAGCAGGGCGTGTTCGTGGTGGTCCACACGCTGCAGCCGATGGAGACGATGGCGGTGGTGATGGAGTAGCCGCGGGAGAGGGCGCGACCTATCCCAGCAGCCTCGCCACACTCCCGCCGAGGACCATCGCCTTGTCCTCGGCGCTGATCTCCAGCATCTCGATCTGGCGGATGGCGTAGCGCGCGCCGGTGGCCTCGTGAGGGCGCGGATAGGGGCCGTCTACACCGAACAGCACGCGCTCGGCGCCGATGCGCTTCACCGCCTCGGCGATCAGGTAGGTCATCACCACGCCCGACGCGTCGAGCCAGACGTTGGGGTGCGCCTCGGCGACCTCGATGAACTGCCCGATCAGCGGCTCCACCGTGCACTTGTACTGCCCGAGGTGCGCGATGATGAGCTTCGTTTGCGGGAACTGCGCCGCCAGCCGCTGAGCAGTCCCGAGGTCCCCGCCGAGGTCCATCAGCACCGGAACGTCCAGCTCCTCCGCGAGCTCGAAGACCGGGTCGGAGATGTGCTCGCGGATGCGGCACTCCCCCACGTGCATCTTGATGCCGCGGAAGCCCTCCTCGAGTGCCTCGCGCAGCTCCTCGATGACGGGCCGGTCGTAACTCGGCAGCGCGTAGACGTAGGGGATCAGCCGGTCGGGGAACTGTGCCACGGCGTCACGCGCCATCTCGATCGAGCGGCGAGTGGTGGTCTGCATCGCGAAGACCACGGAGCGGTCGATCCCCGCCGCGTCCATCACGCGCACGATCTCCTCGGCCGAGTACTCCGTGCCCGCAACGTCTCCGTGCTTCAAGTGGCAGTGCGAATCGATGATCATGATCGGTCGCCTCCTCGGCCGGGAGGTTCCATCCCGGCGAGGGCCGAACCTGCTCGCCTGAGGAGGCCCGGTCAATGAGACGCTGGATTGCGGCGATGATCGTGCTGTGCGCGGCGGCGATTCCCGCCCACGCAGCCGACTGGACCTACAACATGGCGTTTACGCAGTGGGCGGGCAGCAACGACGCCGACCGCCACTACACGAACACGCCGGAGGAGTGCGAGGCGCGGGCGGAGGCCATCGCGGCGGCGGGCTACACCGCGGTCATCCTCTCAGGCTACCACTTCCGGCTGAACTGGCTGGAGCGCGATGAGGACGTGCGCGAGATCGTGCGCATGATCGTCGAGGCCTGCCATCGCCATGACCTGAAGGTCATCGAGCACGTGGACCTCACTGTGGTCTACTATGACGCCTATCCGCTCGCGTGGGAGCACCCGGACTGGTTCCAGCTCCACGCGGCGGACATGATGACGCGCCATCGCATCTTCTGCCTCAACAACCCCGAGTTCCAGCGCTTCTACCTCGACTACGTCGAGCTCTGGCAGCGCGAGACGGGCGTGGACGCGTGGCAGATCGACGAGGTCTCGTGGCTCGGCAGAGGCTTCTGCGGCTGCCGCTGGTGTCGCGCGAAGTGGCAGGCGGAGAAGAGCCGCGACTACCCCGCGGTCGAGGCGCCGGGCTTCTTTGAGGTGGCTCTGGCCGATCCGGCGTACCGCGAGTGGATGCAGTGGCGCGGCAAGTGCATCAACGACTTCTACGACGTGGTGCGCGCGGGGCTGGTTGCGATCAGCCCGGACGTGCAGATCTTCGACTACACCACCTCGCCGCAGTCCTCGCCCTATGCATGGACCCGCGGGGCGCCGTACGAGGTGCAGGTGCAGTCGGTGGACACGATCGGTACCGAGCTGAACCCGGTGCCCTTCCAGAGCTATCCCTACATCGCCGGGTTGCTGGCGCAGCGCCGGGCGCTGGGCGAAGTGGCCGGGCGGCCCAACTGGGCGAAGTTCGACATCACCGTGCCGAGCGCATACTTCTGCTGGGCCTTCGGGCGCACGGTCGGCCACTCGATCTGGTGGTCGCTGCGAGCCGACAACGAGGACCCGCGCCCGCAGGACCTGCTGGAGTGGCCGTGGCAGATGGACGACCAATCCGCGCGCCTCGACGCCGACATCGGCGTGCTGCTGTCGGGCTCCACGCGCGACCTGCAGTACGACTTCGACTACTTCGACACCGAGTTCCAGGGCTGGATGCAGGCGCTGCTGCTGCGCCCTTACGCCACGCGCGCGATCATCGAGAGCGAGCTGACCGGGCCCGGCGCGCTGGATCGCTACCGGCTGATCGTCCTGCCGAACGCGACCGCCATCTCGCCCGAGCAGAAGGCCGCGCTGATGGCCTGGGTGCGCGCGGGTGGGAGGCTGCTGCTGACCTACGAGGCAGGCACGCTCAACCACGACGGCTCGCCCTCGGAGGACCCGCTGATCGCCGAGGCGGGCGTCACGCTGCTCGATGAGCCCATCGATCCCGCGACGCTGCCTGAGGAGTGGCCGGAGGCGCCGATCCGCAATGTCCGCGTGAACGAGGGCACGCGCATCACCGCGCGCGTTCCGGAGACCAACGAGGGCACGGTGCTTCTGACGGCCCGCTCCGTCGGCGAGGGCGAGGTCTGGTACTTCGCCGCCAGGGCGGGCAAGCTCGCGCTCGAGCCGTCACAGCTCCCGGGCCACTACGCACGCGGAGGCGGGTACAAGCCGGCCCTGGCGCCCGAGGTGGCGGGCTCGCTGCAGAGCATCGCGAGCGGCGCCCTCGGGGGCTCCGCCCACTTCCAGGTCGGGACGGTAGCCACGGCCGGAGCTTCGCCGCGCACGTCCGAACTGAGCCTCCCCGGCCTGCTCGCGTGGGTCTATCGCGCGGAGCACGACGGCCGCCCGGCCCGCGCGATTCATCTGCTCAACTGCACCGGGCGCGACCTCAAGGCGGGCGACATAATCGCCTTCGACCGTGACAACCCGCCGCCGACGCCGCCGTTGCCGGAGCTGACGATGCGCCTGCCGGGCGGCGTCTCCGAAGCCGTCCTCGCGACGCCCGAGCGCGAGGGTTCGCAGCCGCTTGCGGCGGCCACGGAGGGCGGCATGACGATGCTGACGATCCCCGCCGAGAGCTTCAGCACCTACGGGGTGATCTGGGCGTATGAGTGAGCGAACGCGGACGACCAGTCGTTCCGTGCGACGGGCGCCCTCGCCCGTCGGCCGTTGGGGATGGCAGCGGGCGGGCGGAACGACGCACGGGCGAGGGCGCCCGTGCCACGGGTTGGCGGCGCTACTCCTGCTGCTGACCGCCTCCCTCGCCTGCGCGCAGGTTGAGCTGCGGTCCGCCGAGCCGCTGCTGGTGGACGTGGGTGGGCAGCGCGTGATCGACGGCTGGTACGTCGATCCGGAGGTCGGCGCGGTCGAGACGTGGCAGGTCGAGGCCGAGCGTTGGCCGCAGGCCCACCACCGCTGGGCGACCGGCGAGGGCTCGAAGCTGCGCCAGGAGGTCGCCGCGCGCCCCGACCGGCTGGAGATCACGCACCTGCGCTACCTCGAGTCGAACGTGACCGGCGTCACCTCAGCGGGCGTGCGACTACCGCTGGACGTCCTCGACGGCGCGCGCTTCGAATGCATCGGCACCCCGCGAGGCGACGCCGAACGGGAGGGCGCGACCTGGACCGGCGCCCTCGGGCCGGAGCACGTCACGGTCATCAAGGACCTGCAGTACCTGCGCGTGGACCTGCCCGGCGGCGCGGTTGACTTCGACTGCAACCCCAAGGGCGCGTGGTGCCCGGGCGTGGGCATCTGCCCCGGCACCGCCCGCTTCACGCTCATACGCTATGATGACGGCTGGCGGCTCTGGGCGGCCGACGGCAAGGCGCGGCGCGGCACGATCCACGACTTCAAGCTCGTGGTCACGCCTGCGAGCGACCTGGCCGTCGCGGAGGTGCACCCGGCGGTCAACACGCGCTGGACCCAGCCCTACACGGCCACCTCGCGTATCAACATCGGGACGCTCGACGTCAAACGCTTCGATGCCTACGTGCAGCCCGGCGGCACGCTCACCCGCGACGAACGCTTCGCTGAGCTGCGCCCCGAGCGCGTCGAGGGCGCGTCGATCACCGCGGACGAGCTGACGCTGACCATCCCCGTCGAACGCGACGGCATCTACCTCGTGAGCCTGCTCGCGGGCGATCCGACGCGGCAGATCGGCCCCTGCGGGCTCAGCGCGGGCGTCGGCGAGCCGCTGGAGGCCGCGAGCGTGCCCGCGGGCGGCTACGCCTGCTGGGTGACGCCCGGACGCGCAGTGGGCGGCACGATCGAGGTCAGCGTGACCGGCGACGCGCGCATCTGCGCCGCGCAGGCCGCGCCGATGATGTTCGCGAATGAGGACTACCTGCTCGACCGCGGCTGGTGGGTCTCGACGGACTTCCATGCTGACGACAATCTCCCGCTGTGAGAGGTGACGCACACATGCTCCGCGCAGGCTTTCACGTCGCAGACGTAACGCCGCTCTTCGGAGCCGTCGGTCCCGGCGGCTTCTCACCCGTGCTCCGCAAAGGCGTCCACGACCCGCTACGCGTGCGCGCGGGCGCGTTCCTGTCAGACGATGGCGCGCTCGCGCTCGTCGGCGTGGACGCCGTCTCGCTCAAGACCGAGGACGTGGCGCGAGCGCGGGCGATGGCCGCCGAACTCTGCCCCATCCCCGCGGGCAGCATCATCGTCGCCGCGAGCCACGCGCACACCGGCGGCCCGTCCAACGACGTCCTCGGCAGCCCGTCCGATGAGCACTACCGCGAGCAGATCGTGCGGCAGATCGCCTCGGCGGTCGCGGAGGCCGCGCGCACGGCCGTCCCGGCGGAGCTTGCGTGGGCGTCCGGCGCCGCCGAGGGCCTCGCGTGGAACCGCCGCTGGTGGCTCGCGGACGGCTCGCAGGGGACACACTGCGACCCGACCGATGAGAACGTCCTCGAGAGCGCGGGGCCGAGCGACCCGGAGGTGCTGCTGCTCGCCGCACGCGCCGCCGACAACGGCCGCCCGCTCGGCTTCGTCGGCAACTTCACCTGCCACGTGACGATCATGGGCGGCCCGCTCTTCTCCGCCGACTACCCCGGCGCGTGGAGCGACGCGATGCAGGCCGCCACCGGCGCGCCGCTCGTCTTCCTCAACGGCGCGATGGGCGATGTCACGCAGGTCAACAAGCTGCTCGACCGGCCGCAGTCGGGCGAGGCGGGCGTCGAGCGCTTCGCGCGCATGCTCGGCGGCGAGTCGCTGCGGCTGCTGGCGGAGATGGACTTCGCGGATGACGCGCCCATCGCAGTCGCCGGCGAGACGCTGCGCGCCGGCTTCCGCCACCCGTCCGCGGAGCAGCTTGCGCGCGACCGCGAGACGGCTGCGGAGGTCGCGGCAGACGACTACTCTCGCGAGGCGGTCTTCGCGCGCGAGCGAGTGATGCTCGCCGAGCACATCGAGCGCGTCGGCGAGGAGCCGTGTGACCTGATCTGCGCGCGCATCGGCGACCTGGCGATCGCGTCGGGCCCGGGGCAGATGTTCTGCGAGTTCGGCCTCGACTGCAAGGCGCGCAGTCCGTTCGCGCACACGATGTACGCCTCGATCTCGAACGGGAACGCGGGCTACGTCCCGACGGCCGTGGCGATTGCCACCGGCGGCTACGAGCCGACGCTGTGCCGCGGCAGCAAGCTCGCGCCGGAGGCGGGCGGGGAGATCGTGGACGCGCAGGTGCGGCTGCTGGAGGGGCTCGTCTGACCGAGGAGCGATCCCGTCAATCAGAGGTGACGACCGTGTCCGACGAAGTGCGTCGCCCACACCTGACGGACGCTGACTGCCCGACGTCGATGCAGAGCGCTATCGCGGTGCGCGACGTGTCCGAGGAGTACGCGTGGCTGCAGGGCCTGGAGTGTACCTGCGGCGGCGTCGGCAGCTTCAGGCTGAACGTGCAGGCACTCGTGCAGGAGGAGGGCAGCAACTTCGACGCGCTCGACTGCACCTGTGCGCAGTGCGGCGAGCAGCGCTCGTTCTTCTTCAACGTGGACGCGGTGTTCGCTGCCTACGCGGCGCTGCTCAGGCCGGGCGGCGGCGATCGCAAGCCGTAGCGGGCAATGCTCGGTCGCGCCCCGCTCCTACCCCTGCGTCGCGACCGCTGGACGCGCGCGCACGCCAACAATCGCGGGCATCTCGTCGGAAGCACTCAGATAGCGACTTCTCGTCGCCAACCCCGACTCCTGGTACCCCACCGTCGTCAGCACGATCTCGTGCCCGAGCGTGCCGAAGCAACTCGCGCGCAGGTCCGGAGCTGCCTTGCCGAAAGTCGGGTCCATCGAGACCCAGCCGTACTCGGGGAAGTAGATCTCCGGCCAGCCGTGCAGCGACTCGCCCATCAGGTGAAAGCCCGCGCACATGCGCGCGGGGATACCCAGCGCCCGGCAGATCGCGATCATCGCATAGGTGTAATGCCGGCAGACCCCTGTGCCGTTCGCAAGCGCCTCAGGTGCGGTCATGTCCTCGTCCGAAGCGGTCGCCCACTGCTCGTCCGCCGATGCGTGGTCGTACGTGATCGCGCTTGACACGAGGTTGTACGTGGCCCAGACGGCCTCGGGCAGCGTCCCCGCCTGCTGACGCACGATCGCCGCTGCCTCCTGAATCACCGGGTGGTTGATCGAGTACACCTCTTCGTCGCCGGTGTACTGCGTGATGATCCACGCCGGAATCATGTCCATGCGCGTGCACTGCTCGAGGATCTCCATCGGGTGGTGGATGCGCGCGGTCTCGATCTGCGCCTCCCAACCGATCGTCAACACCGTGCCGGGCTCGAGGTCAGTCAGTTCAAAGCTGATGGCATGCTGGGAGTCGCCGATCTTCTGGAGCGTGTACTGCTCCTGCGAGGGCTGCAGCGAGTGGATACGCTGGCGCGGCGTGTTCGGCGGCAGCGGCACGTTCACGCTCAGGCTGCGAACCGCCCCGCCCTCCGCCGAAACCGCCACCTCATAGAGCAGCCGCACCGTGCATTGGTTCGCTTCGAAGACCTGCGCGTACTGCCCCCCCATCTGTTGCCAGTCCGGATAGAGAGCCGCGAAGACCTGGTCGAAGATTGACGGCCCTTCCTGCGCGGGGGCCTCCGCGCCCTGCGCGAAGACACTCCCGGCGCAGAGCGCCCAAGTCAGCAGGCAGATCGTGATTCGGCGCATCGCGTTCCCCTCCGATGGCGGTCAGAACTCCAATGTGCCGGCCTCCCACTGCTCGCGCATCTGCTGCAGTAACGGCCAGTAGACCCGCGTCCAGGGGCTGTCCAGCGTCCCATCCTCGCCGGGCCAGTGCAGGTTGCCCTCGGCATCCGCCGCGCCGGGGTAGACGCCCAGCCGCGCGCGGCCGTTGTGGCTCAGCATCACCCGCACCTGGTCCTCCGAGGGGAGGTCCCACCTGCTGCCCTTCATCATCCCGATGGCGTTCGAGAGTCGGTAGCCCGCGGCCACGTAGCGCACGTATCCCGGATCGGCACCCTCCGTCGGGCGGCCCTCACCGCGCAGCACGATGTCGGCGTAGGTGTCGATGAACGGGCACCAGATGTCGTACTGATGGACCGGCGCGCTGAGTGTGTCGTGCAGGTAGACCGGGCCGTCGGGGAACATCTCCCGCGTCAGCCGCATGATGCGATACGAGCGCACCCAGTCGCGCGTGTAGAGGCCATCGTAGTAGATCCCATGGAAGCCGTATTCCTCGCGCAGGCCCGCAAGCTCGGCCATGAACTCGTCGATGCGCGGCTCGACGCAGTAGTACGGGCTCATGTACGGGATGAGCTTCAGGTCGAGGCGCTCGCAGGTGGCGATGACGCGGCGGAACTCGGCCGGATCGAGCACCTCGTACGGTCCGGTGTAGCAGACGGGCTTGCCGCCCGCCCACATGGCGTCATGCAGCGTCACGAGCTTCGCGTAGCGGCTCCACGTCTCCAGCGCCGCGTCGTCGGGGTAGACGTTCGTGTGCGCGAGCTGCCAGTCGAACGACTTCTCCCAGTCGAACTCCCGAGGCGGGTAGATCGAGATCCCGAGCAGCGTCCCGGCGCCCAGCTCGTAGCGGGCCTGCCAGCCGGGCTCGGAGAGTTCGCCCGGCTCCTGCTCGACCGGCCCGGCCTGCGCGCCGTCCGGCACGTACGGGTAGAGGCCGACCCCGCCCGCGTCATCGGTCACCTGCACGTTGCCGGAGACGTTCTGCGTCCACGCGCCACCGAGCTTGCCCGTGATCGTGAGCGTGGTCTCGCGGCCCGGCGCGATCGCCAGCAGCGAATCGCACTGGAAGCCCAGTTCGAGGTTGGCGTTGCCGAGGATCGCGACCGTCTCGTCGGTGCGCAGGGGCGCCAGCGGCCCCGGTGGCGGCTCGATGCGCAGCTCGTAGCTCTCCCGTTCCGCGCCGATGCGCTGCGAGGCGCTGATGACCAGCGCGTCCTCGTCCTCGCGCAGCAGGAAGCGCGCGCCGGTGGTCTGGATCAGCGTCTGCGCCGGGTAGGTCAGCAGCGTCGCGGGCGGCTCAACGCGCATCTGCAGCGAGCCGGGTCCGCCGTCGAAGGTGACGGCCGCGCCGGTACCGAGGGGCGGCACGGGAGCGAGCCGCATCTCGAACAGCTCGATGTCATCGTACGCCGCCGTCCCGATGCAGTCGCGCATCACAAGGTAGACCTGCAACGCGCTGGCGTTCCTGGAGGTGTAGAACCGGCAGGCGGCGCGGTGCCAGTCGTGCTCCGCCGGCTCCAGCGTCTCCGCGATGTGGTACTGGATGGTCGTGCCGGTTTCGTCCACCTCGCGCACCTGCGGCGCGACCAGGCCCTCGGTGAACGAGGCGCGCAGCATCGTGCGGAACATGTACTCGTGCTGCGGCTCGCAGGGGATGTCCACGCTCTTCACCCAGTGGAAGTGCGGGTGCGGCAGGTCCTTGTGCCCGACCGACAGGCAGGCGAACTCGCCGCTGAAGGGCGCGTCCTGGTCACGCGCGATCGGCGCACTTCGCTCATCCCAGCCCTCGATGCCATCCTCGAAGCCGGGATTGCCCACCAGGTTCGGCCCGGTCTGGTCGGCGAAGCAGGGCAGCGCCAGCAGCATGAGCAGAGACAGAGCCACCAGCAGACGCAGTGCGCCGTTCCCCCCCTCTCCGGAACGGAGAGGGGGTTGGGGGGAGAGGTCCGCCTTCATCACTCCACCTCCGGCGGCCACGTCATCGGTATCGCTTCGCCTGTCGCGCGCCATTGCTGCTCCATCCTGTCGAGCTCCGCGAAGTAGAAGCCGATGTAGTCTTCCTGGTCGGAGCTGTTCAGCGGCCAGCCCGGGTAGGCCCAGCGGCAGCGGCCGTTGAGCGCGAGCATGGTCTGAAGCTGCAGCTTCAGCGAGGCCTTCTCCGCGTTCGTCACGTCCTCGCGCGTGTAGTTCTCAGGCAGCGGCTCGAGCAGCATGTTGTTGCCCTTGAGCGTGGCGAGCGTGTTGGAGATGTGCTGCGTGTTGACCACATAGCGCAGATACGGGTCGCTGGGACCGTGGATCACCTGGGCCTCGGCGCGCAGCAGGAAGGTCGCGTAGCTGTCGATGAACGGGCAGTATATCTCGGTCATGCGCGCGGGCGGGTTGAGGGTGCAGTGCACATAGATCGTCCCGTCGCCCACGCGTTCGCGCACGATCCGCATGGCGCGGTAGCAGCCCATCCAGTCCTGGAGCTGCGGGTAGCCGTCGAAGTACCAGCCGTCGAAGCCGTAGCGGCGGCGGGTCACGCGCAGGTCCTCGAGGAAGAAGTCCACGTCGAGCCCCACCCAATCGTAGCTGGTCGGGTGGCGGTAGATGATCGACTCCGTCCCGAGCTCATGCCCGCGGTCGATGCTCGCCATCAGCGCCTCGGGATCGGTGATGTTGTATGGCGCGTGGGTATTGCCGGCGACCCACTGGTCGTAGATGTGCCCGAACATGAAGTGCACGCTCGCGTGCTTCGAGTACTCCTCCAGCGCCTCCTGCGCGATCACGCCCCCGCCGGTGCAGACGATGCGCTTGTCGAACGACTCCTCCCAGTCGAACTCGCGGCCGGGGAAGACCGCCAGCGCGAACATCTCCCGCGCTCCCACGCTCCACGACGCGCTCCAGCTCGGCTCGCTCGTGTCCGCCTCCGGCGGCTGGATCGTCGTGCCGGGCGAAGTCAGCTCCGGCCGCGCCCAAGGCGTCACGCAGAAGCCCCCGGCCTCGTCGATCGCCAGCAGGTGCGGGTCCTGCACGCGGAACCACTCCGCGCCGATCCGCGAGGTCACCGTCGCGCTCAGCGCCCGGTTCGTCGCGATCGTCACCAGCGAGTCGCCCTGGAAGCCCAGCGCGAGGTCGCGCCCCTCCAGCACACACACGTCGTCATCGCGCCGGCCCAGCCGCAGCTCGCCCAGCGGCCCGCCGAAGTCCACCGTAGCGACCTCGCGCTGCGCGCCGATGCGCTGGCTGCAGCTCATAGTGCCCGCGGCCGCGTCGAGCACGTACTGCGCGCCGGAGGTCGTCACCGTGAAGTGGGCGCTCGCGCCCCGGCCGTCCTGCTCCGCGCCCTCGACGGACATGCCGAAGCGTGACGGGCTGCCGGGGAAGGTCACCGCTCTCGGCAGGTCCCAGTCGGGCGCGTCCGGGTACTCGAGCTTGCGCAGGCTGATGTTGTCGAGGAAGACCCTGTCCTGCCCGTCGCGGATGAAGATCACGAGCTGCAGACCGCCCACGTCGGAGCGCGTGCAGCGGAAGATGCCGGAGTACTCGCGCCAGGCGCCTGTGCCCTCACCGGTGCGCAGCGTGACCGGCTCGGCACGACCCGCGGGCCACTGGGGCGAGGACATGAGCCGCTCGCCGGGCGCGGCGTACCAGTTGCAGTGCACGTAGACGTAGCCGCGGCCGGTCTCGCGCCGCGCGGCCATGCGGAACTCATAGTAGGCACCGGGCTCGATCGGCACGAAGCTCTGCACCGCGGCGACGGCGCCGGCGTCCTCGGCGCTCTCGATCATCGCGGAATGCTCGCCGGCGTAGACGGGCTCATCCACGATCTGCATCGCCGAACTCCAGCCGTCGCGCGTGCCGATCTCGAAGTCACCGTTCGCGACGAGGTTCTCACCGACCGCCTCGGCCCGGGTGTCGGCGGCGATGGCGGGCGTCAGGGCGCCGGCCACGAGCAGCGCAGCGATCGTCAGTGAGGCGGCTCGCATCATGGCAATCAGTCCACTGGGTTCAGATGGCAGGGGCAGGGAGTGTCTTCGCGCTTGGGGTTCCGGTTCCCTCCCGCTTAAACGCACGCGGGCCGGCGATCGCTCGCCGGCCCGCGGGGCACTGCGCTGGTCGTCTGCTACGCTACGGGAGGTCCCAGTCCCAGAGTCGGACGTCGAGGTAGTTGGTCGGGAGCATCCACTTGGCATGGCCGTCGGCGAAGCCGAGGTTGGCGCCCTCGTTGTGGCGCGGCACGCCGTCGTTGTCAATGGCGCTGCCGTCATTGCGCCACGGGTTGGAGATGTAGTAGCTGCCGTCGAGGATCACGAGGGCCTCGGAGGGGCGCGCAATCTGCGCGAGCTTCATGTTGTTCTGCCCGCTGTTGCTGTAGTAGTTGTACGAGTAGTTGAAGAGAGCCCCAAGCTCCGCGAGGGTGGTGGGACCGTTGTTGCTCGCGCTGGGGCAGTTGTAGACCTGCACGTTGTTGACGTAGGGGTAGATCTGGTCGGTCCAGTCAGGGCTGTTACCGTGCCGGGGCATCCGCTCGTCATAGTCCTGAGCATACTGCTGCACCGCCAGCATGATCTGCTTGACGTTGCTCAGACAGCTCGTCTGTCGGGCCTTCTCCCGCGCCCGTGCGAAGACCGGGAACAGGATCGCTGCCAGGATCGCGATGATCGCGATGACGACCAGAAGTTCGATCAGCGTAAAGCCACGTCGTTCTGAACGCATTGTGTCTGACCATCCTCTCAAGTGAGACTTGTATCACCGCCCCGGCGACTCGCCAGGATGGTGTCAGGGCCTGTACAGACATACTCACCGCGCCGCGCAATGGCTGTGCGGCACGCTGTCGCGACGACGGCATCGGGTGGATCGGAAGCGCAAACGACCTCGGGGGCAGTACTTCCGCACTGCTCGGGGAGGACTATCGCCACACCCACGTCACCGGCACAGTATCACATTCCCCGCCGAATGTGAAGCAGATATTGACGGGCGCCAGGGCCATCACTTGCGCCCGCCGGCTGTGGAGTCGCCGCGCGGCAGGTCCCGAAGCCTCGGATTGCGAAATAGCCCGTGGCCAAACTGCGCTCCATCGGGAGGCACCAACAATGTCCCGGCTGTCAGGCGTCGCCACGGTCGTCTTCCTGCTCCTCTGCACCGGCGCAGGCGCACAGATGATCGCTCCGCTGCAGGCCGACGAGCATACGCTGCTGCTCTACCGCTTCGAGAGCGATGGCGCCACGATCACCGACGAGGGCCCGCTGAGCCTCAGCGGCAGCATCGTACAGGGGGAGGACCGGGAGCCCGTGGACGCGCCCGAACGCGTCGAGGGCGTCAGCGGGCAGGCGCTCACACTCGCGCCGCAGCAGATGGTGGTGCTGCCGAGCAATCCGCCGGAGCTGCGCGGCATGGACCAGCTCACGGTCGAGCTGTGGTTCCGCAGCGTTAACGAGGATCCGACGCATCGCCAGCGCATCGCGCTCTACTGGGAGCACTACCTCATCAGTGTGTTCGAGGGCGGGCGCCTGACCGGGCACATCTACGATCAGGACGCGACGAACAATCCCATCCGCGGGCATAGCCCGATCGTCCCCGGACGCTGGTACCACTCCGCCCTCACATATGACGGTGAGCGCGCGAAGCTGTGGCTCAACGGCCGCGAGGAGGCCGCGGTGCGCGTCACCGGCACGATCAACGCCGACCCCGGCGCCGGCCTGCGTATCGGCTCCACCGGCGACGACTGGTTCGAGGGGCAGATCGATGAGCTGCGCATCTCCAACATCGCACGCACCGCATTCCCAGAGGCGCGGCAGTTCGACTTCTGCCGCCCCTCCGAGACGCTGCTGATCTCCGGCGGCACCGCGCGCATCATCTTCGACCCGATCCTGCCCGAGGGTGTCAGCTCAGTCGCCTGCACCGCCTCGCTCGGCGACGTCACCGCGAACGCAACCATCGGCGAGGACGCGCTCAAGGACTACTCCGAAGGCACGCGCACCGGAAGCTGCGAGGTCGTGCTCGATGTACCCGAGGGGCTGGAGGGCTCGGCCATCCTCAGGGGCGGCCTGAGCTACGAGCAGGACGGCCGCGCGATTACGGCCGGGCGCGACTTCCCCGTCACGGTCGAGGCGATGGTGCCGCCGCCCGCCGTCGAGTTCCGCGGCGCGTGGACACACAGCCACCGCATGGAGGACCCCGAAGACCTGTTCTCGCGCATGGCCGCCGCAGGCCTCAACTCCGCCGTCATGCGCGTGCGCCGCGGCGAGACGGCCTACTACGCCTCCACGCTCGGACCGGTCTCGAACGTGCCGTACGAGAACGAGCAACTCCTCGAGGACTGCGTCGCGGCCTGCAAGCGCCACGGGATCGACCTCTACTGCTACGTCAACAACTTCCCGATCGGCTCGCCGGAGAGCGAATACGCGCAGCAACTGCGTGCGGAGGGCTGCTGGCAGAAGAGCGCGACGGGCGAGGACGTTGCGTGGCTGTGCCCGAGCCATCCGGCGAACCTCGACCTCGTCGAGGCCGCGATGCTCGAGCTGGTGCGCGACTACGACATCGCGGGCGTGCAGTACGACTTCATCCGCTACGGGCAGGCCGACGTGTGCTTCTGCGACCGCTGCCGGGCGGCGTTTGAGGCGCGCATCGGGCATGCCGTCACCAACTGGCCCGCCGACTGCCGCCCCGAGGGCGAGCTGTACGATGAGTGGCAGGACCAGCGCGCGGATCTGATCACCGCGGCGGTGGAGCGCACGAGCGCGGCCGTCCGCGCGGCCGATCCGGACGCCATGATCTCCGCGGCGGTCTTTGCGATGCCGCCGGAGAAGGCGAAGCAAACGGTCGGTCAGGAGTGGGACCTGTGGTGCCGCGAGGGGCTGCTCGATGCCCTCTGCCCGATGTCGTACACGCCCGGCAACGCGGCCTACGAGGAGACGGTGGGCCTCATCCTCGAAGCGGTGGGTGAGTACCTGCCGGTCTACGCGGGCATCGGCCTGCGCTCGGGCAGCCAGGTGATGCGCTATCCGGAGCAGCTTGCGGCGAAGATCAACACGGCGCGGCGGCTGGGCGCGCCGGGCTTCACGATGTTCGCGATCACGCCGCCAACCGATGCGCCGGAGACGGTCATCATGCCGCTGCGCGAGCGCATGCTGCCGGGGGATGGCAGGGAAGAGTGAAAAGTGAAGAGTGAAGAGGGGACGGCCCGGGGGCGCGCCCTCCACAAGAGATCCGGAGACTTCGCCTATGCCCGACGAACCACAATCGGCCGCCCCTGACGAACGCGACGCCATCGCGGAGCGCTGTGGCCCGGTGCTCGACCCGGTGCTGCTGCTCGTCGCGTTCTTCTGGGGCGGGAACTTCGTCGCCTACAAGTACCTGATGGGCCTCGTCTCCGCCGCGGGCCTGCTCGCGTTGCGCTTCTCGCTGATCACTGCGATGCTGCTGGTGGTCCTCGCGCTGCGCGGCCGTCTGCGCAGTGGCAACTCCCGCGGAATGTGGCTGCGCATCGGCCTTGCGGGCGTGCTGGTCATGGGCCTGCAGCAGGTCTGTTTCGTGACCGGCCTGAACCTCACCGCGGCAGGCGAGGGCTCGCTGCTGTTCGCCACCGCCCCGATCTTCACCGCGCTGATCGCGGCCGCCCTCGGCCACGAGCGCATCAGCCGTGCGAACTGGCTGGGCATCGTCGCCGCGATGGTAGGCTGCGCGATGGTCATCCTCGGCGGATCGGGCGCCGAACATGTGCCGGCCACGCGAGTGAAAGGCGACCTGTTCATGCTCGCGTCATCATTCGGATATGCCCTGTTCATGGTCGTCAGCGCGCCGCTGATGCGCCGCTACGGCGCCCTGAAGGTCGTCACCTTCAGCTTCCTCTTCGGCCTCCTGGTGGTCATCCCGTTCGGCGCCCGCGACGCGCTTGCGGCCGACTGGGGCTCCCTCGGCCCCATCGGCTGGGTGGCGCTGTTCTGGACGGTGGTCCTCGCAGGCACCTTTGGCTTCACCGCCTGGTACTGGCGGATCTCGCGCACCAGCGCCTCCCGCGTGGCGGTCTATCAGTACTTCGTGCCGGTGGTCGCGATGATCGCTGCGGCACTGCTGCTCTCAGAGCGTCCGGCGACGCTGCAGATCATCGGCGCGGGCTTCGTGCTGCTCGGACTTTACTTCGCCCGGCGCACGAACGTGGCGGACTGCCCGTCATGAGTGCGCAAACGCGCCGACTACCGTCCCCAGGCCATTAAACACGCCCCAATCGCCCTCTAACGCGGGAATCTGCGCAAGAATGAGCAGTTTTTTGCGCTGAAACATTGACATTGGCGGCCCAATGCGGTAAACAAACCTGTAGAGAAAGGTTGTCATGCGCCTGAAACGGCGCATCAGCGCTCCAGCGGCCCGGAATCGGTGCAAACTGAGCCCCATGCAGGGCGGGGGCAGGCACTGTTCGTCGAAGTTCTGACACGCCCGATCTTGACGTGGTTGTGACGCTCTCTTCCTTACGGCAGTCAGCCCCGCCGGAGAACATCCCGCGCACAACGGGGCTTTGATAGCAGAGGGAGGCGCAGACCATGGCGAAGAAGGACTACCATGTGAAGATGGCGGGCGACTCGTGGGTGGTGATTGGGAAGGGCAACAAGAAGCCCACTTCCAAGCACGACACTCAGAAGGATGCCTGGGACGCCGCGAAGATGCGGGCGGAGAAGGCCAAGTCCAAGGCCGTCAAGTACGGCAAGGACGGTAAGATCAAGGACCAGCGGTCGTACGCGTAACGACCGCCTCGTAGCCGTCCAGACCGACCAATGCTCACCATGACGGCGGGACCACGTGCGCCCGAGGCGCCCGTTGGTCGCGCCGTTATGAGTTCTGGCCGATCCATTCCAGCGTGCGCTCCAGCTCATCGCGGTTCGGCGCGCTCACGTGGTAAAACAGCCGCGACGGATCGAGCCGCTCCTGGAAGCGCGGCACGTCGGCGAGGGTCCCGTAGCACATAACGCTCTTGCCGCGCTTTTGTATCTCCTCCAGCAAGTCCAGCCACTCCACCGGCGGCGGATTGCCTGTGCCCGGCACCCACTGGATGCAGTCGATCGCCTCAATGGCGAGCAGCTCGTCCGTGTGGCACAGCGAGGTCGGGCCGTCCCAGTGGTAGATGCAGTGGTCGAGGTGCTCGGCTTCCTCGGTGAGGTCGGGCGCGACCAGCTCGCGGAAGTGGTGGGGGCCGATCAGCGCCGCGAAGTCGCACTGGATCGTGTTGCACTTGCCTTCGCAGAACGCGGAGATCCAGCCCGCACCGGTGCCGCATACTCCCATCCGCCCGTCCTCGTGGAAGGTGTCGTAGACCGGCGCGTAGAGCGCGCGCACCTGATCGTTGGCCTCGCGCATCAACTCCGGGAAGTCGTAGAGGTCGAGGCAGAACCTGCTGGCCCCGCGGATCGCCTCCAGCGCGTCCAGGTTCGAGTGCAGGTCGAGGTGCGAGACCAGCCAGTTGCCGTCGGCGACCGCGGCGAGGCCCTGGTAGAGTTCTCTCATGTGGGTCCAGTAGATGCCGTCACGGTCGATCTCAAGCGGCAGCACGTCGCGCCAGTCGTCCACGAAGGTCGTCGCCCAGCTCGTGCTCATCTCGATGCCACGGCTGAACTCAATCTCCGCGCCAAGGAACGCCGCGAAGATGTCCGGCCCGAAGCCCGGCGAGAACTGCGGCATCGCGTCTCCGCCCCAGTAGACCGAGCGCACCCAGGCGTCCGTAACCGCCACGACCTCCTCGATGGGATCGTGCAGCATCGTGTAGTAGCTCGGCCGCGGCGCGGGCTCGACGCCCTCCAGCGGGCATGTGATGGTGACCGGCGGGCGGTCGAGCATCTCCCCCGCCCAGAACGCCTCCCAGCGCGCGGCGGATTCGCGGAATTCGGGCTTGAGCGAGAGCGGGCTGTCGTTCGCGGCCGTCGGCGTTGCCATCGCTAGATCACCGTTCATGCGTGTTGGGCGCAGGAGCGTGGGAGTTCGGCGCGGAGGTGAGCGGGGCCTTCTTCGAACACGTGCCTCTCCGTGCGACGGGCGCCCTCGCCCGTCGGTTGCTGCGGTCAGGCAACGGCCGACGCATCCAGACGGCGGGATGCGTCGCTCCAGACGGCGACGACGTGCGGGCGGGGGCGCCCGCACCACAGAATCAATATAGGGAGGTGCTCTCAGCCCTGGCGGCAAAACACGCCCCGGCCTCCATGCATACCACCGACCGACCGGGAGCGATCCGCGATGAGATTCGCCGTTCGCGAGAACCTCATGGGCCCCAATCTCAGCCTCGAAGACAAGTTCCGGCGCGCCGCCGACCTCGGATTCGACGGGCTCGAGATCATCCCCAAGGAGGGCGCCTGGCTGCATGGGATGATGGCGTTCGATGCAGAGGGGCGCGACGAGCTGCTGGGCCTGTGTGACGAATACTCGATCGCCATCAGCGCGCTGTCGCTCGGGATCTACCGCGAGGCCAACTGCCTCACGACCGACGAGACCGAGTGGCGGGCGGGCAAGGAGATGCTGCTGCGCGCTATCGAGGCCGCGACCGACCTTGAGTGCGCCGGGATCCTGCTCCCCCACTTCGGGCCGATGGAGCCGAAGCTCGATGACCAGCGCCTCGAGCCCGACCTGCGCGGCATCCGCGAGGCGGTCGAGGAGGCCGGCAACCCGGACCTGGCGATGTGCGTGGAGTGCACCGTGGACCTCGCCACGATGCAGGGCGTAGTGGAGATCGCCGATCACCCGCAGATCGGCATCTACTACGACATGGGCAACCTGAGGAAGGAGAGCCACGATCCCGGCGCAATGATCCGGGCGCTCGGCACGCGTGGCATCAAGATGGTCCACGCCAAGGAGGCCGGCGCCGAGCTGCTCGGCGACGGCGACGTGGACCTGCAGGACGTCGCCGACGCGCTGCGCGAGATCGGCTACGATGGCTGGATCGCCTTCGAGACGGCGCCGACGAGCGACCCGATGGCGGCCATCGAGCACAACCTCGCTGAAGTGCGCAAGTACTTGTAGAGCGCCAACGCGGGGTGTATGAGGCGGCAGCCCCGGCGACAACTCCTACAGCGCGCACGGCCTCTATCTCATCACTTACTCGCGGACATACCTTGCGCTCCTGCACAACGACGGCGGCAACTACGGCTTCGCTGACGGCCACGTCAAGTGGATGAAGCCCAGCGCCGTCTACGGCACGCCGCTTGTCCTTGCCACCCGTGCTGGCATGCCCTAAGCTCAACGCTACACCGGGTTCCACAGGCGCCGGGCGCTCATGCGTCCGGCGTCTTTGCATGTACGGACTCGGCGCGCAGACAGGTCGTGGGCAGGCCCGCGGGGAAATGTCGATTGAGCGCACAAGTCCTCGCCTCGAGGTGACTGGCCGATGAAGCTGACCGGCGCCGCACTGATCTGCGCACTCCTCGCGACCGGCGCATCCGCAGCGACGCTCACGATCGTCGAGAACGGACAGCCGCGAGCGGCGATCGTGCTCCAGCCCGATGCCTCCGAGCAGCTCACCGAGGCCGCGAGCGAGATGCAGGCACTGATCCTGCGCGCGAGCGGCGCCGAACTGCCGCTGGCGGAAGACGCGCCCGAGGGCGGCGTGGCGATCCACATCGGCCACACCGCCGCGGTTGATGCGCTCGGCATCGACCTCGGCGAGCTGGATGGCGACGGCTTCGTGATCGAGTTCCCGGACGCGCGGACGATCGTGATCCTCGGCCCGACCGAGTGGGGCACCGAGTTCGGCGTCTACGAGTTCCTCGAGCGCTACCTCGGCGTCCGCTGGCTCATGCCGGGCGAGAGCGGGACGTATGTGCCGCAGACGCGCACGATCTCGGTTCCCGACGAGCCGGTGCGCGACGAGCCCGCGTTCTTCTCGCGCAAATACTTTGGCCTGCGCCTGCCCGGACAGCAATTGTGGGCGCGGCGCAACCGGCTACACTCGCGCATCGAGTTCCACCACAACCTCAACAAGCTCTTCCCCTTCTCCGATGAGGAGGAGCACCCCGAGTTCTACCCCATCCAAAACGGGGAGCGCTACTTCCCGCCCGCCGACTACTACTACGCGCGCTGGCAGCCGTGCTTCACGGCGCCGGGCATTGTGGACGTGGCGGTCGAGCGCATTAACGCGCACTTCGACGAGCACCCCGAGGAGGAGAGCTACTCCCTCGGCGTGATCGACAGCGGCGGGCACTGCCAGTGTGACAACTGCCGCGCGCTGGATCCCGGCCGCAAGAACATGATCAACCGCGACCACCTCACCGACCGCTTCATCACCTGGGCCAACGCGGTGGTCGAGGGCGTGCTGGCGAAGCACCCCGACAAGTGGTTCGGCTTCCTCGCGTACTCCGAGATCTTCGAGCCGCCCGACCGCGTGCAAATGCACCCGCGGCTGATCCCCTACATGACCTATGACCGGATGCAGTGGATCGACCCGGAGCCGCGCGCGGCGGCGGAGGAACTCACGAAGCGCTGGGCGGAGGCCGCGGGCACCGTCGGCTGGTACGACTACATCTACGGCGCCGCGTACCTCGTCCCGCGCGTCTACCCGCACGTGATGGGCGAGTATTACAGCTTCGCGCATGACAACGGCGTACGCGGGCTGACCGCCGAAGCGTATCCGAACTTCGGCGAGGGCCCGAAACTCTACGTGTCGCTGCGACTGCAGTGGGACCCGACGCAGGACGTGGACGCGCTGCTGGACGAGTGGTGCACGCTGGCGGTGGGCGCGGAGGCGGCGCCTTCCGTGCGGAGCTACTACGACCACTGGGAGGACTTCTGGACGCGGCGCATCCTCGACTCGAACTGGTACGCGCGCGGGCGACAGTACCTGCCCTTCAACTCACCGACCTACCTCGAGGACGTGACCGCCGAGGAGATCGCGCAGTCCCGCGAGTGGCTGCAGGCAGCCATTGCGAACGCGGGCACCGAGGACGAGCAGGCCCGCGCGAAGCTGCTGAT
Organism: Candidatus Zipacnadia bacterium; assembly: GCA_029821635.1. Lineage (GTDB taxonomy): Bacteria > Armatimonadota > Zipacnadia > Zipacnadales > UBA5352 > UBA5352. Next base: position 45,400 of record JALGSW010000005.1, read on the forward strand.
GCGCGCCTTCGAGTACTACGAGGCCTCCGCGCTGGCGTATCCACGCACCGGCCCCACGCCTGAGCTTGCCACCGAGGACGACGCGCTCGGCTTCCTCGCCGGGGTGCAGATGCGCTCGGAGATGGCCGAAAAGCGCCGGCAGCTCGCGAAGGTGGAGTTCGCTGGCGACCCGTTCCTGCATCACTGCATGGACATCGACCGCTACCCGGCGATCTCGGGGATCGACTGGGCCGCGCAGGACCTCTGGTCGCTCTTCGACTGGGCCGCGCGCTCGGAGGCGATCAAAGACGCGCTCACCGCGTTGACCGCCGAGGACATGCCGCTGGGGCTGCGGCTGCACGCACAGACGATCCTCGCGACGCTCGACCCGCAGGGCGAGCCGCTCAACACGAACTGGTCGTTCGAGGAGGGCGAGGGCGCGCAGGCGGCGGAGTATAGCTACTGGCTGCAGGACGGCGTGGGGAAGCTCACGCGCTCGGAGCAGGCCGCGCACGAGGGCGACTTCGGCATCATCGCCGAGGGCGTGCAGTACGGCGGCCCGCACCAGTCGGTTCCCTTCGAGCCGGGGCGCTACTGCCTCGTGGTGAGCCTCTACCTGCCCGAGGGCCAGCCCGACGGCGGCTTCGTGGACCTGAGCGTGCGGGCGATCAATGCACAGAACGGGAACCTCTCGGCCGGGGGCACGGCGAGCATTACGCCCACGCCCGGCCAGTGGCACACGATCGCGACGGTGATGGACGCGACCCGGCCACCCGCGGGAGCCGTGAACATCCGCGCGGGCGTCTGGGCGCGCGACTACCCGGCGGGCAAGGTCGTCTACATCGACGACCTGCGACTGATCCGCCTGCCGGATTGACAAAGCATAGAGCGAAGACGGGAGACTGAGCGTTGCGCAAGGAGGCACTCATGCGAAGTATCACGCTTGTTGTGATGGTCGCGCTGTTGGCAGCATTGCTGACCGCCACGCTGGCCGCCGGCGCGCCGGTGACGATCGTTGACGCAGGGCAGCCTGCCGCGGTCATCGTCACCCAGCCTGAGCCGCCCGCGGAGATCGCGCGAGCGATGAACGAGCTGCAGGACTGTGTGCGGGAGGCGTCGGGCGCGGAGCTGCAGATCGTCACCGAGCCGGTGGACGGCATGGCGGCGATCCACCTCGGCGAGACACCCTACGCGCTGGCACAGGCGATTGAGATCGACTCGGACGACGTGGACGCGTACGCGATCCGTTTCCCGGAGCCGAACACGATCGTGGTCCTGGGCAACAGCCCGAGCGGCACGCAGTTCGGCACCTTCGGCTTCCTGAAGCGCTTCCTCGGCGTGCGCTGGCTGCTGCCCGGTGACGATGGCCGGGACGTGCCTGGCGCACAGACGATCGCCATCCCGGATGAGCCGGTCAGCGACGCGCCCGCGTTCATGTCGCGGCTCTTCAGCGGCGGACGCAGCGCGCACGGTGAGTGGGCCATCCGCAACGGAATGCACGGGACGATCAGCTTCCATCACAACCTGCGCGTGCTGTACGACGCCGAGGTCTTTGCTGAGGATCGCCCGGAGTTCTACCCGCTTGTCAACGACGAGCGCTTCAGCCCGCTGGAGAGCGCGGCACGCTGGCAGCCGTGCTTCACCGCACCGGGGATCGTCGAGACCGGCGCGCAGCGGATCATCGAGTACTTTGACGCGCACCCCGACGCGATCAGCTACTCACTAGGGATCAATGACACGAACATGCACTGCCAATGCCCGACTTGCACCGCGCTCGATCCGGGTCGGGAGAACTTCCTCGGCCTCCCGCACCTGTCGGACCGCTACTTCACCTGGGCGAACGCGGTCGTCGAGCGCGTGCTGGAGGTCTACCCGGACAAGTACTTCGGCTGCCTCGCCTACAACAACGTGGTCGAGCCGCCCGATCGGGTCGAGGTCCATCCGCGCATCATCCCCTACATGACCTACGACCGGATGAAGTGGTCGCGCCCCGAGATCGAACAGCAGGGCCACGACCTGACCGAAGCGTGGGCGGAGAAGTGCCCGACGCTCGGCTGGTACGACTACATCTACGGCACCCCCTACATGCTCCCGCGCTACTATCCCCACGCGATGCGCGAGTACCTGCAGTGGGGCTACGAGCACGGCGTGCGCTCGCTCTACGCCGAAGCCTACCCGAACTTCGGCGAAGGCCCGAAGCTCTACGCCTACTTGGCGCTCAACTGGGACCCAAGCCTGGACATCGATGCGCTGCTCGACGACTGGTTCGAGCGCTGCTGCGGCCCCGAGTCGGGACAGGCGCTGCGCAGCTACTACGAATTCTGGGAGGAGTTCTGGACCGAGCGCATCCCGCAGGAGTCGGACTGGTTCAGCGAGGGCGGACAGTACCTGCGCTTCAACGGGCCGCAGTATCTGCTGGACGTAACGCTCGAGGAGATCGCCCAGTGTCGCACGTGGCTCGAGGAGGCGGTCGCCAACGCCCAGACGGACAAGCAGCGCGGGCGCGGCGACCTGCTGATGCGGGCGTTCGAGTACTACGAGGCGTCGGCACTGGCCTACCCGCGGCTCGGCGACAGCAAGTCCGCTCCTGAGACCGAGGAGGAGGCGCTGGCGCAGCTTGCAGGCAACTTCGACCCGGTCGCGTACGCGCAGAAGCGGCTGGACCTGGCGCTGGAGTTCGAGAACGATCCGGTGCTCGTGCACCCGTTGCCGCCGACGCGGTACGCGACGACCTCGGGCTCGGGTTGGGGCACGAACCGCATGTGGCAGCTCTACGAGTGGGTGAAGAACAGCGACGCGGTGCGCGCGCGCGTGACGGAGCTTGCGGAACAGTCGCAGTTCGAGATGGTGCGGCTCAACGCCAGGCTGCTGCTGAAGGTCGCAAGTGGCGAGGCGGAGGCACTGAACGTCAACTCGGGCTTCGAGGAGGGCGAGGACTGGGCAACCGGCTGGAGCCCGTGGGTGAAGTTCGGGATCGGCACGAACTACCGCAGCACGGAGATCGCGCATACCGGCGAGGCGTCACTGTGCTTCGACGGCATGAAGCGCGGCGGACCGACGCAGACCCTGCGGCTGGAGCCGGGCAGCTACGCGCTGACGGGCTTCGTCTACATCCCCGAGGGCCAGGAGACGATGGGCACGGTCGCGGTGATGGCGACGCCGCGCGATGCGGCCGGCGTGAACCTGCCCGGTGGGATCAGCAGCGAGATCGTCCCGGCGCAGGGGCGCTGGCAGCCGATCGCGGCGGCGGGAACGATCCCTGCGGAGATCGGCGGCAAGCCGGTCGTGGACGTGATGTTCCTCCCGCTCGTTGACGGCTGGGACCCGGACGGGAAGATCTACATCGACGACCTGTCGATCGTGAAGCTGGACTGACGGCGGGGGCGAGTGGCAAGTAGCAAGTGGCAAGCAACGGCAACGGCGGACAGCGTCGTTGCCGTTGTCGTTGGGGGGGTGAGGCCACGCAACGCCTCGACGCGCGCCTCTCCCCTACTGCGCCGGAAGCACCTCGGCCTCCGCCAGCCACATCAGGTCCTGGCGGTCGATCTGCCCGCCCATCGGCTGCTGGAGGATGCGCACGCCAGTGGTGCGCACAGGCGCATCAAAGCCATGCTCGCTGATCTGCTGCTCGGACTGATCACGCACCTCGACGCGCGTCACCCACGCCTCGCCATCCCACGTCTGCATGTCGTAGCTGCGCGACGTGCGCCACGCCTGGTACCACGGCCATGCGAGCCTCACGCCCGCCACGTCGCGCTCCTCGGGGAAGCGCCAGACCATCCAGTGCTCGGCCTCGCTGTTGTCCGAGAGCCATGTCTTCCCGCCGGTCGTGGTGTCCTGATCGGTCATGACGACGCCGTCGGCCACCACCGACCAGTCGGCCCAGCCGCCCGAAGAGGTGAGGCTGTCCACGATCAGCAGCGTCCCGTCGTCAAGCCTCAAACGCGGCGACAGCGACCAGCTCACCGCGCGGCTCGCCTGATCGGTGTCGATCGCGAAGTCATCCACGATGAGTTCGACCTTCGCGCGCGTGACGGTCTCCATGCCGGGGAGCTCGTGCGGGTGGACGGTCAGCGTGCCCGCGCGGACGCCGTCGGGCTCGAAGGCGACTCCGGGATCGCGCGGCTCGAAGAGGCCCGCGGAGGAGCGGACCTGCACCGAGTCGCGATCGATGGGGTTATCCGCGTCGCGCACGCGCAGCACGAGCGTACGCGGCATCTCATCGAGCCAGCCGAGATCGACGCTCTCGCCGGGGGAGAGGTCTTTCCCGTCGATGCTGAAAAGCTCGACCGCAGGCGGGCCGGCGTCCTCGAGCGAGAGCCACTCAGGCGGGTCGAGGACCACCAGCGCGGAGCCGCCGCGCAGGTTCTCAGCGCCGAGTGTGAACTCAATGCGACCCTCTCGGCAGATCGGCGCGAGTTCCGCCCAGCCGCCGTCACCGGCGCGCGCCCAGGCGGCGCGGGGCGCGTCGGTAGCCGGGAGCGTCACGCGGACGGGTGCTGTGCCCTGGATCGACCACTGCTGGACCGCACGCTCGGCGGACACGTGCGGCGCAAACGCGACCGTCGCCACGAGCGCGATGAGCGCAACTGCGACCTTGGTTCGCATGAGCTTCCCTCCGGAACTGCTCTGAAGCGCTATCGTGTGCATCTTCGCCACCGCAAGCCCGGTTCCTCCGCGCGGCGCAGATGGCCGAGGCGGCCGCCGGCGGTCGGCGGTGGCCGGAGCGGAATCGTGCAAGGGTCGCGTGCAAATGCCGGAATGCGCTGTTGCATTCCCCGGACACATCATGTACAATCCTGACGCTTCATGATGGCACGCCGAACATTTGGGGGGGGGCGGCGGGCTGTGGTTGGTTACAACTGGTCGTTAGCGCGTCTTGCGCGGGGATGTACGCTCTGCTCACCGGAGTCCCCGCGCCGGCTGGACGCCGTGCCGCACACGAAGCTGAGATCGCACTACCGGGAGGACGCACGATGAGCACTCAGCGGCACCGTCGTGGAATTCGTGGGCATGTACCCAGTGGTCAGATTGAGTCTGGGCGCAGCGTCGTCGCATCCTCGCTCGCACGTTCCCTGATCGTCGTCACGCTTGTACTGACCGTGCTGCTCCCCGCGGCCGCCCAGGGCCCGGAGGGGTACGGTGCGCCACACCTGTTCGCGTTGCCTACGTCCACGACCACCCGCCAGTTCGGGATGGGCGGCGTGTCCACGTGCGTCGAGGACATCGGCTTCCCCAACCCGGCGTTCGCGGGGATGCTGCAGGGCTCACAGGGCGGCGTGCGCATGTCCTGCACGCAGTTCGACAACGACGGCCTGAAGCTGACGGGGACGCAGGCGTGGTACGCGATGCCCATCGGTGAGGGCGAGGGCATGCAGTTCCTCGGCTTCAAGCTCGATTCGGACCGAGGCGCGATCATGACGCCCGCAGGCGCGCTGCCGGGGACGGTCGAGGAGACCGACCTTGCACTGCACTACGGTCGTCGGCTGTCAGATCGCTGGCTCGTGGGCGTTGGCGTCTCGCCGGTGCTGGAGACGAAGACGCAACTGTTCAACCCGGCCAACGGCTCCGTGCTGAGCTTCAGCAAGAGCGAGGCGAATCTCGGCGGTCGCGTCGGGGCGCTCTACCAGATGGACGACGACGGCTTCGTGGGCTTCGTGTTCGACTGGTACACTGAGGACGTGCGCTTCCAGGCGCCGCCGATGCCCGCGCCGCAGACGTTCGACTTCACTTCGACGGAGTGGGCGCTGGGCGTGTCGCGGCGGATCGCTGACAACGTGATCGGCGCGATAGAGTGGATGGAGCTCAAGAGCGAGGACGGCGCACTGCGCAGCAAGAGCGAGGGCCTGCACTTCGGTGTCGAGTACGAGGCGGCGCCGGGTGTGGCGGTGCGCGCCGGCAGCAACGACGGCAGCCTGTCGCTGGGCGCGGGTTGCAGCCGCGACGACTGGGTCGTCAATTACGCGTACATCAAGGACTGGAACGATGACGCCGTGGGCGCGGCCTTCGGCGGCTCGAATACGCACCAACTCGAGATCGGCGGATACTGGTAGAGAGGCGGGCGTTCCCGGCGCACACCGACTGGTCGTGCGCCGCAGAGGCCCAAGCACATGCGAGCGAAGACAGATCATCCCGCACGGCGCGTTGTGATCACCGGACTGGGGGTCATCTCCTCCAGTGGAGTGGGGCGCGAGGCGTTCTGGGAATCGGTCCGAGACGGTCGATCGGGCGTCCGCTACATCACGCGCTTCGACGCGTCGGACATGTACTGCCGTATCGCCGGTGAGATTCGCGATGACGAGTTCGACCCGACCGACTACATGGAGCGCTCTGAGGTCCGGCGCTCAGGGCGCTTCGTACATTTCTCTGTGGCGGCTGCGGAGCACGCGGTCACCGATTCACAACTCGACATGGGGGCAGTGGCAAGGGAGCGGAAGGGAGCGATCTTCGGCACGTCGGTGGCCGGGAACGGGAACGTGGCCGATGATATCTACCGCCGTTACTACGAGCACGGCGCCAAGTCCTGTGGCCTGCTCGACCATCTGGAAATGGCGCCTCACGCCGCGACCTCACGGGTCATGATCCGCTACGCGATGAAGGGACCGTCGAGTTCAGTCGCCACCGGATGCTGCGCGAGTCTGGAAGCGATTGACATCGGCTCGAACATCCTGCGTTCGGGAGCGGCCGACGTGATGGTGGTCGGCGCCTCTGAGGCAGTCGTCAGCGAGTTCGGGATGTCTCTGTTGGGCCTGATCGATATCATGACGCACCGCAACGAAGACCCGGAGACGGCGGTGCGCCCGTATGACGCAACGCGCGATGGGATCGCTGTGGCGGAGGGGGGGGGCGCGGTGGTGCTGGAGACGGCGCAACACGCGATGGATCGAGGTGCGCCTATTTACGCGGAAGTTATCGGCTACGGCTGCGCCACGGAAGGCGAGCACCTCGCGAAGGCGACCTCAAGTGGCCGAGAACTCGCCGAGGCGATCGAGCAGGCGCTCGGCGAGGCACGGATCGCTCCGACGGACCTTGACTACTTCTGCGCACACGGGATCGGGAACCGGGAGTATGACGCGGCAGACATGCAGGCCCTGAAGATTGTCCTGGGTGACCAGGCCTATAATGTCCCTGTCAGCTCGATCAAGGGCACCACCGGGCAGCCATTCGCCGCAGGCGGGGCGTGGCAGGCGACGGCTGCGTGCATGACGCTCCAGACGGGCATCATCCCGCCCACGATCAACTACCATACGCCTGACCCGGCGTGTGACCTGGATTGCGTACCCAACAAAGCTCGCCATGCACGTGTTGACACCGTTCTGCTCAACTCACACAGCTTCGGCGGTACGCACTCTGCGATGATCATTCGCCGCTTTGATGAGTAGGGCTCCGGGGTTCCGTAATACGAGGGTGGGGAGGTGGATGCACGTTGGACCTCAAGCAGATGGCGCTGGGCGTGACGGCAACGGCAGCGGTCGCGATTGGCATTGCTGTGTACCAGCGTGCTCCCGATCGCGTCTGGAACCGTCTGTTTGCCGTGCACGCAGCCGGCGGCGGGCTCTGGACATTCCTGAACTACCTCCTCGAAACCGCCAGGACGCCCGAGCAGGCCGGATTGTGGCTTCGGTTAACCCACCCGGTCGTCGCCATGGTCATCTGCACCGTCGTGGACTTCGCGTGGACTTTCCCCGAGCGCATTGACTACGTAGACAAGCGACGACGTCTGATGCTTTACACCATCGGTGTCTTCTTCGGCGTCATTGCCCTGGCCCCCAACCTCATCAGCAGCATCGAACTGTCTCACGGCATGGTGCTGATCGAGTACGGTTGGCCCTTCGCGGCATTCGGGCTCTTCACAGTGGTCTCGCTCGGGTACACAGACGTGATTCTCTTCACCAAGGCTCGACGGCTTGAGGGCGTGCAGCGCGTGCAGGTGCTGTGGGTGCTCGTCGGCCTGATGGCGAGTCACGTGATCGCCTGCGTGACGATCATCATCATTCCCGTGGTGTGGGGCACCACGGCTTACAGCGGCTGGGGCGCCGGCGGGTACATCACCACCCTGGCGGGCATGGCCTACGCGATCGCCAAGCACCGCCTCATGCGGCCGGGGATAGCCATCCGCCGGCTGGCAATCGCCATGGCCTCGGCGATGATCGTCGTGACGCTGGGCATGGGTGGCCTGCGGGCGGTCGCCCCTCTGCTGCGCCAGGTCGGCGTCCCAGTGCCACTGGCCTACATGATCGTTGGGCTGGTCATGGGCACGCTCGTCACGCTGGTACACAGTCACGTCTCGCAGGCGATCCGCAGGTCGGGCAGCACGGGTGCCGATCCGAAGGCGGTGCATGCCGAGACCTCATCGCAGATCCTGCGCACGCTCGACAGCGAGCAGCTGCTGCAACTGCTCGCGCGCGCGCTCGACGATGCGCTTGAGCCGGCGAGCGTGGTCGTCTACACGCGATCGAGGGAGGGCGGGCAACTGATCCCGCGCGTCATCCGGCACGATGCGCAGCAGAGCTCCGGCAACGGAGAGGCGCCGATCGATGTGCGACACAGTGTGCTGGAGTACGTGGCTCATGAGGGATCGCTGCTCAGCCTCGACCAGGTCTTCCGCTTCGCCTCGCTCAGCGAGGCGCGGCGACTGTCGATTGCCATGCACGAACTGCAGGCGCAGATGGTGGCGCCGATGATCTGGGAGGACGAGCTGATCGGCGCGGTGATGGTCGGCCCGAAGCGCTCGGGTGAGATGTACGAGGACTACGAGCTGCGCTTCGTCGCGGACATTGCGCTGCAGTCGTCGCTGGCGCTGCGCAACGCGGACCTGTACGCGGAGACGGCTGCGCTCAAGGACTTCAACGAGCGCATCCTCAGTCAGATGGACAATGCCGTCGTCGTCACCGATGACGAGGAGCGGATCGTGGTCTTCAACACGGCCGCGCAGCGACTCTTCGCCATCGGGGCCGAAGGGGCGCTGGGGTCGTCGATCGACGTGCTGCCCATGGGGATCAGCAACTGTATCCGCGCAAGCCTCGGGAGCGGGAGGATCCTCTCGAGCCGCCACTTCGAGATAGTGCGAGGCGCGGACACGATCCCGCTGGCCTGCAGCACCTCGCCGCTGGAGGGCGACCGCGACGGTCATCGCCTGGGCGCGGTGGCGGTCATCAGCGACCTCACGCTGATCCGGGAGCTCGACCGCGAGCGGCAGGAGGCGGAGCGTCTCGCGCTGATCCGCGTGATCTCCGCGGGCATGGCGCACGAGATCCGCAACCCGCTCGTCGCGATCCGGACCTTCGCCGAGCTGGCGCCGCGGCGGCTGGACGACCCGGAGTTCCGCTCGAACTTCCTGACGGTCGTGCAGGAGGAGATCCGACGGATCGACAAGCTCGTCGGCGACCTGCTGACCCTCTCCAAGCCCGCCGACGCGGTGGTGGAGGAGGTCGAGATCGAGCTGATCTGCAAGGGCGTGCTGCGCGCGATCGCCGGGATGGCTGAGGCGAAGCGGATCGAGACGCGCGGGGAGTTGGCGGAGCTGCGGGGCGTGGTGATGGGCGACGAAACGCGCCTGCACCAGGCGCTGCTGAACCTGGCGAGCAACGCCATCGACGCCGAGCCGGAGGGCGGGAGCGTGACGCTGCGCACCGAGCTGCGGGGGACCGAGGGCGAGGCAGCGATGGTGCGCGTGAGCGTACACAACCCTGGCAGCTACATCCCACCCGATCAGACCGAGGATATCTTCCGACCGTTCGTGAGCAAGAAGGCCACGGGGACCGGGCTGGGGCTGGCGATCTGCCAGACGATCATCGAAGAGCACCGCGGACAGATCAGCGTCGAGTCGACGCCGGAGGCAGGCACAACATTCGCAGTGCAGCTTCCGCTGTCGCACTCGAGAGTCGCCGCACATGCCGGGGGTCCCAAATGATCGTCTCTATCCTTGCCGATTTGAGCCAGGACTGGCTGCACTCCGTGCGGCAGTCGCTGCTGGCGCAGGCCACCGTACTCCGGGCCCCCAGCTCCGAGGCGGCGGTGGAACTGCTGCAGTCGGTGCCTGCCGACATGGTCGTGCTTGAGCTGCCTCGCCTGACCGACGAGCGCCTCGCGGACCTGGAACGCCTGCGCTCGCTCGCCGAGGGAGCCCTGCTCGTGTGCATCGCGCCAAATGAGGTCGCCGAGCGCGTGCGCCTCGAGGGCCTTGCCGCGCCGGACATCTGGCTGCCCGCCGAGTCGTCGCAGGAGCAGCGCGAGGAGATACTCGAGCGTGCCGTCGAGACGGCCGGCCTGCGCGCGGAGATGGACGCGATGCAGAGTGAGATGGTCGCGGGCTGCCGCGTGGTGCAGAGCAACGAAGGGCGCCTCGCCGACCTCGACGCCTTCAACCGCCTGATGAGCGGGCTTTCCAGCGGCTTCGACCTCGACCGGCTGCTTGAGGCCTTCGTAGACGCGGTCAGCCAGTTCAGCCAGTGCGCCAGCTACGCGCTGCTGTGGGAGGCCGATGACGGCTGCCTGCGCGTGCGCTGCCACCGCGGAGTGCGGGCGGAGGTCGTCGAGGGAGCACGCCTCTGCCCCACCGACGCGCTGCCGGTGTGGTACCGGCGCAATCGGCGGGTGCTCACCGTCGCCGAGCTGGCCGACTGGACCGATCGCCGGTCGGCCGTGCGCGTCTGCCGGGAGATGGACATCTTCGGCGGGCAGATGGCGATGCCGCTGATGGTGCGCGGGCGGCTGGCCGGAGTGTTCATGCTCGGGGAGAAGGTCCTCGGTGAGGGCTACTCGCGTGGCGAGCTCGAAACGCTTTTCAGCGTCACCAACCACGTCGCACTCGCCGCTCAGGGCGTGGAGCTGCACACCGAACTCGGGCGATCCAAGGCGCAGACGGAGAGCATCGTCGAGAGCATGGGCGCGGGCCTGATCACGCTGGGCACCGACGAGCGTATCGCGGTCTGCAACCCGTACGCGGCCGAGGTGCTGGGCCTGCCGCGCCAGGAGGTGGAGGGCGCCGACCTGCGCGCACTCCCCTCGCCGCTGGGCGACATGCTCTACGGCGCGCTCAACACCCAGAACGGCGACGCGATCACCGGAGACGTCGAGATCCGGGGCGGACAGACCATGCTGCGCGTGTCCACCTCGCGCATCCGGGACGAAGCCGGCGCCACCCTCGGCAGCGTCCTGATGCTCGACGACATCACCGCCGAACGAGAGCTCGCCAGCGAGCGCAGTCGCCGCGAGCGGCTCGACGTGCTCGCGCGTATCGTCGGCCGGATCGCACACGAAGTGAAGAACCCGCTCACGGCCATAAAGACCTACGCCGAGCTGATGACGGGGCGACGGGGTGGCGAGCAGCTCGAGCGGTTCTGGTCGGAGACGGTACTACCGGAGATCGACCGGCTCGACGACATGCTCAAGAACCTGCTGCGGATGGTCGAGCTGCCCGAGCCGCACGTGGAGTCGGCGCGGGTTGAGGACCTGATCGCGGGCGCACTGGACGTGCTGCCGATGGCGGAGGAGGTCAAGCGGCAGGCGTTCGACCTGCAGTTCGCCGAGGGCCTGCCCTCCGTACTGGTGGATCCTGCCTCAACGCGCGACGCGATCAGCTACCTCCTCAGCTACCTCGCCGGATCCCGCCCATACGCGGTCCAGGTGGAGGTCGAGCGCGGCAGCGAGGAGGCGGAGGGCGTCGCGGTGAAGATGTCCCGCCGGACTCGTGAGAACGGGAAGTTCGATCCGGAGACGGTGTTCGATCCGCTGACCGCTATGCAGAACCCCGAGAGCGACCTGGGGCCTGTCATCAGCCAGAAGATTATCTCGAACCAACGTGGCCAGGTGGACGCCTGGCAGGAAGAGGGGCGCGTGATGATGCGTGTCACGCTGCCACGCTCGGAGACCCAGGTGCCATTGGGCCAGGAGGTGCATTGATTTGACCACGAACATACTCGTCGTCGATGACGAGGCAGGACCGCGCGAATCGCTGCGGATGATCCTGAACCAGGATCACGATGTCCGCATGGCCTCCAACGGCATGGATGCGCTGGAGATGGTCCGCGAACGCGTGCCCGATCTGGTCTTCCTCGACATACGCATGCCCGAGATGGACGGCACCGAGGTGCTCCGCCGCATCAAGGAGACCGCACCGGAGTGCGAGGTGGCGATGATCACCGCGTACGCGGCGGTGCAGAGCGCGCAGCGGGCGATGCGCCTTGGGGCGCTGGACTACATCACGAAGCCCTTCGGCGTTGCCGAGGTCGAGGCGGTCGTCGAGCGTGCGCTGGCCCGCCGGCGCGAGCAGAAGGAAGGCAGACTGCTCCTCGAGCAGCTCTCAGGCACCATCTCTACGCTCTCGGATCAGATCACCGGCAACCGCGGAAGACCGGTCTCCGCCGACGATTCGCTCGCACAGGGGCTCGCCTCGGCGCACAGTTCGATCGAGGATCAGCTCAACGAGGTCCTGCGGCTGAGTTCCATCGGCGAGGTCGCGGCCGAGGTCGCGCACGACCTCAACAACTTCCTCTCGACCATCCTCTTCCGCATCGAGATCATGCTGCTCGACGCCGATCAGACCCAGCAGCTCGACTCGCAGTCTTTGGTGGATGGACTGAGGCAGATCGCGTTGGCCGCCCGTGACGGGGGCGAAGCGCTTGAGCGCATCTCGTCGCTCAGCGGCGCGAACCCCTACGAGCCGATCGAGAGCGTCAACCTCAACGCGGTGCTGCGCTCGGCCGTCGAGCTCAGCCAGGGCCGCGTCGATCACACCGAGCAGCACTCGCTGGTCTTCGACCTCGCGGACGACATGCCGGAGATCGATGGGAGCCCGGCGGGCCTGCGCACGGTCTTCACGAACCTTATCATCAACGCCTACCACGCCCTGAAGGACATCGGCCGGCCGGGGCGGCTGCTTGTGCGCAGCCACCGCGACGGCGACTGGGTCGTCGCCGACGTCGCCGATGAGGGCGTGGGGATGAGCGAAGAGGTGCTCGCGCGCCTCCACGAGCCATTCTTCACCACCAAGGGGGAGGGCGGGACGGGCCTCGGCCTGACGGTCGCGCACAAGGTCATCGCCCAGCACTTCGGCACGATCAGCTTCGCCTCGACACCCGGAGTGGGCACAACTGTGACGGTCCGGCTGCCGATCTGCCAGGAGCAGGTGATCGATCGGGGCACGATCGGCGAGCCGACGGTGCTGGTGGTGGACGACCAGCAGGGCATGCTGACCGTCACGCGCGAGGTGTTGCAGACACACGGCTACCGCGTCGTCACGGCCTCCTGCGGCGAGGAGGCGCTGCCGATATTCGAGGAGATGCTCAGCGACCCGGACCAGCGCACGCCGGGCGTGGTCATCACCGATCTGCGCATGCCGGGGATGCTCGGGACGGAGTTCGCGGCGCGCATCAAGGCGCTCAGCCCCGAGACGCGCGTGATCATCCTCAGCGCGTTCCTCGAGGAGGCCGAGCCGGAGCAGCTCGAG
>JALGSW010000083.1 GCA_029821635.1 Candidatus Zipacnadia bacterium
CCCCTGCCCCTGCAGGGGCAGGGGGCCGGGGGCCACTTCGCTCTACCCAGGAGGTGCCACCACCCCCCGGTCTACACCTCCATCAGCTAACGATTGCTATCATACAAGGGGGGTGAACGGCAACGGCGCCCTGGCGCGGCGGGACCTGCACGGCGGAGGTTCACCGGGCCACGCGAGCGAAACCTGCGGCGGGACTCATCCATCGAGGGACGGGGGAAGCGCCATGCGCCTGCTGATTGCCGGGCTATGCTGCCTGCTGCCGCTGAGCGCCATCGACGCGCCGGACGATGTCTCGCACGCGTTCGAGGGCCTCGACGGGCTGGAGGCACTCGACGGCTACCGCGGGGAGAACGCGCAGATCGAGCTGGTGGACGACTGCGTCGAGGGCGAGCACGCGGAGATCATCTTCGACGCGCTCACTGTGGAGGCGACGGCCGTGGGCGAACAGCAGGCGCCGCGGATCGAGACGGACGTGGACTACGAGGCCGCCTTCGCCCGCACGCAGGCGGCGATGGACCGAGCGTGGCCGACGCAGTGGGGCGAGGTCGCGGCGCGCGACGGCCGGATCGTGCTCAGCGGCGAGGGGTGGAGCGCGTCAAGGCCCCTGCAGGGCGGCGAACTGCGCCTTGGCGGCGGCCCGCTGCGCTTCATGGTGCGCGCGGGCCTCGATGGCGAGTGGCACGAGCTGCCGGAGCCGGTGCAGGAGACGGTGACCGATCACGCGGTCGTCGGCGCCGGGCAGGGCGTGCAGATGGACGGCCTCGACCTGCGGCTCGTGCGCAAGATCGAGGCGCACGAACTCGGGCTGGTCGTCACCTTCGCGATCGTCAACAACGCGGATGCGCCCGCCGACGTGGCCCTGCGCGTGGTTGCGCCGCTGGAGAGCCTGTCGCCGACGGAGCTCTTCGACGGGCTGGAAGTCCACGCCGACCCGCAGCCGGGCGTGGGGCGCGCGACCGACCTCTCCACCTTCCCGATGGCCTGCATGAGCGATGGCGCGGACGGGCTGGCGCTGGGCCTCGCGGGCGATTCGCTCAACGCCTTCATGGAGAGCGGTATTGACGAGCAGGGAGCGCTCTTCTACGGCACGCGCCTGCACCTCGCGCCTGCGAAGAAGGACGTCGCGAGCTTCGTAGTCTTCCCGTTCCGGGGCGACTTCGGCCACCTCGGCGCAGTGGAGCGCTACTACCGCCTCTTCCCCGCGCGTTTCTGGCCCGCGCCGGACGTGCATCCGGGACTCGCGCGCGGGATCGAGGGCTGCGGGCACGTCAACAGCTACTGGCGGCCCGGCTACTCCCGCGAGCGCACGCGGCGGATGGGCATCACCCACGACTGGTTCTACGCACCGTGGAAGCGCCCCGGGGACATGTGGGGCCGGGAAGAGCTGTGGGACTACGAGCCGGGCTTCCCCGACGCGGCCGCCCGCAGCCCGATGTTCGGGCAGTGGCGGCCCGCCGACATGCACGCGGATCGGCAGCAGACGATCGAGCGCACCTGGGACTGGGGCGTCGCGACCTGCTGGTACATCATCAACTCCGCCGAGGCGACGCTCGCGCAGACCATCTACGCGGACAACATGATCCAGCCGCTCGGCAGGCAGGGCGTCAAGAACCACGACACCGACTACCGCACCTTCGCCTGGGGCGGGCTCTACGGCCGCGTCTTCAGCGACGACGTGCGCCGCGCCTGTGAGATCGCCGACACCACCGGCTTCGGCCACGACAATCTCTTCGGGCATTTCCGTTACCGCGGGCCGCACGTGGATGACACGCCCGGCGCTGCCTTCGACGAGGACGGCCCCTACGCGCTCGACGGGCAGGCGATGGCGCTGCAGTTCGACTACCTGCACAGCTTCATGGTGCGCGACGGGGCCTGCCGCGCGGGCGTGAAGGCCAACCCCGGTGGCGAGCACGACTTCTTCTACGGCTCGATGTTCAGCGCCGACAACTTCATGGTGGAGCACAAGCAGCTCAACGCGGAGGCCGACGAGGCCGCTCACCAGCGCGGTCGCTACTGGTATGAGAAGCTCCGGCGCATCTGCGGGCACAAGTTCATCGGCCTGCATACGAGCGCGCGCGGGGATGAGCTTGGCGCCGAGGTCGCGTGGCGCGACTACTCCCGGAGGGACGTCGAGCGCGTCTACCAGGCGCGGCTGCGGCGGGACATGGCCGCGGGACTCGCCTACGGGATCGCGCTCGCGCCGGACTGGACGCTGGGCTGCCCGGAGGTGCTGGAGTTCCAGTGCATGATGGTGGACCTTGAGGCGCGTGGCTGGTGGCCCGTGCACGGCGTGCGAACCGAGGCGCCGGTGCTGTGCGCGCGCTACGGAGAGGGCGGCGATGCGGCCATCGCGATCGTCAACACCGAGGTCGAGCCGGTGCAGGCGACGGTCACGTTCGACGGGAGCTGGCTGCTCGGCGAGGGCGCGCCGATCGTGGCCCGCTACGATGGCTCGGAGATCGGGCAGGCGGTCGATGGCACCGGCACCACGCTGCAGCTCGATCTGGGCGGCCGCGACTGGGTGGTGCTGGAGATCCGCGGGGCGTGGACCGGTGAGCCCGCGCGGCTGCGCGTCTCGCAGGGGAAGATGCCCTCGCGGATCGTGGCGAAGGTCATGCGCCTCGATGACGGCCCGTACTCGCTCGAGCCGCTGGCCATCTCCGAGTATGACGAGGGACTGCTTGCTTTGCACACGCGCACCAACGAGCACACGATCGTCTACGATTCGGCGGTCTTCCGAGTGGGTCCGAACGAGCTGGCGAGCTTCCCGTTCGTGGCGGATGGCGTGCCCGCCTGTCAGATCGTGGTGCCAGAGGGCGCGGATCAGTTCGAGCGCCGCGCGGCGGGCTTTGTCGCGGAGTACTTCCGCTGGTGGTATGAGCGCGCGGCGCCCGAGGAGCAGGCCGCTCGCAAGGAGCGGGGCGCGGAGGTCGCGATTCCGATCGTGAGCGCCGCCGAGGCGGGGGAGGGCCCGCGCGTGTTCGTGCGCCTCGGGAGCACCCCGCCGCGGGTGGAGATCGAGGGCGACCGACTGACGATCGCCGCTCCGAGCGGGCCGGCGCTGCAGGAGCTGACCGACCGGGTGCTGGCCGCGTTGGATGAGGTCTACCCGTGGTACGGGAGCTTCCATCCGCTCTCGACGGACCGCTGGTATCCGCCCGGCTACGGGCTGCCCGAGCCGACCGTGGAGATGTGCCGCGAGCTGGGCCTGTGGGCGACCCTCCTGCCTGACCTGCGCTACGAGGAGGGGCTGGAGTGAAGGCGCGGGCCCTCTCGTCAAGGGCGTATTGTGAGGGCAGAGGCTGGTGGTGAGGTAGTGGAATGTAACGTGAAATGTGTTAGTATCGAATGAACTTCGGGTAGGCATGACGCAGCACGACAGCACTTCCGGCGGGGACAGGACCGCCGGGGAGGAGAGTGTCCCGATGCGCCGGATCGAGCTGCTGCTGGTTGTACTGACGCTTGCCGCGACGTCGGCCGCACACGCGGGGTGGGTCCGCGACTCGGTGCTGGACTACGAACCGCAGGGCGTGATCTTTCGCGTCAGTCACTTCCTCGAGGACGGGCAGCACGCCTGGGTCACGGCGTCGAAGCCGCCGTATGAGCCGGGCGCGGTCGTCATCTTCCGCACCACAGACGGTGGCGAGACGTGGGAGCGATTCGACACGCTTCTGGCGGGGCAGCCGCGGCAGATCGACTTCGTGGACGCGAACAACGGCTGGCTCCTGACCTGGCCCACTCAGCAGCCGCTGCGGACGCGCGACGGTGGGCGAACGTGGTCGCCCCAGACCTGCGAGGGCGGCTGGGACGAGAAGGAGATGCTCGACCTGCAGATCCTCTCGGCCTCCGAGGGCTACGGGAGCGGGAGGACCGCCGACGGCGGCTGCTTCTACCAGTACGACGGCACAACCTGGCACGCGATCGACGCCGGCCCCGATGTGGCTATCAGCCTGCACACGATGGACGCCAAGGACTCGACGCACATGTGGGCGATCGGCACCGGGCGCGCCGACACGCGCGCATACGGGCGACTTGGGACCGAGGAGATCGTGGCGCTGGACGTAGGCATATTCCCCTGCGCGTGGTCGCTGCATTTCTACGACCAGAACAACGGCTGGATCGGCGCGGGTGAGACGATCGTGCACACCACCGATGGCGGCCGGACGTGGGAGGAGCAGGAAATCTGGACGCTGCACGCCGTCCGCGACATCCACTTCACCAGCCCCATGCAGGGGCGAGCGTGCACCAACCTCGGCGAACTGCTGCGCACCAGCGATGGCGGCGCGACCTGGCGCAAGGACCGCATCACCGCCGGCGCACTCAACGACATCGATCGCTGGCAGGACGCGTGGCAGGTCACCGGCATCCAGGGTCTCTTCGCATGGCAACGGCCGAGCATCGTGGCTGCCACGACCACGGTCAGGCCGCCGCTGCCCGAGCCGACGCGGAACCCGCACGAGAAGCCCTGGGCGCGCATGGAATCGCTCGACGACGCCCTCGGCGGCGGCATCATCAACTGCGCCTCATTCCAGGGCGATGACCGCATCTGGCTCGGGGCGCAGGAGGACTCGCAGGCGCTGGTGATCTTCACCGATGACGCGGGTCGCACCTGGGAGCGCGTCGAGGTGTCGCTGCCCTTCCCGGTCATCCACGACATCCAGTTCGTGAACGCCAGGACCGGCTGGCTGAGCTGCTCGCGCGCTCCGTCAATCTGGCAGACGACCGACGGCGGCCAGACGTGGTCGCCGCAGACCCACCAGGACGGCTGGGTGGAGGGCGGCAAGGTCATGGACCTCAACATGCTCAGCCCGACGATGGGCTACGCCGTGTGGGTATTGCCGGGCCAACGGAGCGAGATGATCTGCTGGACCAACCGTCCCATGGGCTGGTTCAACCGCGACACGGGCATCGAGGACAGCTTCTACCGGATGTGGTTCCAGGACGCGAGTCACTGCTGGCTCGTGAAGAACACCTCGGTCGGCTGGCGTGGCACGGGTGGTTGGAGCTTCGAACCGATGACGATGGTCAATCCGGGCGGGATCGAGTGCATGTTCAGCACCGACGGCACCCGCGGCTGGATGGGCGGATTCCGGAAGATCATGCGCACCACGAACGGCGGCGCGAACTGGGCGCTGCAGGATGCGCCGATCAGCTCAGGCGGCACGATGGTGAACGGCATCTTCTTCCGCGACAACAATCGCGGCTGCGCCGTCACCAGCGCGGGCGATATCCTCACCACCGACAACGGTGGAGCCGACTGGCATCAGGCCGCTCCGGCAACTCGTGGCAGCATGGACATGCCGCCGCCGCTGCAGGACGTGGCGTGGTTCAATGGCGCGTGGACCATCGTGGGCAGCCGAGGCATCTACCGGGAAGCAAGCCGCATGCCCCGGACGACGATGGTGGTGGTCGGTACATTCGCCGACCGGCTCAGGTCCCCGACGCCGGTGGCGCCCCAACTGCGTTGGTATGGCGCAGACCCGTGGCGCAGCCGCGGGCACGGACTCGCCGAGCCGGAGATCACGCGCCTCGACCACTTCCGCGTGATGTACTCGGACAGGAACGGTGACGAGGCCCGTGAGGTGGTGCTGGTCATCACCGACCCGACCGGAGCCACGGAGCGCAGGCAGATGTACCCGCATCATGACGGTAGCTTCCTCGCGGGCAAGACCTACGAGCGCGCCTACGGCTGGGAGCACAACGGGACCTACCGCTACCACTTCGAGGCCACCGACTCCACCGGCCGGCGAGCAACCGGACCTGCCACCGTGGAGCAGAGCGTCTACGTCGCGAGGCCCGGCGAGCCGCGCTATTGACGCAGAGCGGCGGGGCGCGGCGTGGGGGCCGGCCTCTCCGTCACAACTCCACCGAACGGTGCTCGCGGGCGGACCTGACCGCCGCGAGTGCCGCGCGCAATGCCGCCACGCCGTCCTCCGCGCTGCAGATCGGCACGCGATCGCCGTGGATCGCCTGCACGAACTCCTCGATCTGCACGCGGTAGATGTCGTCGCGCCCCGTCACCACGCGCTCGACTTCGTAGCCGGGCTTCTCCCGATCGAAGATGCGCAACTCATACTGCTGCCAGTCGTAGGACAGCACCCGCTCGTCGCCGAAGACTTCCGCCGTCGAGCGCTGCGGAAGCTGGACGTAGTCGGCGTGGAACTGTGAGATCGCGCCCGACTCGTGCGTGAGGATCGCGCTGAAGACGTTCGGCGTCGGCATCATCGGCAGGTCGCCCAGCGTCGCGGACTCCGCGCTCACGCGCACGATCGGCCCGATCAGCAGACGCAGGTAGTCCAGCAGGTGCGTGTAGTCGATGATGAGCGCGTTCTCCTCCTCCATGCGGTAGGGTGTGGTCGCGCACATGAGCGTGAAGTAGGTGCCGACCATCGCCCGGCCGCCCACGATGTTGCCGCACACGCCCGCCTCGACCAGCTCTCGCAGCCGTCGCAGGCCCGCATGCGAGCGCAGTGAGTAGCCGACCTGGAGCATCGTGTCCGCGGCTGCGGCGGCCTGCGCGATCGCCTCAGCGTTCTCCAGCGTGTCCGCGATGGGCTTCTCGCACATCACGTGGCAGCCCGCCTCCAGCGCCGCGACAGCCATCGGGCGGTGCAGGTGGTTGGGCGTGCAGACGAAGACCGCGTCGGGCTGCTCGGCGAGGGCGTCATCGTAGCTCGCGAAGCCGCGCGAGCCAGGGGCCTCGGTCAGCGCCGCCTGCAGGTTCTCCTCGCGCGAGTCGCAGACGAGCACATCGACCTGCGGGACCTCGGTGAGCAGCCGCGCGTGGCGCTTGCCGATCGAGCCGCAGCCCACCACGAGCACACGCGTCTCGGGGATCATGACCATGCGGTGAAGCCTCCATCGACGGCGAGGTTCTGCCCGGTGACGTAACCGGATGCATCGGATGCGAGGTAGACGACCGCGCCCTTGAGATCGACGCCGTCGCGGCCCATGCGCCCGAGCATCACATGCGAGTTGTAGCGCCGGATGAACTCCGCGGGCTGCCCGCGCTCGAAGCCGCCGGGGGAGATGCTGTTGACGCGCACCCCGTGGCGGCCGTTCTCCGCGGCGAGGTCGCGCGTGTAGGCGATGATGCCGCCCTTCGCGGCGGTGTAGTCGCTCATGTTGGGGACCATCTCCTCCGAGCCTTCGTAGACCCAGCGATCGCGCCCGACCATTCCGGAGATGGAGCCAATGTTGACGATCGAGCCGGAGCCCTGGCGCTTCATGATGCCGACGGCCTCGCGGCAGCAGTGGAAGGTGCCGAGGATGTTGAGGCGGATCACGTGCTCGAAGTCTTCGGGCAGGCGCTCATCGGCGGTGACGCCGCCGCCGGAGAGGCGCGCGCCGCCCGCGTTGTTGACGAGCACGTCGAGGCGGCCGAACTCGTCGATCACACGCGCGAAGGCGTCCTGCACCGCTGCGGCGTCGAGGATGTCCAGCTCCAGCGCGAGCACACGCCCGCCGGTGTGCTCGGCGAGAGAGCGCGCCACCTCGGTGCACTTGGCGCAGTCGCGGGAGGTGATGGCAAGGTCGGCGCCGGCTTCGCCGAGGGCCTCGGCCATGTCGAGGCCCAGGTTCTGCGCGCCGCCGGTGACCATCGCGACGCGCCCGGTGAGGTCGAAGAGCTGACTGATATGCGGCCCGCGCGCGGGCATGGTGTGCTCGCCTCCTGAGTGAGCGGCCTCGGATGCGAGGGCAGGTTCGGCGCGCGGGCGTGGGGACCTGCAGGGCGCGGCGGCAAACGAGGGCAGACGCCGGAGCGACCGCAATCAGTGGCTCTCAGGAGAGTCCGCAGCGGAGGTCGCCGTCCGCGCGCTGTCCGCCGACCACAGCCCGCGCCCGGCCTCCCGCGCCTCCCGCTGCAGGCGGAGGAACTCCGCCTCGTGGCGCACGTTCGGCGGGTAGGTCGCGATCTGCGCCAGCCCGCGCCGCACCAGCGCGGCGTTGACGAAGGTTCCGTCCACGTAGACGTAGGCGAGCAGCCGCTCGTAGCGATCGCGCCGCTCCACGTCCAGTACCAGGCGCACGGTCCTGCCCTCGACCAGCTCGCGGTTGGCCTCGGTGGCGGCCTCGCCGAAGGCCTCAATCGGCCGCATCTCCGGCGTGTCCATGCCGATGTAGCGCACCCGCTCGCCGCCCTCGATCACGATCGTGTCGCCGTCGATGACGCGTGTGCACAGGGCCTCGAACTGCGCGGGATAGGTGGGGGCGTCCTCAGCGACACCGCTCGTCGCGTCCGGCGGAGGCACGGAGTGGCGCCCCGCCAGCCAGGCAGCGAGGATCAGCGCGATGAGGGCGAGGGCCTTGAGTGAGCGTCGGCGGGTCACGTGCAATCACCGTGGTTCAGTTCCGCGGCCCACCGTCGCGCCCCTGCCTGCGAGGAGGTATCAGCTCACCCGCGACGCAATGAGTCCGTCCGCCCCGCCACGTCGCCGCTACTACCCGCGGAGGTGAGTAGGATGACCGACGCTCGCGTCATGCAGCGAACCGCACTCGTGCTCGTGGTGTTGATGTTGGCCGCGACGGTGGCGTCCGCGGCGCCGGTGGACGTGCCCGCCGGCGAGCGCGCGCAGTGGCTCCGCTGGACCCTCCCCCTGCCGAAGCAGATCGCGATCCCGCGCAAGGTCGTGCTCGCTCCCGCCGACGTCGGCATCTTCGTGGAGCGTGGGGCGGGCCCCGCGACACTGACGGCGGCCGAACAGCTTCGAGCGCTCTTCGCTGAGCGCGCAGGCGCCGAGCCGACGGGAGCCGCCTTCGGCATCCGCCTCGGTGTGTGCGATGAAGACGGGCAGGTGGGGGGCAGGCCGACGGTCGATCGCGCGCGGCTGGAGGCGCTTCCCAACGCCGAGCAGGCCTACGCGATCGTGCCTCGCGGCGACGACGGGCTGGTGCTGACGGGACTGGACGATCGCGGAGTCTTCTACGCCGCGCAGACGCTGCGACAGCTCCTCGAAGCGACGCTGACCGCCGACTCAGTCGCGATCCCGCTGGCCGGGGTGCTGGACTGGCCGGACCTGGAGGAGCGCGGCGAGTGGGGCGGCTCGTGCGTGCGTGACATCGAATGGGCGGCCGCGTACAAGATGAACCTGGTCGAGGCGCACTCCGAGGAGACGGTCGCCGATGACGGGACCGCCATTGCGACCTACGATCCGGAGGTCGCACTGCGCGGGCTCAACCATGCCACCAACGTGGTCCCGATCATCACGCACCTCGACCACCTGATAGGCACGCGCATCTACGACGTCTTCCCGCAGCTCGTGGGCGAGGGCTACGACCTCAGCGCCCCGCAGAGTGGCAGCCTCATCGCCCCGTGCGCGTCGAAGCCGGAGTTCACCGCGGTGCTCGCGGGCTGGATGGATGGCCTCGCATCGATCGAGGGCATCACCGACATCAACTGCTGGCTCAGCGAGATCGGC
Source organism: Candidatus Zipacnadia bacterium (assembly GCA_029821635.1). Lineage (GTDB taxonomy): Bacteria > Armatimonadota > Zipacnadia > Zipacnadales > UBA5352 > UBA5352. The sequence goes on from JALGSW010000083.1 coordinate 9,420, forward strand.
GGCATCCAGTGCAAGTGCGAGGACTGCATGGCGGTCGGACAGTTCGTGCTGGAGACGCAAGCGATCGTCAAAGCATGGCGGCAGGTCCAGCCCAAGCACCCGGACACGGGCCTGCGCATCCTGCTCACGCAGGGGAGTTGGGCCACGAACGAGGCGGTGCTGGCGGACATCCCGTTGGACATCGGCGTCACCTACTACTCCGGCAGCAAGACCTATGACAGCAGTCGCGATGAGATGATCTACCCGCTGCTGGAGGCGGACGTAGCACGCGGGCGCTGGATGGGCTGCTACCCGCAGCTCACGGCCTCGTGGCGGATCGTCTGCCCGTGGACCGGGCCGCAGTTCATCCACTACCGGATGAACGAGTTCGTCGATGACGGCCTCGCCTGCCTGTGCGGCTACGCGACGCCGGACAACCGCGCGTATGAGTTCAACGTGCTGGGTTCGGCGGAGTGGTCGTGGAACGCGAAGGGCCGCTCGCCGCGGGAGTTCGCCGCAGCCTGGGCCACGCGCCAGGGCTTCGCCGACCCGGACGCGGTGGCCGACTGGGCGCTGCGCATCGGGCCGGTCGGTTGGGACCTCTACGGCTCGGGCGTCCCGTTCCCGCAGTTCTTCGGACGCGCGTCCAACTACGTCAAGCAGGGCGCGGCACCGACCTTCGGCGAGGGCCTCTACCGCTACTTCCCCTCACTCGAGCACCTCGACGCCGACATCGCCATCGCGCAGGCCTGCGCCGAGGAGGCGGCCGGCTGGGACGCGCCGACGCTCCGGCATGAGGCCGAGGTGATCGGCAACATGCTGCGGATGCTCCGCGCGATCCACGACCTCGGCGTAGCACTCTCCGACGCCGACCTCGCGTTGGACACCCAGCGCGAGCGCCTCAACACGGGCATGTATGTCCTCGTGGTCGCCGCCGATGGCGCGCAGACCGCCATGCGCGACTGGCGCGACTCGATCGAGGGCTGGAGCGGCTCCTCGCGCCTCGATGATACGGTGGACGTGATCGGCAAGACGGTGTCCGAGGTCGGGACGCACCTCGTACGCTTTGGCATCGAAGACCCGGGGCGGCCCTTCCGCGAGAACGCCGCCGGGACGTGGGAGCAGAGCGACTTCGCTCCCGAGCAGCGTGTCACGAAGACCTTCGAGGTCACCGACCTGCTCACGGTGCCCGGCACGTGGCTCACCGGCTTCCGCTACACAGCCGGCTGGCACGGGCTTACCTCGTACTCCGTCGAGTTGCTCAGCGCCCCCAAGGACGCGCCCGATGACCTCACGAGCGTCACCATCGACGAGCACGTGGGCGTCGCCGCGCATCAGCCGAGGGACAATGAGTACGCGCTGGAGGTGGCGGAGATCGCGCCCGACCGCCGCTACTTCCTGCGCGTGGACATCCGGGGCACGGCCGACGCGAACGCCACCTCCGGGCGCACCGGCTGCAGCGGCACCGTCTGGCTGCGCAAAGAAGGTGCGCCGTCGCTCGACGGCCCACCCGCGCTCAAGCCGCTGACCGATGAGCAGGCGAGCGCCTTCGGGCCGCCGAAGTTCGCGAGCGATCGGCCGCACGTGGGCGTCGTCACGGGCGGCTACGGCGCGGCGGGCATCCACGAGTGGCTCAGCGATCGGGATGAGGTCGAGGTGCGCGCGGTGCCGGGCCTCGCCGCGGCGATGATCGCGCCCTGTGACGTGGTGGTGCTCGCGCAGCCGATGATCGGCGGGATCGTGGGCGATGACATCGTCGCAGCGCTGCGCGCGTTCGTCGCGGGGGGAGGTGGGCTGGTGGTCACGCATGACTCCGTGGGCTTCCGCGAGCAGCCCGCCATCGTGCCGGAGGTGTGCGCGGGCGGCCTCGACAAGGCGAGCGCGACCGAGTGGGAGGTCGTGGGCGATCATCCGGTCACGGCCGGCATCGCCGCCGGTGAGCGCCACGGGCAGTCCTACTACGATCAGATCGTGCTGGCGCCGGGCAAGGACGGGATGGTCGTCGCTCGCAGCTCGGGAGCGGACGGCCCGATCGCCATCGCCGGGTCGCACGGTGAGGGCCGTTACGTGGCGCTGGGCCTGGCCGTCGGCCTCGCGCCAGACGCGACCGACGTCCTGCCCGAAGGCGCCGAAGCGCGCCTGTTGCTGAACGCCGTCACCTGGGCCGCAGGAGCGTAGGCAGAGGACGTTCGTCGTTCCTCCCCCCTCGTCCCGCCGACGCGCGCGTCGTTTGCGCGTCCAGGGAGAGGGGGATCGAGGGGGGAGAGGCGCCGTTCCGTTCGCCGCACCGGGAGAGGGATCAACCATGCGAGCCACTACCATCGCCGTGCTCACGCTCATCACTGTCGGCGCCTGGGCCGCCGAGCCCTGGTTCCTGCCCTACGAGCCGGACGCGGACACGCTCCTGCTCCTGCACCTCGACGCGGAGGGCCCTGAGCAGCCAGACTCCGGCCCGCTCGCCTTCCCCACGAGCCTGCAGAACGGTGCGGCGGTGATCGACGGCGTCTTCGGCCAGGCGGCCGAAGTCGACGGACACAAGCAGTTCGTTCGTGTTGACGGCACTGACGAGCTGCGCCTCGGGGTGGATCAGCCCTTCACCGTCGAGTGCTGGCTCAGGCCCGACTCGACCGCGGGCAACATCTTCTCCATCTCGATTAACTACTACCTCGCGGCCAACTTCGGGCAGGGCACCGGCTCGCTCGGCTACCGCGCCTCGACCTTCCCCATCCGTTGGTCGGTGCTCCCCGGCATCCCCTGGCGGCGGCGCGAGTGGCAGCACGCCGCACTCACGCATGACGCCGACCGCGTCGTGCGGCTCTACCTCGACGGTCGGCTTGTGTCCGAGGCCCAGCATGGCGACGAGGGCACCTACACGGAGAAGCTTGGGAAGACCACCTTCGGCGCGCACGACGGCTGGTCGCAGGCGCTCGCCGGCGCGTTCGACGAGATCCGCATCTCCAGCGGCGTCCGCGAGTTCCAGCCGCTTCTCGCCGAGCAGGTCTACCTGCCGGGCGAGCAGGTGCGACTGAACCTCGCGGGCGTGGCGCTGCCCGAGCGCGTAGCGACCATCCGCGTGACCGTCGTCGCCGCTTCGGGCGAGCAGGTCGCGCAGCGCGAGCTGCCCGCGGCGCAGGCCGACGAGCCGATCGTCGAAGCCGCTGTGCTTGGCGAGGGCCGGGCGCAGGTCGAGGTGACCTTCCTCGACGCCGCGGGCGAGGTGATCGCGACGATCGGCAGCCCGGCCCGCTATGCCGGTCCAGAGGTGGTGGCGTTGCAGGAGCGCGTCGCGGCGGTCGAGCAGGCTCTGGCCGACCTCCCCGACGATCTGCCTGAGCGCGCGATCGCTCAGGGCCATCTCGACGCTGTCCGCGCCGCCACCGAGCGCCGCGACCTCTCCGGCGCCACGCGCGGGCTGGGGGCCGCCGAGGCGCGCGTGCACATGATCGCGACCGGCGAAGCCGCCTGGCGCGCCGGGTTGCGCGAGCACATCCGCGCCATCCCGCCCGGCGCGACGCGCGTCACGATGAGCGCCCCCGCGGGCTCAACCGACGAGGCCGAGGCCGCCATCCCGTGGGCCGAGCGCATCGGCGCCAACGAACTGGTCAGCTCGCACCGCAGCGCGACGCGCGAGGGCCTGCAGGCCTGGAAGGACGCGGGCTATCACACCGCCATCCTCTCCAGCGCGCCGATCCACACCGCCGACCGCGAGCAGCCCGACCAGTCGCAGTTCGGCTACTGGTACATGGACACGCAGCCCGCGCAAGCCGGGACTGCTCAGGTGAAGCTCGATACCGTCGCCTGGGGCGGCATGACCATCACCGACCACTTCGACCCGGCCGAACACTGGTGGGTCTTCGACCTCCAGACAGGCGAGCGGCTCCCCGGCGAGCGCTACAGCTTCGAGCCGGGCAGCCGCCTCGTCACGATCTCCGGCGCCGAGGAAGGCCGCGTCTACCGCGTCTACTACCTGATGGCCACCTCCGGCATCGGCGACCCGCTCTACGAGCCCTTCGCCGAGCATGGCCTGGAGGCCCTGCGCGAGGAGATCGAGCCGCTGGAGGGCGTGCTGGACACGTTCTGGTACGATGACCTCGCCTACGTCTGGCCCGGCAGGACCCCGCAGGGCCGCAGCGACTGGGAGTCCTACTTCGCCTCCGCGCGGCCCGAGAATCAGCGCGCCTTCACCCAGCAGACCGGCATCGAATTCGACCCGCGCTGGCTGGTGCTCGCGCCGCGGACGCTCGACACGCCGCCGCCGGCCGAGTACATCGCGTGGATGCGCTGGGTGCAGGACCAGCTCAAGCCGTGGGCGCGCCGCGCCACCGACGTGATCCACGAGCACGGCGCGCGCACCTGGCTCTACTGGGGCGACGCGCACGTCGGGATCGAGCCCTTCATGGGCAGCATCGAGGCCGGGAACGTGGATGAGATCGATAAGCCCTCGGCCGACCCGGTGACCGCGCGGGCGCTCGTGGACTTCCCAGGCGACGCCTACCGCCGTCTGCGCGTGGATTGGCTGCACACGCACCTGGTCGGCCGGGCGAACGTGTCGGAGAACCTGCGGCTCAAGTGGGGCCGCACGCGGCGGGGGATGCTCATGCAACCCGCCCAGGGCCTCTACTGGATGCCCATGCCGAACGCCAGTGGCCTGAGCGACGCGTCCATCCGCGAGGACCTGGTGGAGACGCTCGGCCAGATCGACGATGAGTTCCGCCTGATAGCCGGCGAACTCGGCCGCGTGCGCGCCTGGGAGGGGGCGGCGAACGTCTACGTCGTGCACTCGTGGGGCAAGCAGTACTCGTGGCGGCCGTGGGGCGATCAGGTCCTGTGGCACCTGACCGACCTGCCGGTGCGCGTGCGGTTCGTCAGCTTCAGCGAGATCATCGACGGCGGTGTCCCAGCGGACGCGCACTGCCTCTTCCTCTACGGCCTGCCCGGCACCGCGTGGTCCGGCGGCCCCGCGTGGGAGGATGAGCGCCTGCCGCACCTCATCAAGGAGTTCGTGCTCGACGGAGGCGGGTTGGTCGCGCTGCAGGGCCCATCGGCGCTTGACGACCGTTGGGCACTGGCCAGCGTGCTCGGCATGACCGGCACCGGGACCGCCGATGAGGCTACCGGAGCCGCCGACTACTCCGGCGACATCGCCATCCCCGACGAAGCGCTCTCCGCGGCCCGTGAGGCCGGGGGGGCGGCGCTGGCGCGCGTGCGCGAGGTCCCGGGGCTGGAGATCGCGCCGGCGATCCCTGGCATGGCCGTGAACGTCGGCGCGGTCCCAGTCGCCGAAGATGTGACGGTCGCCTGCGCATTGGTGGCTGGAGAGACGGTTACGCCGGGGCTGGCCGTGCGCGACTACGGTGAGGGGCGCGTGGCGTGGATCACCGGCCGGTCACCGGAGTATGCGTTCTCGCGGCTGGTGCGCTCGGCGATCTTCTGGGCCGCGCACCGCGAGGCCGAGGGAGCCCGCCTCGATGCGACCGGCGCCGACGGCCTTTTCGTCTGGGCCTACCCGGAGCGGGACATCATCGCGCTGCTCTCGACCGGCCAGGAGCCCTCTGAAGCCACCGTGCGCTGCGATCCGGCGATCCTCGGCGTGGCGGCCGACGCGCCCGTCACGGACGTGGTGACCGGCGAGACGCTCGGCACCGCCGCCGATCTCGCCCGCGGCCTTACGGTGCCGGCGGTGCCCAACTGCGTGCGCCTGCTGCGAGTGGGGGAGGAGTAGGGGGCGCGCGCTCAGGGCACCGTCCGCTGCCGCTGCTACTGGCCTCCGAGGCCGAGGTTGACCTCGGAGATCAACCAGGCGTCGCCGGTCTTCCTCAAGTTCACGAAGAGCATGCCCATCTGGTACCGGCCGCCACCGAGCGGCGACATGTAGTCCGGCGGCGGGGTCATGGTGTAGCGCCCCCGGGCGCGGTCGCCATCGAGCTCCTCGATCCGGACGCGATCGGCGGAGCGCAGGATTGCCTGGTTAGTCTTCCCGGTCACCTCGAAAGCCGCTCTCGACCGGAACGCGTCGCCGTAGGCTTCGCGCAGCTCGGGCGTCAGCGCCGCGAGGCAGCCCTCCGCGCTCTGCACCTGGAAGGCCACGAGGAAGCGCCTCAGCGTGCTGCGCGCGGCGGCCTCGTCGGCTGAGGGCTCGATCACGATCGCCTCGGAGCGGTCGGCCGCCACCTCCACCCGCACCAGCAGCGCGTCGCCGTCCAGCGTGGTCGCAAGCACCTCACCCGTGAGCAGATCGCGCGCCACCGGCTGCGCCGGGCAGCCTGCGTCGGCGAGAGCGATCCGCAGTTCGCCCGAGCGCGTCTCGCCCTCGCTGCGCAGCGTGAAGTAGACGCGCCCGTCCTCGTCCGGCCCCCAGCTCTCAACCCAGAGGCCCGGATCGGAGCACCGCGCGCCCGTCAGCGGCTGCCAGCCGGCCATCGCGACCGCATGGATGGCGGGCATGTAGCGCTTCCAGTTGGGCCGGTCGCGCTCGTACAGCTCGGGGTGCTGCCAGTAGTTGTAGCCGCCTTCGGGGCCGGCGTTGGAGATGCCGGGGAAGATGCCCCAGAACAGGCAGCGGTTGAAGTACCCCTCCATCTGCTCGGCGGTGATGACCGGCTTGCCCTCCCAGTGCCACTCCATCAGCAGTGAGATCGGCTTCCGGTTGGCGAAGACGCGGCGCAGGTCGGTCTGCGCGGCCGTCTGACGGCTGGGCGCGACCTCGCTGCCGAGCACGTCAAAGAGGTTCGCGTAGAAGATGTGCCCCGGTGGCGGGATGTTGGCCTGCATAAGCCCGCCCTGCGCATGGATGCGCTCCGACCACGCGCGGTGGAACTCCGCCGAGGACATCCAGACCGGCAGCACCGGTTTGAGCGTGCGCTTGGAGTAGGACAGCGGCCGGTCGGCCACCGCGAAGTGATCGCGCCGGTAGTTCTCAGCGCCGACCAGCATCACCTGGTCGATGTACAGGCCGTCGAGGCCGCCCTGGCTCGCGGAGCGCTTCACCGCCAGATCGTACCACTCATTGCGCTTCTCCCACTGATTGAGGCTCGGCAGCTCCGGGTCGGCGTTCGCATAGGTCATGCGCTGCCAGCGGTCGGCGCGCCCCGCGACGCCGCCCCAGACCTGGTTGTGCCAGCCGACCCACGGGATCGCGCCGGTCTCGTCGTGGATCGCGCAGTTGGTGACCAGCTCCTCCGGCCAGCCGCGGCCCTTGAGCGCCTCGGTCATCTCGGCGTTCGTGGGCGGCTCGGGGGCCAGCTCCTCGTAGTCGCCGACCACGATCCACAGTTCCTGTGCGTTGGACATGGGGAATGCGTAGATCCCGCGCTCGTGATCCCACGTGACGTTGTGCGGCCCCTCGTCGAACTGGAAGAGGAAGTCCTCCGGGTTCGGGATGGTGGTTGGGTCCATCGTGCCGAAGAACCAGCAGCCCTGCCGCTCCGCGCGCACGCGGAAGAAGTCGGGGAACATGCGGTAGTACTTGCTCGCCGCCGCGCGGAAGCCCCACGCGTCGGGCTGGCTGTAGATGTAGAAGCGGAAGGGTGCGCGCGACGGGTGCTTGCCGGCGGCGGGGGAGAGGCCGAATGCGAAACGGATCTGCAGGAAGCTCACGTCGCCCTCGTTCTCCCACGAGGTGGTCACCGTCGCGGGCTCGTCCATCCGTAGCGCCAGCGAAAGCCCCTGCGCGTCGTCGCCGAGCGCGCAGAACGGGTAACGCGCGACCCGCTGCGTTCCCGCGCGCGTGCTCTCGCTCAGCGTCCCCGTCAGCTCTGCATCGACGCTCTCGCGCAGGTCGCGGTGCCACTGCTTGCCCTCGGCGCGGATCGGCAGGCGGAAGACCACGTCCACGCAGCGGTCCTCACCCGTGGTGTCGAGCACGACGCCGGAGACCTCGATCGCGCCACGGTGGGCGGTGTACTGCACCTCCGCCTGCAGTCCGACCGACGGCAGCGAGCCTTGCTGGCTCACGCCACCGTCCTGCGCGGCGACCATGCCGCCTACGGGCAGCAGCGGGCTCCCGGCCTGCGCGTCACGCAGCAGCAGGCCGCTGTGCGCCGCGGCCACCGAGTGCGTCCAGTCCTCATCGCGCAGCGCGACGCCCGACACCGCTCCGGTGGCGCCGTCGAACTCCAGCGCGAGGCCGTCCTCGGTCGCCAGCCGGATCGGCGCGGCCCGCTCGGGCGCCTCGTCGCGCCGCTCGGCGGCGTACAGCGTGTAGCGCTCGATCTGCCGCAGGGAGAGGTCGTCGAACCACGCGCGACCGGAGTGCTTGCGGAAGAGGCCGAAGACCTTGATCCACGCGACCGGCTTCACCGGATCGATGACCAGTTCGCGGCGCTGCCAGTCGTGGCTGCCGGTATCGAACGGGGCGGCCTGCCCGTAGAGGAACGTCCCGTCGATGTACTGCAGGTCGGCCCAGAGCGAGTAGTCGCTGTTAGGGTCGTCGGAGACGCCCTCGGCCCGGCTCCATCCCGTGATGACGAGCCGCTGCGGGCGTGTCTGGTCGAGCTGCACCTGCTCGAAGACACCCCCGACGCCCTCGGCGTCCGGGTGCTCGATCAGCGCGGCTTTGACGCCCGCGTGCGCGTCTTCGTTGATGGAGAAGCCCGGCCCCCACGGCTCCCACGCGCTGTCGGCGTCCCCGAGCGTCTCGAAGCCCCCGTCCGAGAGCAGGTTGTTGCGCTGTGACTGCGTCGCATCGAGCGTTGGGCCCAGCTCCCACGGCCCGTGCTCAGCGGTGTCGAAGTAGAGGAAGAGCGGCTCGCCGGGGGTGCGTTTCTGCTCCGTGTCGAGGACGGCGCGCACGCGCGCCACCGCCGCGCGCTCGGGGTCCCAGCCGGGCAGCGGCTCGACGCTCAGCGGCGCGAGGACCGGGCCGTCCTGCGTCGGAACTACCAGGCGCAGCGAGTGCGGGTCGAGGGCACCGCGGCCCATCAGGACGGTGAAGTTGGCGTCCACCTCCAGCACGGGCCCACGGGCCTCGGCGGGGACTTCGGCGCGGTAGCTCCAGCGCGCGTCCCACCAATCGGCGGGATCGGCGAAGCCTGAGATGGCTGCGGTCAGGAGGGCACAGATCGTCACGAAGCGGCGCATGGCACTGGCTCCCTGCGGGACACAGTACGCGTGGAGGGGCACCTTCCCCGCCCTGACGCGCGCGCCCTGCCCGCGTCACTCCTGCGCGCGGGCCGCGTCTCTTCGGTAGCGCCGCGGCGTGGTGTTGCGGTAGCGCTTGAAGACCTTCGTGAAGTAGCTCTGATCGCGGAAGCCGCACTCCAGCGCGATCGCGGCGAGCGGCTTGTCCGTGCGCGCCAGCATCTCCGCGGCCCGGTCGATGCGCATCCGGTTCAGGTGCTCGGTGAAGGTCGCTCCCGACTCGCGGCTCATCAGCGCCGAGAAGTGCGACGGGGAGATGTGCACCGCGTCGGCCACGTCGTCGCGCGAGAGGTCCTCGCAGCAGTGGCGCTGCATGAAGTCGAGCGCCTCGAAGATCAGGAAGCCGGGGTCCTGGCGGCTGGAGCGCTCGATCGCGTCCATGATCCCCTCGAGCATCTCCCGCAGCCACCCCGCCAGGGCCTCGTGTGACGTGATCTCCGCCACCTCGACCATCGAGCGGTAGTTCAGGCCCAGGAACTGCTCCGGCTCGCCCCCGGCTTCGACCGCGGTGCGGCTCATCGTCACGACCAGCTCGAGGAAGATGCTGCGCACCAGGTCGATCCGGTCGCGCGCGTGGTAGTGCACGGTCATCAGCAGTCGGTTGAGGATCTCGCGCGCGGCGCGCCGGTCGCCCGAGCGGATGGCGGCGAGCAGCGCCGGCTCCTCGCGCATGTACAGCTCGCGGATGGAGTAGTGCACGCCGCTCTTGAAGGCGTGAATGGCGTGCGCGCGCTGCTGCTCGTCGTGGTAGCTGCGGCGGTTGAGGTGCAGCGCGGCGGCGTTCGTGAGGTTGCGCTCCTCCGCCAGCGCGCGCAGGTCCGAACACACGCGCGGGATGTCCAGCGCAGGGGCGTCGCCGACGCCGCCGAGCACCTGGCTCTCCTCGGCGTTGGCGACGAACCCGCCGCGCACCTGATTGTTGAGCATCAGCGGCACCGCCCACAGCAGCCGCCCGCACGGGCAGGGCGTCACCGACGGCTCGCCCCAGCGCAGGCCCTCGCTGACCGCGAAGGCCCGCGCCTCATCGCACGCCTGCCGCTCCGCAAGCTCGCAGCCCTCGCATGGGCCGTCGTCGAAGATCACCGCGCCATCCGGCCCCACCACGCACAGTCCCACGCGCCAGCGCCGGGCATAGGCGTCGGCGATCTCGCGGAAGGTCTGCTCGTCAA
>JALGSW010000084.1 GCA_029821635.1 Candidatus Zipacnadia bacterium
GCGTATGAGCCGGAGTAGCCCGGCGTCAGAGAGAGCGAGCAACCCGATGCGCTCGGTGTGCATAGTGCGGACAATCGGCGTCCTCGCGACGGTGCTGGTGACCGTGGCGACACTGCAGGCCTGCGACACGCCGGTCTATCAGTACTCGATGTACGAGTGGCGGCCCGACAGCTATCAGGTGCGCTACTTCCACCAGGCGGGTGAGCCCTCGACCGCAGAAGCCGCGGCCAACGAGCGCCTGCGCCGCACCGGCGCCGCGAACGTGCGCTTCCAGTCCGTAGAGGTAGACGCCGACGGGGCGGTCGCGTCGGAGCACGCCTCGGCCTGGCGCGGACACAGCCTGAGCGAACTGCCGCTGCACGTCGTCACCGCGCCGGGCCATGGCGCCGTCTTCGCCGGACGCCTCGACGCAGAGATGGCCGGTCAGCTCCTGGACTCACCCAAGCGCCGCGAGCTTGCGGGGGAACTCAGCGCCGGCCGCGCAGGCGTGCTGGCGGTGTTGATCGACCGCAGCGCGGGCGATGGTGAGCGCGTGCTGAGGATCGCGCGTGCCGCGGCCGCGGAGACGTCGGACGGTGATCGGCGTGTGGGCGTGGTCAGCTTCGACCGCAACGACCCGGCCGAGCGCTGGCTGGTTCGGCAGCTTCTCGCGGTCGAGAGCGATCTCGCCGACATCTCGGGCTCGATGGTGTTCGGCGCCATCGGGCGCGGGCGCGTGCTGCCACCCTTCGTGGGCAATGGCGTGACGGCACAGGGGATGCGTGACCTGATCGATTTCATGCACGGCCCATGCGCCTGCGAGCTGAAGACCGCCAACCCCGGGCTGGACCTGTTGATTGACTGGAACTGGACCGAGCGCCTGCCGCAGTGGGCGGCGGGCACGGCCGCGCAGCCGGGCTTCATGCTCTTTGATTTCAAGGTCGACCCGGACGCAGACGGCTCGGGGCAGGCCGCGCCCGTCGATCCTGACGCCACCGATGCACCGGTCGTCGCGGCGCCGCAAGCGCCCGAGGAGCCCCGGTCTGCCGCCCAGCCCCGGACCGCGCCGGTCGCCTCCACGCCCGCGCCAACGCGCGTGACTGCGCCGCAAGCGGCCTTGGAGCCCGCGCCTGCACCCGAGCGAGCGGATCGCCCCGCGTCCGGAGCAACCGCAGCCGGCAGCCCTGAACCGCCGGCTGCCACGCCCACGCCTGCGCAGCCCTCGGCCCCCGCGCCTGAGCCTGAGTCTGCGCCCCCGGCGGCCGATGCCGGCACGGCGCAGCCACTGCGGCTGGTCGCCCGCGTGCCCGAGCTGCCCTCGACCGGTCAGGCCCGCCTGGCGAGTCGGGCGCCGATCGATGAGCCTTCGTTCGGAGGCCTGCTGGCGCTGCGCATCGGAGTGACGCTGGTTGTGCTGGCCGCTCTGGCGGGCGCGGGGCACGTAGTGCTGCGCCGGCGGCGCGAGTTGGCTGATTCCGGGAGTGCTGGTAGCGATGGGTAACGGTGGGCCGATGCTTCTGCTGCGCATGATGCTGGCCGAGATCGTGCACCGCAAGGGGAACTTCCTCTCAGCGCTCATCGCAGTCACCACCGCGGCGGCGATCTGTGTGGGCGTGATCACCGTCTGTGACGCCTCGCGCCGCGAGACCGTGCGGCTCATGCGCGACATGGGCTTCAACCTGCTGATCGTGCCCGAGGGCACGGACATGACGGACTTCTGGAGCCGCAGCTTCGCCGAGGGCGAGATGCCCGAGGAGTATGTCCGGCGCCTCGCCGACTCGGGCCTGATGACCGTCCAGCACCTGGTCGCGCGCCTGCAGAAGCGCATCACCTGGCAGGGCCGGGACGTGCTGCTGACCGGGATCCTCCCTGAAATGCAGATGACCGGCGGCCCCGTCAAGGCACCGATGGGCCTGGATATTCCGCGCGGATCGGCCTACCTCGGCCGGCGCGTCGCCGACAGCGCCGGGTTGGGTGTGGGCGATGAGATCGAGCTGCTGGGGCGGCGCCTGCGCGTCGCGACGGTCCTCGAGGAGCAGGGCAGCATCGATGACATCCGCGTCTACGCGCACCTGCACGATGTCCAGGAGATGCTCGACCGGCCCGGTCGCATCAACGAGATCGAGGCCCTGCAGTGCCTGTGCGGCAGCAAGCAGTCGCTGGGGAGCATCCGCGACGATGTGCGCAGCGTGCTTCCGGGCGTTGAGGTCACCGAGATGCGCTCCATCGCCATCGCACGCGCCGAGACGCGGCGCATGGTCGAACGCTTCAACGGCGTGCTGGTGCCCGCGGTGGTGCTGATGGCGACCATCTGGGTGGGGCTGGCGGCCATGCGCAACGTCAACGACCGTCGCGTCGAGATCGGCGTCCTGCGCGCCCTCGGCGTCGCCTCGCAGCCCATCGCCGCGCTGTTCCTCGCCAAGATGATGTTGATCGGCCTCATCGGCGCGGTGGTCGGCTGGGCCGTGGGCACGGCACTCGCGGTGCACTACGGCACCGCCATCTTCCCCATTACCGCGAAGGGCATCGCACCCATCTACGCGCTGCTGGGCTGGGCGGCGGTGGGCGCGGCACTGCTGTGTCTGGTCGCGAGCTGGCTTCCCGCCATGTCCGCGGTCATGCAGGACCCGGCGGAAGTACTCTCGGAGGAGTAGCGATGATCGTTCTCGATGGGGTCAGCAAGGTCTACCACGGCGCGGACGGTGAGGTGCGCGCGCTGGATGACGTCAGCCTCACCGTGGCGCCAGGCGAGTTTGTCGCGGTGCGCGGCCCCAGCGGCTGCGGCAAAAGCACGCTCCTGCTCACCGTCGGCGGCATGGTGCGCCCCACCGCGGGCACGATGAGCATCGACGGGAGCGACCTCTACGCGCTGGGCCCGGCTCGGCGCGCGCGGCTGCGCGCCGAGCGCATCGGCTTCGTCTTCCAGCTCTTCCACCTCATCCCCTACCTCAACGCGCTGGACAACGTGCTCGCGCCCGCGCTGGCGGGGATGCACAGCGACCGCTCCGAAGCCGCCGCGCTGCTCGAGCGCCTCGGCATGGGCGAGCGCATGCACCACCGACCGCCGGAGCTGAGCACCGGCGAGCGCCAGCGCGTCGCGCTCGCGCGCGCACTCATCAAGCGCCCGGAGATCATCCTCGCGGATGAGCCCACCGGCAACCTCGACCCGGAGAACGCGGCGGCGGTGACGGGCTACCTGGCCGACTTCCACCGTGACGGCGGCACCATCCTGGTGGTCAGCCACGATGACCTCGCCGCCGAGAATGCCGACCGTACCCTGCACCTCGAACGGGGCCGCGTCGTCTGACGCAGCCCGTCACCACGCCGGACTCGCGCCGAGAGGGGATACATGATGCACCGACCGACGACGTCCACTTACAGGCGACCGGCAGCGACCCTCGGACTCATGCTCGTCCTCATGGCGGCGCTGGCTGCAATCGCCGCCCCCACGGTACTCGCCGCCGATTGGCCCACCTGGCGGGGCGACGCCATGCGCAGCGGCGTGACCGGCGAGGCCCTGCCGGAGGAGCTGCAGCTTCAGTGGGTACGCGAGTTCCCGGTGCTCGAGCCCGCCTGGCCGGATGAGCCGCGCATGCGCTTCGACGCCGCCTACGAACCCATCGTCGCCGGCGGAACGCTCTTCGTCGCCTCCCCGCGCGCGGACCGGGTCAGCGCCTTTGACGCTGCTACCGGCGAGCACCGCTGGGACTTCTTCGCGGACGGGCCGATCCGCTTCGCCCCGACCTTCTGGCGCGACCGCCTCTTCTTCGGTAGCGATGACGGCCATCTCTACTGCATCAGCGCGTCCGACGGCAGCCTGCTCTGGAGGTTCCTCGCCGGACCCTCGGAGCGCATGGTGCTGGGCAACACCCGCCTGATCTCCACCTGGCCGGTGCGCGGCGCGCCGGTGGTCGCCGATGGCATCGTCTACTTCGCCGCGGGCATCTGGCCCTTCATGGGCGTCTTCATCTACGCCCTCGACGCCGAGTCCGGCGCGGTCGTCTGGGTCAACGACGGCCAGGGCGCCGCGTACACCGACCAGCCCCACGGCGGCGCCATCGCCTTCGGCAGCGTCGCCCCCCAGGGCTACCTCGCGATCAGCGGCGATCGGCTCATCATCCCCAACGGGCGCGCCACGCCGGCGGTCTTCGACCGCCAGACAGGCGCCATGCTCTACTTCCACATGGCGGAGAACAAGAGCACAGGGGACTTTGCGGTCTCGGCCACCGAGGAGCTTTACTTCAACAGTGGCCGCGCCTATCCGCTCGCGACCGGCACGCCCTCGGCCACTTTGGGCGCCGCACCGGTGCATGGTGCGGACGCGGCGTACACCGTCGAGGACGGGAAGGTCGTCGCCTGGGACCCCGCCGGTGGGGAAGTTGAGGAGTACCAGGACAGCAAGGGCGCCACGCGCAGCCGCCTGAAACTCAGCCCGCTGTGGCGCAGCGAGGTGGGCGCCGGCCGCGTACACGCCCGTGCGGGAGACCGGCTGCTGTGCGCCGAGGGCGGGCGGATCAGCGCGCTCAAGCTCAGCGACGCCGAGCCCCACGTGCAGGAGGTCTGGTCCGAGGAGCTGCCCGACGGGGTCGCCTCGATGGTCGTCGCCGACGGGAGGCTCTTCGTCTCCACGCTGGCCGGGCGCCTGCTGTGCTACGGCCCCGCCGAAGTTGAGGCGCGCGTCTATCCGCCGGCGGCCCCGGCGGATGCGCCGCCGGGCGACTGGGCCGGCCGCGCCAGGGAGATCCTCGCCCGCACCGGCGTGCGCGACGGCTACGCCCTGTGCCTCGGCGTAGGCAGCGGCGGGCTGATCGAGGAGCTTGCGCGGCAGTCGGAGCTGCACGTGATCGGCATCGACGCCGACGCCTCGAAGGTTGAGGTCCTGCGCCGCCGCCTGGACGGCCTCGGCCTCTACGGCCCACGCGTGGCCCTCATCGCCGCCGATCCCGCGGCGCTCACACTTCCGCCCTACGTCGCGAGCCTCATTGTCTCCGAAGACCTGGCCGCGCTCGCCGACACCGCACCGGAGTGGCTGTTCCGCCCGGTGCGACCCTACGGAGGGACGGCCTGTCTGGCGCTCTCCACCAGGGAGCATGGGCGCTTCGCCGCGCGCGCGGCCGACCTGCCCGGCGCCGAGATCGAGCGCGCGGGCAACTGGACGATGCTGCGGCGCGTCGGCCCCCTGCCCGGCGCGGGCGAATGGACGCACCAGTACGGTGATGCCGCCAACACCGTGGTCTCGGCCGACACGCTGACGCGCGCGCCGCTGGGCCTGCTGTGGTTTGGCGGCTCGTCGAACGTGGACATCCTCCCCCGCCACGGCCACGGTCCTCCCGAGCAGGTGGTGGGCGGGCGCCTGTTCATCGAGGGCCCCAACAGCATCCGCGCCCAGGACGTCTACACCGGCCGCGTGCTGTGGAAGCGTGAGCTGCCCGGCTTCGGCCGCGCCTACGACAACACCTCGCATCAGCCCGGCGCCAACTCTCTGGGCAGCAACTTCTCGTCCGCGCCCGATGGCATCTACGCGGTCTGGGACGGCCGCTGCCTGCGGCTCAACCCGGCCACCGGCGAGACCATCTCTGAGTTCACGCTGCCGCCCGCGCCCGACGAGGAACAGCCCCGAGGCTGGGGCTTCGTCAGCGTCTACCGCGACCTGCTCATCGCCGGGGCCAGCCCGATCATCTTCGACGGCGAGCTGCCCCTCGGCACGAAGGACAACTGGGACGCGACCTCCAGCGCCGCTATCGTCGCACTCGACCGCCACTCCGGTGAGGTGCTGTGGAGCTACGACAGCCGCCTCGCCTTCCGCCACAACGCCATCTGTGTCGCCGACGAGCGCCTGTTCTGCATCGACCGCCTGCCCGACGCCATCGCGGCCAAGCTCGACCGGCGGGGCGAGGAGTCCCCGATAGAGCCGCGCCTGAGCGCCCTCGACGTGCGCACCGGGCGTGAGCTGTGGAGCACCACCGAGGAGGTCTTCGGCACCTGGCTGTCGTGCAGTTCCGAACATGAGCTGCTGCTGCAGGCGGGCCGGCCTTCACGCGATATGCTCTCCGGCGAGCCCGGCGACCGCATGATCGCCTACCGCGTCGCCGACGGCGGGGTCGTGTGGGACCGCGAACACAGCTATCAGGGCCCGCCGCTGCTGCACGGCAGCACCATCATCACGCAGGGCCAGGCCTACGACCTGCTCGACGGCGAGCGCAGGCTGCGCGCCAACCCGCTGACCGGCACCGAAATCCCCTGGCAGTGGGAGCGCGCCTACGGCTGCAACACCGCCGTCGCCAGCACCGCCCTGCTCACCTTCCGCTCCGGCGCCGCGGGCTTCTACGACCTCACCAGCAACGGTGGCACGGGCAATCTGGGCGGCTTCAAGTCGGGCTGCACCTCCAACCTGGTGGTCGCCGACGGCGTGCTCAACGCCCCCGACTACACCCGCACCTGCGTCTGCAGCTACCAGAACCAGACCTCGCTCGCGTTCGTGTACGACCCGGACGTGGAGCTGTGGACGTGGACCGGCCTCAAGGCCGATGATGAGCGCGTGCTGCGACTGGGGCTGAACCTCGGCGCGCCGGGCGATCGCATGGACGAGGACGGGACGCTCTGGCTGGAGTACCCGGTCACGGGCGGGCCGCAGCCCGCGCTGGAGATCGCTACCGAGCCGGAGGAGCCGCGCTGGTTCCGGCGGCACAGCTCGCGGATCACCGGCGACGCGCATCCCTGGGTCGGGGCGTCCGGGGCGGAAGGGCTGAGCAGTCTGTCGGTGCGCCTCGCCGCCGATGACGACGCGCCGCGCGCCTACACGGTCACCCTCTACTTCGCCGAGCCGAACGCGCTGGCGGCGGGGCAGCGCGTCTTCGACGTCACGCTGCAGGGCGCTGGCGCGCGCGTGCCGGCGCTGCGCGGCTTCGACATCGCGCGGGAGGCCGGGGGCTCGGGCCGCGTCATCGCCCGGAGCTTCGAGGGCGTGCAGGTCGGGGCCGAGCTGAGCATCGGACTGGTCGCAGGCCCCGGCTCAGAGCCGCCGGTGCTGTGCGGTGTCGAGGTCGTGGCCGAGTAGCGGCACGCGGCATCAGCCGTCGAGCAGGCAGACCGCGCCGTCGGCAGTGGCGGCGGCGATGCGGCCGTCCGCGCAGGCCAGCAGGTGCGTGACCGGGGCCGGCAGTGCCGTCGCGCGCAGCGGCTTCCCGTCGAGGTCCACGCGCACCAGCCGACCATCCTCCAGCCCCACGCACAGCTCCTCGCCCGAGAGCACCAGTGCGGTGCACGGGCTGCCGAGTTCTGTCCGCCAGAGCAGCTCGCCCGCCCCGTCGATCATGTGCAGATCGCCGGTGAGTGAGGCGGCGGCGATGCCGCGCGGCGTGATCGCCATGCCTGCCGGGTCGTCGCCGATGCTGCGCGTCCAGCGCTTCTCCCCCGCATCGCTGATGCAGTGCACGAGCGTGTCGGTGGCCGCCACGACGGTCTCGATCCGCCCGTCGCCATCCACATCGCCCACCGCCAGCTCGGTGAAGTTCGGCCCGGCGGCCCAGAAGTCGTTGTAGTCCTCATCGGCCCACAGGCGCTCGCCGTCAGCCGTGATCGCCGGGACGCAGAAGTAGACCGTGGTGACTGCGATCTCGTCGCGGCCATCGCCGTTGAGGTCGGCCACCGCCAGGCGCGTGACCGAGTGGGCGGTCGTCGGGAAGGTCCAGCGGAAGCTCCAGTCGGGATTGATGGCGTGTACGCGCCACGCCGCGGTGCCGACGATCGGCCAGAGCCGGCCGTCGCCATCGAGGTCGGCCAGCGCCAGCGCGGATCCCCACGCGGGCATGTGACCGTTGCGCGGCAGATCGATCGTCGCGCGTGCCTCGCCATCGGACCGCAGGACGTGCAGCGTCGCGTCCCACGACGTCGCCATCCAGGTCGGCTCCACCTCACCGAAGATGCGGCCCGCCAGCACCGCGCCCACGCGCCCCTCCGCCTGCAGCAGGCGCCGCGATGCTCCCGCGGCGTCGAGGTGCAGGAGGCTGCCGTCCTCGCAGCCCACCAGCAGCCCGTCCGCGCCATCGCCGCTCAGGCAGCTCGCGTGCGCGGGAAGCTCGCAGCGCCAGGCGACTGCCTCATCCGCCGCGCGCAGCGTGGTTCGGCACAGCGGCGCGCCGGCGGGCGCGCTCAGCGGATCATCGGCGGCGAATGCGCGCGCGGCCCCGCCCTCGACCTCGAAGCCCTCGGCGGTGACGCGGATGGCCGGCCCGTCGCCGCCGACCACGATCGCGTCGCCATCGCGCGCGATGCTCCGCCGCGGCGCGGCGTCGGGCCCGTTGGGCAGCAGCAGGTTGACGAAGCACGCGCGCTCCCCCGCCTCGAGGCGCACGCGACGGGTCTCGGCCATGGCCTTGGGCGCCGGATCGCCGAAGCGGTACTCGGGGTAGTCGGTGCCGTTGAGCGGGATGTCCTCGGTGTCGAGGCGGCGCTCCGAGTCGGTCAGCTCGATCACATGGAAGTGCTCGCCGTCGTGCTCGGCGTGCAGCCCTGCGTCGGTCAGGTCGGCATCGGCGAGGGTGCGCCAGTAGCAGCGCAGCTCGTAGTCCCCCGCCTCGCGCGCCTGCAGCGAGTCGATGCACACGATGCAGTCGCCGCTCAGCCACAGCAGCGTGCGCTGCCAGTCGCAGCCGTTGTAGTCGAGCAGCGAGGTGCGGCTGAAGGCGCCGCCGGCGAACTCATCGGCCTCATCGAGGCGGGCGGTGACCGGGACTGGCGCGTGCGCGCCGTCGCGCAGGACCATCACGGTGTTGTGGTTGCGCGGCGCGCGGCGGATGTAGTCCCCGTCGGCGAGGAAGATGCGCCCCCGCACCTGAAGCTGGCTGATCGAGTTGGCGTCGGGGTGGCCGTGCTGGCCATCGCCGAAGCCCTGCAGCAGCAGGTAGTCGGCGTCCTCGTCCCAGGCGCCGCGGAAGGTGAGCTTGTCGAAGCCCTCCTCGGCGGGCACGTTGGGCAGGCGCGGCGGCGCCGGATAGCCGGGGAAGCGCGGCAGGCCCGTCCAGCGGTGGATCACCGGGTCGAGCGGCAGCACGAACAGGCCCAGGTGACGCGCGGGCGGCTCAGCGGCCACCCCGCGGGCCAGCAGGTCGGCGGCCGTCGCCTCCGGGGAGGCCTGCTGCGCCACCCACTTGCAGCCCGCTTCGCCATGCCACTCGGCCGCGCGCAGCAGGATGTTCGCGCCGCCCCCGCCCATGCGCGTGTAGTAGCTGCTTGAGTCCCCGTAGGGCACGAAGCACAACTGGCTGTTGAGGACGACGGTGGCGAGGTCGGCGTAGCGCAGGAGCTTGTCGCTGCGGGCGTAGTCGGTGTCGCCGCCCGCAAACGCGACGTCGAGCAGGTGGTTGCCGACCAGCCAACTGTACCCGCCGCCACCCTCGTCGAAGGAGCGACCGGCCTGCGCCGCCCGGGCGAAGACCTGCTGCGCCTGGTCGAGCCAGTGGCCGAGGTCCGCGATCTCGTAGCCGTGGCGGCGCAGGTACATCGTGCCGAAGAACAGGCTGCGCGCGGGGAAGGTGTGGTGGTTGAAGATCTGATGCTTCTCGGGCGTGATGCGCCACTTCTGGTAGGTGATCGACTCGTGGCAGTACTCGGTGCACGCGGCGATGAAGTTGGCGACCAGCAGCCGCTCCTCATCGCTGAAAAAGTCGAACTCCTCGGCGCGGTCCCAGCCCACGACGAGCTGGTGAGTCCAGAAGTCGATCGCCGACATGAGCGCGAACGAGAGCGGGCACTCGCCGGTTGCGCAGGGCGTCGCCAGCTCGATGAAAGCGCGCGCCCAGCGCTCCTCGCCGCTGGCGTTGAGGTGCCCCAGAGCCGCGAGCATCCCTCCGGGCCGCCCGTGCGCGGGGTCCTGGCGGGATTTACGGGCGCGCGAGAGCATCTCCTCAGGATCGGGCGTGTCGGGCGCGGGCTCGACCTCGAAGACGCGCCCGGGCAGCAGCCACGTCCCCCCGTGCTCCTCGGGAAGCGTGAGCAGCCGCTCGACGCCCGCCCGGACCACCTCGGGCTCAGCGCCCAGCACCGCGATGACGTTGCGGCCATCGCCGAACGGGCTGTGGATCGAGACTACGCGCAAGCCCTCGCGCGGGTAGTCGCGGTCGGTGAGCTGCTGCAGATCGTGCATCCGGCGCAGCAGGGCGTTGTCCGCGGCGTTGCCGAGGGCGATCAGGGGCGCGGACGCGCGGCGCGGAAGCTCCTGCGCGCCCGCGAACTCGGCCTCGTCGAGCAGCGGCGGCTCAGCGCCGATCAGCGCGGCCAGCCCGCGCTGCAGGTGGGCGGCCATCCGGGCCGGCTCACCGGTGGCCGGCGCGACGATGCCGACAGGCGTCTCGCCGCTGAGCGGCGTGTCACGGTGCAGGGGTGCGAGCTGTGTGATGCGACTGTTGTCCACGCGCAACTCGATCATGGCGCCCTTGCCGACTGGGTCGCTCATGCAGATCACCCGATCCGGTTCGTGGTGGTGGGGCGTATGCGCCAACGAGCCCGGTTCGCCGGAAGCGGGCGAGGTCCTTCATCCGATCAGTCGGGGGGGATGCTACAGGTACGACTGGGACCATTCGCTGTCGAAACCGGTGCGCACAAACTTGACCCACCGCGCGGTGAAAACCGGGTCGAGGCCGATGGCGCGCACATCGGCGACCACGCGCTCGACGTCATACGCCACGCGGTGGAAGGTGAGCTCGCCATCGGTGTCCAGGGCATAGCCCGCCCGCGGGTCGCCGTCGCGCGGCTGGCCGACCGCCGGGACGCAGACGAATCTGCGCCCGTACACGCTGCGATCAATCGCACGGTGCGAATGCGCGAAGAGCACGAAGGAGCCGGAGGTCGCCCGGCAGTGCCTGGCGAGCACTACATCCGGCATGTCGGGGTGGAGGTACGGGGCGCCGGGAGGGCGGTGGATCACGCTCATCTCGCCGCCATCGGCGGCTATGACCAGCTCTGCGGGCAGGCCCGCGATGTGTGCGAGCTGGGCCTCCGTGAGCTGCCGGAAAGTCCACTGCAGCCAGTTGACCGGCTCGCCGAGGGCGTCCGGGCGGGGAGAGACGGCCAGCACTTGCAGATCGTGGTTCCCCACGACGGCACGCGCGCCAAGGCTCTGCAGCAGGTCAACGCACTGCGCGGGATGAGGGCCGTAGTCCACGATGTCGCCGAGGAACACCACCTCGTCCACCGCACCGGCGTCCTGCAACACTGCCTCAAAGGCGGGGAGGTTGGCGTGCACGTCGGCGATGAGCAGGCGTCTCATGAGCCGCCCGCTTCGCTAAAGACCGTCCGCAGGCGGGCCAGGCCTCGACGCATCCCGTCGGGCGAGCAGCGCGTGGGGTTCATCTCCATCGTCACCCCGCGCCGGTATTCGATCGCGCTCAGGGCGGCGGCGATCGCTTCGAAATCAACGATCCCCGTGCCGATCTCGCAGTGATCCGTGACGCCGTCCGTATCGTGCAGGTGCAGGTGGGCGAGGGTCGGTCCGAGGTGGCGGATGAGCCCGCCAATGCCGCCGTAGGGCGCCAGGCACTGCACCCGCGCCTGATCATACATGTGGCCGACGTCGAGGTTGACGCGGATGCGGTCGAGTTCCCAGCCCTGGACCGCCTCGAAGCCCTCGACGATCTCCAGCACAACGATGGTCCGCGCCTCCGCCGCCAGCCCGTCAAGCTCGGCCATTGGGCCGAGCCAGGCCGGGCCCTCCGCGTCGGTGAGGTCCGCGTGCACGGTGACGACCGACACGCCGAGGTCGGCGGCGAACTGCAGGATCGGCGCAAGCTCCTCAAGCCCCGCGGGCAGGCTGTCCCCGGTCAGGTGAATGCGGAAGGGCGCATGTATCTCGGTGAAGGCGAAGCTGCTGAGCGCCTCGCGCACGACGGTGCGGCGCGCGCTGTCACACTCAGTCGGCTCGAGCCCGCGCCACTGTCCGGGCGTCCCGGGCGCGGCGTGGAAGCCCACACCATCGAAGCCCGCCTCGCGCGTCCAGGCCAGTTGCTCGTCGAAGTCGAGGATGTCCCCGATACGCCACAGCATGTTGCCGATCGCGGTCATGTCACGCACTCCATTAATCGTCTCGCCGCTGAAGGCCGGGCTGCCACTTCGCGTCCGCGGTGCAGATCGCCTCCGTGCCGGCCCGCGGATCACAAATGAACCCGCGCGACAGGTCAAGGGCCCCGACGACGCGAAGAGACCGAAGATTCCGCTGAGTTGACGCGCATGATGAGAGGCTGGTGCTCCCCAATGAAGCTCCTCTTCACCTGCGATGATGTCGGCGCGGGGGCCGACCCGAAGCGTGTCCGGCAGTTCGAGATGGTCACGGAGTGGCTGGACAGTGTCGGCATACCCGGCACGTTCTTCTGGGTGCCACGCCCCGGTGGCGGCGCACCGGCCGATGAGAGCGAGGTGTGGATGCCCGCAATCCACGCGGCCGGGGAGCGCGGGCATGACTTCCAACTCCACGCCCACACGCACGATTGCCTGGAGTTCGGACTTCCGCAGGAGAGCATTCGGCGCCATGCTCCGCAGCTCTACAATGACTACGACCGCGCGCCCGATGAGTGGGAGCGGGAGTGGTCGGTGCCGAACCTGACGCCGAAGTTCGAGGACGCCGTCGAGATCTACCAGCGCGCTTTCGGGGTGCCCCCGCTGATCTTCCGCGCGGCGTGCCTGGGCATCTGCCCCAACGCCTATGTCGCCATGCATGACGCGGGCCTGCGCTACTCGTCCAGCCGCTCGATCAACCCCGCGGGCACCGGCTACGTGATGACGCGCCGGCCGGAGTTGGAGGCGTGGGACCCCGACTACAGCGGCCTGCCCTTTGAGGAGCCGCCGGGCGTGCTGGAGATACCGACCGTGGAGGACCTGGTGATCGGCGGCATCACCGAGGCTGACTACGACCTGGTGCTGGGCCTGTTCAAGCGCGACATCGGGCACTATCTGGACGCGCTGGGCGACCGGCCGTACGCGGTGCTCGGCTCGCACTACTACGCCATCGCGAGGGACATGGAGCTGATCACGCGGCTCTACGGGGAGCTCTTCGAGTGGATGGCCGACCGCGGCGCGGACGAGTGGGTGACGTTCAGCGATGTGCTGGAGTAACCGCGTGCTGGAGCGATCGAGGGACACTGGAGATGAGGCACAGTGAAGTGTGGCGTCGCAGTCTGGAACTGGCTTGAACCGCCGCGGACGCTCATCAGCTTCGTGGAAGAGTTGCTGACCGAGGGCTTCGAGGCGATCTCGGTGCAGCCCCGGCAGATACTGGAGCTAGAGGAGGCCGAACTTGCCGATCTGAACGCCCTGCTCGACGAGCATGAGATGCCGGTGACCGTGCACGCGGCGGTGACGCAGTTCACCGAGGAGTTGCTGCGGGGCCTGCTCGACCGCCTGGGTGCCCGCCTGTACGCGACAACATTCGACGGCGTCAGGACCTGGGCGCCGACCGGCATGCGCTGGGATGCCGCGCGCATGGTGCAGACGCTGCTGATGGTGGAGCGGTTGGGCGCCGAGACGGGCGTGCGCTACGGGATCGAGGACTTCCCGATCGACGCCGAGGCGCTGGCCGAGTTCGCCGAAGACCTGCAGCCGGTGCGCGACAACGAGCGCTGGGGGATGCTGCTGGACATCGGGCACCTCAATCTGCGGCGCCACCAAGCGGAGTACTTCGGCCGCATGAGCGTCGCCGAGAACATCGCGCGCCTGCCCGCGCGCATCCACGAGGTGCACATACACGATAACCCCGGCGACCGCGACATGCACATGCCGCTGGGATCGGGGACGCTGGACTACGCGGAGGCGGCGGAGGCGCTGCGCGCGGCGGGCTTCGACGGCATCGCCACCATCGAGGTATGCCCCGGGCTGCACGACCGCCGCCCGGCCGACGTGTGGGAGACCCGGGCCGAGAGCCTGCAGCTCTGGCGGCAGGCCTGGGAGGCTGCGGGCACCGCGTGATCGGGTGTCACTCGAAGCGCCACGGTGGCACCGCCGGCCCTGAGGAGCGCACCTCCTCGACGTAGCATCCGCTCTGGGCGGCGGGGCCGGCGCCCTTGTGCTCGGCGTTGCCCAGCACCCTGTACGCGACCACCCCATGCCATCGGCCGTCGGCGAGCCGCACTACCGCGCCCGACGGGTGATCGACCATCCACGCGCCACTATCGGGCGCCGGACCGAACTCATCGCGGGCGGCGCGGGCCACGAGCGGCTCCTCGAGATCGATGCGCTCGGCGTTCAGAGGCCAGATGCACAGCGTCTGGCGTCCGCTACCGGGCTGGTTCGCGCCGATCCACGGAGTGCCGTCGGCGGCGCGGCCGATCGAGATCGGCCCGGGATTGTGACCGCCCGGCACGCTGAGCGCCAAGCCCCACTCCGGCCCCTCCGCCTTCTTCTGCCAGACGCGGACGTCGGGCGTGCTCACAACCAGGTGCCACTGCGGGCCGTCGCCCTGCCTGCGCCAGACGCGCACCTCGCTGAGCCGATCACCGCCCGAACCCCTCGCCGAGAAGAGCAACGCACCGTCCGTGTCGCGGATGAGGCTCGGCTCGGCCCACCCCTGACCGCGCGGCGTGACGGGCGAGAAGTCCACCGGCTGCCAGGTGTCCCCCGCGCGCGCCCAGCGGGCCACGCCGGTCAGTTGCCCGCCGCCATCGTTGGCGGTCACAGCCATGAGCATGTCATCGCCGTCGGGGATCGCGTTCTTGATGCCGGGCGAGATGATCTGCCAGACACCCACCACCGGGTGGGCCTGTTCGAGGCCTGACGCGGAGCGCACTGCCTCAAAGCGGTCGCCATCGTAGCTGAGCTGATGCACTTCGCAGCGGTGAATGTTCTTCGTGCCCCAACTGAAGTGCCCGTTCTCGTCGGTGGGGAAAGAGATCGCCTGGCAGAGGCCGAAGCCGGTGCCTGCGTGCGGGTGCGGGGTGCCGTCCGCCCGGAGCGCTCCCAGCGGGACGAAGCCGCCAATCACCGGGAACTTCAGCGTGATGCGCTCGTTGCCGTCGGCGTCGGTGCTGCGCTCGTTGCGCGAGATCGCGACGGCGTTGTCGGCGCTGACCGTGGCGAGGTCATCGAAGACGATCACGTCGGTCCCGTTCTCGAAGTCGCTGACGGCGACGCCCTCGATGCGCACGTTGCAGAAGAGCGCCGCCCGCTCAGGCGCCACCTGGAAGGGGAAGCCGAGGCCGTAGGCGAGGACCGCCTCTTCCGTGGAGTCAGGAGGCGTCACCAGGCGCGCCGCGCCGGCGGTGACACCCGTGATCTGCGCGGCAACCGGGCTCGCCAGAACGCAAGCCGCAAGTGCGATCAGGACGGACAGGCGCGGCATCATGCTCACCTCTCAAGGCATGTGCGAGACCATCCAGACACGCTTCCAGATACCCCCGGCCCCCGAGCGGTCTTCGACGCGCACGGTGAAGCGCTGCCTGCCGCCTGCCGGGTCGAGGAATGGGTCGATGCGGATCTCGAAGGGCGTGTTCCAGTCGTTCGGCTGGTCGAAGAGGTGCTCGCCCGCAAGCTGCCCGTTGACGTACACCCAGCACGACTCATCCACCGCCCCGAAGTAGAGGTAGATCTCCCGACCCGCAAGCTCCTCCGGGATGGATTGCTCGGTCGCGTACCAGCCGATGCCGTCGTAGTCCTTGAGCCGCGCGCGCAGCTCGTCGGACGGATAGGGCGAGTTCTTGTAGGGGTTCTCCCACAGGAAGTCGGTGCGCATGAGCTCCCAGTCGGTCATCTCAGCGTAGGGCAGCTCCTGCCACTTCTCGTCGAGCCCGACTTCATCCGGGTCGAGCTTGAAGCGCCACGCCAGCGCGGTCTGCGCCCACGGCAGCGGGTAGTCCTTGAGCCGCTCGGCGGTCTTGAGCGCGGTGATGTCGCCGAAGCGCGTCTCGGTGGCGAAGAGGCTGATCCATGAGAGCTGCAGATCGTCGCGGTGGAGGTTGCGGAAGTCGAGCAGGGCCTTCGAGTGCGTGAAGCGCTCGAGGCCGCGCTGGGTGATGGCCTGGAAGGTCAGGCGCGCGTGCTCGTTGGTGAGGATGAGCTGATCGAGCTGCCG
Organism: Candidatus Zipacnadia bacterium; assembly: GCA_029821635.1. Classification (GTDB taxonomy): domain Bacteria; phylum Armatimonadota; class Zipacnadia; order Zipacnadales; family UBA5352; genus UBA5352. The sequence goes on from JALGSW010000084.1 coordinate 16,031, forward strand.
GCGCTGGGGCTCGGGCAGGTCGCGGGCGGCCGCCTCCTGGAGGATGGCGGCGGCGCGGTCGAAGTCCTCGGCGCGGTAGTAATCACCAAGCGACCACATGACCCCGCGCGCGAAGTTGTAGTACTTGCCCTGGGTGATGAGATCGCCCAGGTCGGGCAGGAGGCGCGCCCCCCAGACGTCCTCGCGCCAGAAGCGGAAGTAGCGCTTCACGTCCTCGGCGGCGGAGCCGAAGGCCGCGCAGTAGTGGTCCTCCCAGTACTCGAAGGGCTTCTCCGGGTCGGACATGGCGCGGGCGAGGATGTAGTTCGACATGCCGCACACCGGCCACATCCCGGTGAGCGAGTCGTAGTCGGCGGCGATGGCCCCGTGCTCGACGGCCAGTTGCAGCACGTCGAACATCCGGCGCTCGAGGCCGATCGGGATCGCCATCGTCTCGTAGTAGAGCGTGAGGTTGGGGCGCGTGAAGGTCATCGTGGCGCCCGCGTCCGCCCACGCCTCGTAGTACGCGCCCAGCTCGTCGAGGTCCACGGTGGTCGGCACCATCCCGACCGCCACGTTGGGCTCAAGCCGCTCGCGGCGCGGCGGCCCCTCGCTGAACTCATACGCATACATGACCGCGCCGGCCTCCGGGTCGTGCTCCCGGGCCAGCCGGGCGACCGCGTTGGTCAGGTACACGTAACGATCGGTGAGGTGCTCGTCGAAGACCTCGCCCTCGACCGGCACGTCCAGCTTCACGCACTCCGGGCAGCGGCACAGGCCCCAGCGCAGGTCGTTCTCGCACACGTTGACCCACTTCGAGGCCATGCCGCCCTCAACCCAGTCGGCGACGATCTGCTCGGCCACCGCCGGGTTGCTCACGCACAGCTTCACGCACTCGCGGTCATGTCTGGTGAACTCAGGTGTGGTGTCGCCGGGATCGACGCGCAGCTCCGGCTCGCGCTTGCCCCACTGGTTGAGGGCGAAGTACTCCGGGTGCGTCTCGCTGAAGCGGTCCCACCAGTCGGTGAAGGCGTGGCCGTAGCTCAGCGGCGAGTGGCTGCCCATGCGCATGTGGCGCCGCCAGGCCAGCACGTCGGTGGCGTACTGATCGTGCGCCTCATTGTCGCGCGCGAAGCTCCAGAACTCCTCGATGGCGCTGGTGGGCTGGGGGTAGCGCTTCATCCGAACGCCGGGGCGGATGCCACGCGCGAGGAGCCGGGGCGCCCAGGAGAACTCGCCGGTGGTGAGCGTTAGCGACTCGCTCGGCGTCCACGAGGCGCCGTCGTCTCCGGGGGCGATCCAGCGCACGCCGAGTTGGTCTTCGAGGAACGCGGAGACCGCGAACTGTGTAGTAGAGCTTCGCTCGGCGTCGCCGAAGAGGTACGTCGCCTCCGCGGTCACGGTCCAGCGCGCCTCTTCGGGAGCGAGGGGGCGGTCATCGCCGGGCGTCAGGCTACCTACGACGAACTGATAGGCCCCATCGAGCGGCTCCACGCCGATCGCGACTTCAGCACCGGTGATGAGGCGCACGTGGCGTTGCAGGTCCTCGGCGGCGGCGGTCGTCACGGCATCGGCGGCCTCGGGCAGCACGATGCTGCACTCCCGCGGCTCCACGGTGATCTGTTCGGCGCATGACGATGCGATCGCGCCCACCAGCAGCGCTGCAATCGCGACGATGGTTCCTCGCATGTCGGACCTCCTGAATCAGCAGCTCGTGCGCCGCTCAGCCCTCGAACAGGCCCTGATCGAACATCCAGCGGACGGCGCGCTCCAGCGTCTCCTCGGGCGTGTAGTGCGGGCGGTAGCCGGTGCGCGAGGAGATGGCGGTCAGGTCCGGGCACATGTTCGCGCGGAAATGCCAGTTCGCGCCGATCTCGGGCAGGACCTCGCCCGCGAAGCGCTCCCAGCTCACGAACTCCACCGGCAGCTCCACGCCGTAGATCTCGCCGTAGGTCTCGACGAACTGCAGCGCGGTGAGCGCGTACGCCGAACCCACGTTGAAGATCTGCCCGGCGGCGCCGTCGCGGTGCGCAAGGGCTCCGGCGAACGCGCGCGCGATGTCCTCGGCGTCGCAGGGGCCGATGAGGTTGTGGCCCGGCTCGGGCAGGATCACGGTGTCGCCGCGCTTGTGCGCCTTGTGCACGTCGAGGCTGCGCCCACCCGCGCACTCCAGCGGAATCTTGCCGGGGCCGCAGATGTTCGGGCACATGATCGCGGTGAACGGGACGCCCTCCGCTTCGGCGAGGTCCCGCGTCACCTGCATCTCAGCGTAGCGCTGTTCGTAGCCCTCGAACAGGCAGCGCGCCTGGGTCTTTTCGGGCGTCGGCACCACGCGGGGCAGCCCGAACATCCAGACCGAGCCGCAGAAGACGAAGTGCCCGCAGCGGTCCTTGAGCGCCTGATAGAGGCCGGGGGCGTCACCCTGGAGGATGTCCACGATAGCGTCGGGCTCCTGCTGCGCGACCACGTCGGTCCAGCCCTCCGCACCATAGCTCATCTGGACCGAACGCACGGCGTCCCACGGGCCACCCTCGGGGATGGGTGTGCGCCCGGAGGTCATGACGGTGACCTCATGGCCCTCCTCGACCAGGATGCCGGTGAGGTGCTTGCCGATGTGGCCTGTGCCACCGATAACGGAAATCTTCATGGAGCTGGCTCCTCTCGTGCTACGTGTGCCATTCCTCGACCAGCCCACGACTGGCCTGTGCTTTCTGATGTCTTCGTTGTCTGGGCGGCGCTCGAGGCGCCGGTGGGCCCCAGGGCCAGTAGCAGACCTTGATAGCTTCGCGGGACTCCAGCAGCGCCATGCCCTCGTCGTAGCGCTCGAGCGGGAGATCGTGCGTGATCAGTGGGGCGAGGTCCAGCTTCCCCTGCTCGATCAAGCTCATCGCGTACTCGGCGGATTCGCGTGGATGTCCTTTGTAGCCGCACAGGCGCAGGCGGCCATGGCGCGGGGCGTACGTGTAGTCCTCGCGCTGCACCCCGAAGAGCGCCACCACGTCCTCGGTCGCGTCCATGGCGAACTCCACGCTCTGCTTCGCACCGACGCAGTCCACGGAGGTCTGCAGGCGGGGCCGGGCCGGGCGCAGCGGGACGCTCTCATCCAGATCGCCCGGGTCGTGGCAGACGCCGGCGTGAGCCTGCACACGATCCGGCACTCCACCGCGACGCTGCTGCAGAGCGGCGAGGTACCGCTGCCGGAGACCCAGCGGATCCTCGGGCACTCGCGGCTGGACAGAGCAGATGATTTCGCTTACATCGACGGCAAGAGCGAGCGTCGCGATGGCCTCAGAGTACGCGTGCCCCAATCTCCATCTGCGCATCCTTCAGGGCTTTTGCGCCTCGATGACGAAGAAGTCGTCCATCTCATGCATCCTGATATTGGCAAACCTCTGCTCCAGCAGCATCTCCACCCACTCCTCCCGCGTCAGTGCCAGGAAGCAGTGGAAT
>JALGSW010000085.1 GCA_029821635.1 Candidatus Zipacnadia bacterium
CGATCGCGTCGTCCATCCCCGGCACGAGGTGCGCGCGGTAGGGCTGGTGCAGCCGGTCGCGCATGGCCTCGCCCAGCACGCCGAAGTCGCCGGAGACGAGGCCCGCGACGATCAGCCCGACGCGGCAGAGGTTGAAGACACCGTCCGCGTGATCGATGGTCGCCGGCAGCGCCTTGCGCGCCTCGTGCGTCGCGACCTCGAAGTCCGGGATCGCCACCACGCATGAGAGCCCGGGCGCGACGTCGAGGCGCTCGACCAGCACCTCGCCGCTCTGCAGCGTGCAGCAGACCGTGAGGCCGCCGAGCAGGGCGGGCGCGACGTTGTCCGGGTGGCCCTCAACGGCCGTCGCGATGTCCAGCATCCGTCGCTCACTGAGCCCGAAGCCCAGCAGTTCGTTCGCGGCCACGATGCCCCCGACGATCGCCGCCGAGCTCGAGCCCATCCCGCGCGCGAGCGGGATGCGGTTGAGCTGGTGCAGCTCCGGCGCGGGCAGCGTCTCCCCCACCGCGTCGGCGGCCGCCTGCGCCGCGCCGAGCACGAGGTGCGTGCGGTCGCGCGGCAGCGACTCCGCGCCCTCGCCCTCAATGCGCATGCCGGGCTCATCGACCAGCGCGAGCGTCACGACGTTGTGCAGGCCGAGCGCCAGCCCGAGGCAGTCGTAGCCGGGGCCGAGGTTCGCGGTGGTCGCCGGAACATGAACCGTCACCGAGCGCATCAGTCGTCACTCCTGCCAGAGAAGACGCGCGGGAGGCGCCGCGAGAGCCGCGACGTAATCTCCTGGCCGATCGTGCCGGCGCGCCGCGCGATCTCCTCGATCGTGATCTCCTCATCGCCCTGCGCGCCGATCAACACGACCTCATCGCCGATCCCCACCGGGCCTGCGTCGGTCACGTCCACGGTCAGCGCATCCATCGAGACGCGCCCCGCGAGAGGGCAACGACGGCCGCCGATCAGGACGTCTGAGTTGCCCGACAGCGCGCGCGGGTAACCGTCGGCGTAGCCCAGCGAGAGGACCGCGATGCGGCTGTCGCGCGGGGCGTGCCAGGTGAGGCCGTAACCGACCGGCTGTCCGGCCTCGACGACCTTCACCGCGCCGACGGCGCTGCGCAGCGTCGCGACCGGACGAATGCCCTCGGGCATGAGGTCCGGGTCGAAGCCGCAGTTGAAGCCGTAGAGGATCGCGCCGGGGCGCACCATGTCCAGCCGCGCCTCGGGCATGCGCAGCAGGCCGACGCTGTTGCACACGTGCCTGATCGGTCCGCCGGGCTTCCCCGCACCGAACTCCCGCGAGACCGTCTGGAACTGCCGGAACTGGTGGCCTGTCCACTTCAGATCGGGTTCGGAGGCCTCGGCGAAGTGCGTGAAGACGCCCGCGACCTCGATCTCGGGCGAGCCCGCGAGCTCATCGGCCAGCACGCGCGCGACCCCGGGCCTCGCGCCGTGCCGGCCCATGCCCGTGTCGAGCTTGACGTGCACCCGAGCAGGCCGGCCCGCCCGGCGGGCGGAGGCGGCGACGATCTCGGCGTGGCAGGGCTCGCCGACAAAGGATATCAGGTCGTGCGCGAGCGCGTCGTCGGCCTCGTCGGCGTTGGGAGGGCCGAAGACGAGGATCGGCGCGTCGAGGCCCGCCTCGCGCAGCTCGATGCCCTCATCCACGATCGCGACGCACAGCAGCGTCGCGCCCGCCTCAAGGGCCGCGCGCGAGACCTCAGCCGCGCCGTGACCGTAGGCGTTCGCCTTCACGACCGCCGCAATGGCCGTCTCCGGCCCGACGACGCGCTGAATCGCTCGGATATTGCCACGGATTGCGGTGAGGTCGATCTCAAGAAATGCAGGTCGCACGGGAAGCCTCCGACTGGGAACGGGGTTCGGTGGGATTACGTGGCAGCAGTTCGCTACCGGCCGCGGTCGTTCCTCCCGCGGGGGCTCATTCCTTCCGCGCGGCGGGGCGCAGGTCGGAGATGGCGGCGAGCTCCGCACGGACGGTCTTCGCGTGCTCGCGGAGCTGCGCCCAGGTGCCCTCGAAAAAGATCATGCGCCCGAAGACGCCGGCGGACTCGCCGGGCGCCGCGGGCGCCAGCACCGGGTCCATGTGCATGCATGGCGCGGCGGCGTTGCCGAAGTAGCCGGTGACGTCCGGCCAGACCCAGGCGACCCACGCGTCCCGGCCCGGCACCCGCCGCGCCAGCAACGGGAAGTCGCCCACCTCACGCACCCGCCGGTCGTCCGGCTCGTAGGCATCGCCAGCCTCCTGGCGCGCCTCGTGCGCCTCGGAGTTGGCGTAGTCGGCGCGCACCCAGCCGAAGCGCGGCCATGGCTCGTCGGTGGGCGCGAATTGCGTCGCGATGTCCAGCCGCAGGGGCTCGCCGTCGCGCGGGATGATCGTGTACGCGAAGCTGCGCGGGCTCCACTCGCCCATGAGCTGCAGGCAGAAGCCCGGCACGAAGATCGCGGTCGGCTCATCGCCCTCGTTGGTCAGTCGCGCCTCCACGAGCACCGAGTCGGGACGGTCGGCGGTCATTGCGACCACGTAGCCGACCGGGTCGTCGGCGAAGTGCCAGCGCAGCGTGAGCCGATCGCCGGCCTCCGACAGCTCGACCTCATGCTCGTCGGGGAAGCGGTAGTTCCAGCGGCTGTTGTACTCAAGGTGCGCGAGGATGCGTCGCATGAAGGGCCACGGTGGCGTGATGAAGATCGACTTCGCATCGCCCATCGCGAGAGTGATGGGCCGGCGCTCGTCGGGCAGCGCAACCACACCCGGGCCCGCCGGATCGGGCAGCGTCACGAGCACGCGCGGATCCGCCAGCAGCAGTTCGCACGCGCCCTCGGCCCCGATGCCCCACTGCGGCATCGCGTCCACGGGCAGCAATGCCTCGACGGTCACGTCCTGCCACTCGGAGCCTGCGACCTCGGCGCTTGCGCCCTCGGCGCCGTTCCAGAGCAGGCTGAGGCGCCCGGGTCCGCCCTCGACCACGCGGCAGAGCGCCTCGATGCGCAGGCGCGTCCCGGCCGGAAGCGCGCCGAGGCCCTGGCGCAGGGACGGCGCGGCCTCTCCGGCTGGTGCCGGTGCGCTGAAGCGCCAGGATGGCGACGCCAGGTCGCGCGGCTCAGGGCTGGTGAGCGTGGGGGCGGGCTGGCCCGTGGAGACGAACAGCGGGGTCACCTCGCCGCCGACGTGGCCGATGACCGCGAGGTCGATCGGTCCGAGGTCGGCGGGCACCTGCGGGTCGTCCGGGGCCTGAACGAAGACGCGCAGACCGCCCAGCTCAAACGCGCCCTCGGGGCCGGGCTGGGCGATGTGCAGGACGGTGGGGGCGTCGCTGAGCAGGCCAATCTCAAAGGCCACCGGCTGCCACTCGGGCGAGGCGAGCACCGCGCCGACCTGATTCCACGAGTTCGGGCCAACGTAGACCGTAACCGGGGGGCCGCTGAGTACGCGCGCCTCAAGCTCCACGCACATGCGATTGCCGAGGCCACCACGGGGGCTGATCGTGATCCGGACGCCGCCGAAGCGCGGGTCGGCGTTGGCGACGTGGACGGCGGGCGCGCCGCCGGGGGTCTGCATCGGAGTGACTTCCGCCTGCCGGTACGCGCCCCAGTCGGCCGGGTCGCCCACCATCGCGCCCGCATCGGCCTCCAGCACGGGCACCCACTCGGCAGATGCGGGGAGCGCGAGAGGCAGCAGCATGAGGATGGCGGCAGGTCGGAGCATGATCGTCCTCCCGGAGTGTTGGCGGCGAAAGCAGACCAGCCGGTCAGTCCCTGAAGCGGTCCGCTTCACCGTCGTCGGCTTCGTCCTTCTCCTCGGCCCAGTGCAGCAGTCGCATCACGGCGTTGGAGATCGCGAAGCCGATCGCGAAGACACAGCCCGCGGCGAGGATCGCGTGCGCATACTTCTCCGCAGCCACGAAGGGCCCACCGACCTGCCACGCGCCCACGGTCGTCGCGGCCATCACCGCGGCCGTCACGATGCAGGAGCCGCTCGGAGCGGTGTCGAGTGACTGGCCACCTTTGACGTCCGTCGGCGGCATGCCAAGCTTGGGCGCCTCAGAGTCTGCCTGACGCGGGCGCGAGACCCACGCGTAGAGTTGCTGCAGGAGGGTGTGCGTCGCCTCGCGCGCGCCGCGCAGGTCGGTGGCCTCGCGTGAGACGATGGTGAACGAACGGTTGCGCTCGCGCGGCGCGTGCCAGCGGACGCGGATTCGGCTGATGCCCGCCACCGGCTGGATGGGCTCGATGGTGTCGATGCGATCGCGCGGGAGGTACCACTCGAAGTCATCACCACGGTAGACAAGCGCGTCGCCCCAGGCGGCGAGGAAGCCGATGTCACGATCGGTGTCGCCATCCCAGATGAACTGCTGATCGCCGGGCGAGAAGCCGATGAAGATCGGCTTGACGCCCGACGGGAGCGCGCCCTCGTCACGGCCGAGCTTCTCCGCCAGCGCCTGCCGCAGCGTGACGTTGCCCGCCAGCGCGAGGCGGTCGTGTACCAGCCACGTCGCCAGCGGCGACAGCGCCAGCGCAACCGCCGCGATGATCGTGGGGACCGGCCCCGAGCCCTGCGGGTAGACGAACTGCACCACGAGCAGCCCCAGCGCGAACGGGAGTACCGCCGCCAGGGAGCTCGCGAGCGCAAGCAGCCGATTGTAGCGACGCCGCACCGCGGCGCCGAAGATTCGGTCGTTCTGATCCATAGTCGCTCCGCGCCGATGCGTGCGCTACTGCTCGCTGAGCCTGAAGTCCGCTTGTGTGGTCTGGCCGGCGACGATCACGGGGTCGCGGAAGCCCGGCTGGTAACCGTACGCGAAGCAGTCGATCCGGGGCGTGCCGGGCGGGAGTGGCAGGTCGTAGCTGCCCCCGGCATCCGCGAGCGTGGCCAGGACCTGCCACCGGAACCACGGGGCGGTGCGCAGAGCAGCGCCGTAGCGGTCCGCGATGCGGTCCATGCTGGCCTGCGGGATGTCCGGAGCATAGGCCACGTCAAGCTGCGCGCGCAGGCTCGCCCCGCCCAGCGAGACGCTGCCGCCACCGGTGCTACCGGAGGTCACGCCGGTGGCGCGCCCCGCAGGCGCGCCCGCGTCCTGCGAGAGTTCCAGGTCCGTGTTGCGCTGCCGCTCGTCCGCCTGCAGGCCCTCGACAAGCTGCACGTCGGCCTTGTACCCCGCGACCGCCGCCGCGATCAGGTAATCGCCGGGCGTCATGGCGCTGAGCGAGTAATCTCCGTTGCCGTCGGTGTAGCCCACGTAGTGCGTGCCTGCGGGCGGGATCGTCATGACCGACTGGCCCGCGGCGACGTTCACCGCACCGCCGGGGATCGCGTAGACGGGCACGCGAGCCGCCGCGCGGATCGAGCCGTCGGTGTCGCGCATCGTGACCGAACCGCGCACCTGGCCGCCGTCCTCAGCCTGCAACTGCCCGAGCTGCAGGTCCGCGTCAGCGTCCACGTCGATGAGCCGCACGATCCCACGGAAGTCCGACGACACGATCTGCAGCAGGTGCCGGCCCTCGGGGAGCCCACGCAGCCGCAGGTCGTCGTTGCCGCGATCGACCGTGCGGATGACCTGTCCGTCGAGGAGGACGTCGGCCCGGTCCTCGGTGTCTCCGCCGAAGAGGTCCTGGAACTGGCCGACCGCGCCGCCGATTCCGATCAGGCCAAGCAGAGTGGCGAGCCCGCCTCCGGCGCAGCCTGCAAGGATGAGAGCGATGCCCGCCAGTGCGCCCAGTCGCGTCAGTCGCTGCTGCATAGTAGTGCCACCTTCGCCTTCGTATGCCACGGTTTGCTGCATCACAGGTCAGACTTCGCCGCCGGTCGCGAGGTTCCCTCTCCCCGACGTCACCCTTCGGCGGGCGAGACCTCCACCCGGCCGCCCGCGGTGGTCAGCCAGAAATCCAGCCGCCCGCGGTGGTCGGCGGTCACCATCATCGCGTTGCTCCGGTCGCGGCCCTCGATCAGCGTGACCTGGTGCGTGGAGCCCGGCTCGACCGGGTAGAGACCGTCATCGATGGTGATGCGGATGGCGGTCGCGGCGCCGTCGTGGAAGCGTTCGGGCGAGCCACGCTGCTTCCTCCCCCAGACGGAGCCGGTGCCGCCCACCTCCAGCATCACGAGGCCGGCCGCGTAGAACGAGACGCGCGCCTGGCACTCGCCCGTGGCGGGTCGCAGCCGCACCGGGATCGCCTCACAGTGCCGCATCGTGCGCCCGGGCAGGTCGATCCGCAGCCGGGCGATGCCGGTGCGCGCACCCCCGGCGGTGCGATCCGTGGCGGAGAATGCCGCGGTCGCGCCCAGGTAGGCGCGGTGATCGGCGGCCCCGGCAAGCACATCCACGCTTCCCTCCCCCGCGCGGCGGAACAGGTGCAGCCAGTCGTCCGAGCCGGAGAGCCCCACCGCCGGCTCAACGAGCCTCCCCGACAGCAGCCGGTAGCGCGCGCGGCGCGCGAGCAGGTCGCAGTGCACCGCCGCGTGGAGCGGACCGTCAGGCGGCCACCAACTCCACGCCGAGAACGGCGCGTAGACGCCCAGGCCACCGCCGATGCTCGAAACCGTGAGCCCGAGGAAGTAAGGGTTGCGCTCCTCGTCGAAGCGCACGCTCTGTGTCGCGAGCGGGATCGCGCTTGAGGACAGCCGCACGAACCAGCTCGGGCCCTGGAATGCGTGGCCCCGCCGCTCAGTGGCCGCGCCCTCGAAGGTGCGTTGGCTTATGTGCCCGGTGGAGCGGCTCACGCCCTCGCTCGGGACGAAGTCGCCCTGTGCCTGCATGCCGCGCATGACCGACGGGAAGGCCGGATGCGTTTCGCCCGCGAGGAAGGTCCCGAAGCGATCGGCGGGCTCCATCGCCCCGGCGATGCCGAGGAGCACGGCCAGCGGGCTGTCCGTCGGCGACCACGACCGCGACTGGTACATGCCGAGGCCGAGGTCGGCGAAGAGCGCCCCGCCGCGCTCAACGTAGCTCTGCAAGGCGTCGGCCGCGTCCGGCGGCACCGACAGGCAGGTCGGCAGGAAGATCACGCTGTACTCGCTCAGATCGGCCCCGGCCACGTCGTCCATCGTGAGGTAGTCGAAGCCGCCGAAGATGCTGCCGAGGCGGTAGCCGCTCGCCAGCTCAGCGAGGTCGCGCACCAGGAAGTCTTTGATGAAGCCCCACGCGGGCGTGCCGAAGAACTCGTACCCTCCGGCGTAGGGCTCGTAGATCACCGCCCCCGTGGGTTGAGGCTGCTCGCCAACGAACGGCGCCTGGGCCAGCGCGCTGAGCACGTTCGTGAACGTGTTGTTGCGCCACGCCGTCGTGTTCGCGATGCGCGACCAGTCCTCGAGGCCGACGCCGACCGCGCCCCGCAGGCCCGCCTCGATCACCCAGTCGTACAGCGCGTTGTCCCGGTAGGCATCGCTCGGTGGCAGCGGAATGCGCAGCCACGGGATCACGTCGAAGCGTCCGGCCATCCGCGCGACCTCGACGCCCTGCACGTTGTGCGTCTGCGTGTCGGGCTCGAGCACGTCCGGTGGCAGGTGCGGCTGGACGATGTCGTACTCATCGGGGATCGCGGTGAGGCTGCGGTAGAGAGAGATGCGGCCGGTCATCAGCGGCGTCTCCGCGTCGAGGCGGCGGATCTCCCGCGCCCACAGCGCCATCACGTCGCGGAAGGCACTGCGCTGGTACTCCGCCACGTCGATCGACGCCCGGCCGACCCCATGTGTCTGATCCTGATCGCGCTTGCGGGCGTCCTCGCGCGTGATCGCCTGCAGGCTCCGGTAGTCGGCGCCCCAGCTCGCGTTGATCGCCCCGAGCGAGCCGTGGCGCTCGAGCAGGAACGCCCGCAGGTCTTCGTCGGAGTAGATGATGTCGCGCTCGAGGGAGTGGTCGGTGGCCCAGGCGCTGATGCCCTCGGTGCCTGCGAGGCCGCCGACGACCGCGTCCAGCCAGCTCGTGACGGCGCCCACGTACTGCCGGTTGCGCGTGGTGATCGGGTACGCGGCGCCCAGCCTCGTGGGCAGGCCGACTATCACGTGGAGGTTCGCGGCGGCGGCCTCTGCGATAGCCGCACGGATCGTCTCGAGGTTGTCGGGGGCGTCCTCGGGGAGCTCGTAGTACAGCGTGTTGAGGCAGACGCCGGCCTGGTTCACGGCCTGAATGACCTCGACAGCGCCGGGGCCCTGCAGCCCGCTCATGAAGACCATCGGCCGGCGCCGCCCGCCGTCATCGGCGGCGTAGCCGGCACAGGGCAGCAGCCCGGCGCCGACCAGCAGCAGCGTGACGACGAGCGCGGCGACCGGCCCGCGCCCGCGGGGCCCGCGGGGAGTGCGCGATGGTGCCGTCATCTCAGGCCGACCTCGGCTTTGGAGCGTCGTCAGCGACGGTGGCCCCGGCTACTGTTCGAGCCACTCGTCGATGGTTGCGAGTGCCTCTTCGGCGGCCTCCTGCTCGGCCGCGCGCTTGGTGCTCCCCTCACCCGCGCCGATCACGGCGCCGTCGAGGCAGGCCTCGACCGTGAACCAGCGGTCGTGCGGCGGGCCCTCAGTGCGCATCACGCGGTAGCGCGGCGGGTCCATCGCACGGCCCTGCAGGGACTCCTGCAGCGCCGACTTGTGATCGCAGAGGCTGTCGCGCGCCTCAACGTCCTCGAGCATCAAGCTGAAGTGCGACAGCACGAACTCGCGCGCGCGGTCGAAGCCACCGGAGAGGAAGACCGCGCCGATCAGCGCCTCAACCACGTCCGCGAGCAGGGATGCCTTGCGGCGGCCACCGGTGGCCTCCTCACCGCGGCCGAGGAGGATGTGCTGCCCGAGCTCAAGCTGCCGCGCGATGGAGGCGAGCGCGGACTTACGGACGACCGCGGCTTTCAGCCGCGTAAGGTCGCCCTCGGGCATCGCGGGACATGTCTGGTAGAGGTGCGCGGCGAAGACGAGGTCGAGCACCGCGTCGCCGAGGTACTCGAGCCGCTGGTTGTTAGCCAGCTCATCGAGCCCCTGCTCCCGCGAGTAGGAGCTGTGCGTAAAAGCCAGCTCCAGCAGGTCGTCAGGGACCTCGGTGAGATCGAATCTGTCACGAAGTTCTGCGAAGCGTTGTGCTGTCACTATACTCGCGCTCGCTCCCCCGCCTGTGTTCGGCGATGCGGCCCCGAGAGTGATTTCACTCCTCGAACTTGCGCACGATCAGCGCGATGTTGTGCCCGCCGAAGCCGAATGAGTTGGACATGACGACGCGGACATCGGCCCTCCGCGGCTCCCCCCGCACGAGATCCAGCTCCGGATGCTCGGGGTCGTCGCAGTTGAGTGTATGCGGGATGATGCCTTCGTGAATCGCCTTGATGCAGATCGCGAGCTCCGTCGGGCCCGTCGCGCCCAGCATGTGGCCGTGAACGGGCTTGGTCGAGGAGACCGGTATGCTCCCGACCTGGTCGCCCAGCAGCTTCTTGAGGGCGATGGCCTCGGCGCCGTCACCCGCGGGCGTCCCCGGACCGTGGGCGTTGATGTAGTCCACGTCGTCGAGCGTGAGGCCGGCGTCATCGATGGCGTTGCGCATCGCAAGTACCGCGCCCGCGCCGTCCGGGCAGGGCTCGGTGAAGTGATGCGCGTCGCCGCTCATGCCGATGCCGGTGATTTCTGCGATGATCGGGGCGCCGCGGTCGAGGGCGTGCTGCAGGTCCTCGATGATCATGCACGTGGCGCCATCGCCCATCACGAAGCCGTCGCGGTTCTTGTCGAAGGGGCGGCAGGCTCGCTCGGGGTCCTCGTTGCGCGTCGAGAGCGCTCCCGCGGAGCAGAAGCCGCTGAGGGCGCTCTGACTGATCCCCGCCTCGCTGCCGCCGGTGATCATCATGTCGGCCCGGCCGAGCTTGATGAGGTCCACGCTCGCCGCGATGGCGTTTGCGCCGGATGCGCAGGCGGTCACCACCGCGGAGTTCGGGCCCATAGCGCCGGTCATCATGCTGACCATGCCCGACGCCATGTCGATGATCATCATCGGGATGAGGAAGGGCGAGACGCGGCTCGGACCACGCTCGATGAGCTTTGTGAACTGCTCCTCCCACGTCGTCATGCCACCGATCCCCGAGCCGATCAGAACGCCGATCCGCTCGCGGTTGCTGTCGTCGATGGTGAGCTTCGCCTGCTCGATCGCCACGTCGCACGCCCAGCAGGCGTAGCGGACGAACGGGTCGGCCCGCCTCATAAGCTTCGGGTCCACCCGGCCGTCGCCATCAAAGTCGAGATCGACCTCCGCGCCGAGGTGTGACTTGTACTCGGCGGGGTCGAATCGCTTGATGGTACCGATGCCGGTCCGGCCCTGGAGGCAGGCCTCCCACAACGTGTCGAGGCCACGACCAAGCGCGCTGATGGTGCCAGATCCAGTTATGACTACCCGTCGATTAATCAATCCAGGCCCTCACAGCGTGTGTCGGATATCGACCTGCGGCCGCCCACTGCCGGTGTGCGGCCGCCGGTCGTCACCCTGGGTTCAGCGGATGGCGAACGTTACGCGCCCTTCTCTTCGAGGTAGCGCACCGCGTCGCCGACCGTCTGGATGTTCTGCGCATCCTCTTCCGGAATGTCAACGTCAAACTCGTCCTCGAGCGCCATGACGAGCTCGACGACGTCCAACGAATCTGCCTTTAGGTCGCCCTCGAAGGTCGCCGCCTCGGTGACCCAGCTCTCGGGGACGGACAACTCGCGCACGATGACTTCCTTGACCTGCTCGAACAATGCCATCTCTGGTCTCATCTCCGTTTCGTATCTCCGCTTCTGCCGGGAGGGTGAGGCCGCCCGGGGTGCTGTCGCGGTGGTAATCACCGCCTGCGGGGCGCCGGGTACCCGACTACCCCGTCTTTTCCTCGATGTAGCGTACGGCGTCGCCGACAGTCTTGATCCCCTGCGCCTCGTCCTCAGGGATCTCGATGTCGAACTCATCCTCGAGCGACATGATCAGTTCCACGATCATCAGCGAATCGGCCTTCAGGTCTCCATCGAACGTGGCGCCCTCAATGACCTGACTCTCCGGCACCGAGAACTCCTCGACGACGACCGACTTGACGCGCTCAGCAACACTCATGTTCTCTCAGCTCCATGCGGGACAGCGACTACATGATCAGACCGCCGTCGATGTTGATCACCTGGCCGGTGATGTACGATGAGCCGGGTCCGGCGAGGAACAGCACGCCCTGCGCAACGTCCTCGGCGCTCCCGGGGCGGCCCAGCGGTATGCGGCTCAGCCAGGCCTCACGCGTCTCCTCTGCCAACTGATGCGTCATCGCCGTCTCGATGAAGCCCGGCGCCAGGGCATTACAGGTGATGTTGCGGCCCGCAAGCTCCTGCGCGGTGGTCTTCGTCAGGGCGATCAGCCCGCCCTTGGAGGCCGAGTAGTTCGCCTGGCCGGCGTTCCCGCCGACGCCCGAGACCGAAGCCATGTTGATGATGCGCCCGTAGCGGCCCTTCATCATCGGCCGGGCCACGGCCTTCGTGCACAGGAAAGCGCCCTTGAGGTTCACATCCAGCACGAGGTCCCACTGCGCCTCGTCCATGCGCACCAGCAGGCCGTCGCGGGTGATCCCCGCGTTGTTGATGAGGATGTCCACGCGACCGAAGGTCTCCATGACCTCATCGACCATCTTCACGACCTGGGCCTCGTCGGTGATGTTGGCGGTGTTGATGAGGCTGTTGACGCCGCGCGTCTCCACCTCATCGGCCACCTTCCGCGCGGCCTCCTCGACCACGTCGTTGATGACAACGTTCGCTCCGGCATCAGCCAGCGCGTACGCGATGGACGTGCCGATGCCGCCGCCCGCTCCCGTGATAAGTGCCACCTGGTCCTGAAGCTGCAAGTCGAACGCCTCCTGCAATACTTGGTTCTCTCCCTCGCCGGGACCCGCCGCAAGCGGTGTCATGCAGAGGCGACCGGGGGTGAGCTGCGTCGCCCCTCAGCCGAGCTCCGTTGCCAGCGTGGCAACGTCATCGGCGTGATCCACGTTCAAGACGGTCATGTCGCGGTCGATACGTCGGATCAGCTTGCTCAGCACCGTGCCGGGGCCGATCTCAACAAACGTCCGTACGCCCTCGTCGATCATCCACCGCACCGACTGCTCCCAGCGCACACTCGAGGTCATCTGCGCCCCGAGGTTCGCGCGGATCTCGTCCGGCTGCGTGTGCGGCTGCGCATCGACGTTCGCCACCACCGGCACCGCGGCCGGCGCGAACTGCGTGTCATCAAGCCGGTCGATCAGCGGCGCCGCGGCGGGCTTCATCAGCGGCGAGTGGAACGCGCCGGAGACGTCCAGTCGGATCACGCGCTTGGCCCCGGCGTCGCTGCATGCCGCGCTCGCGGCCTCAACAGCGTTCACCTCGCCGGAGATAACGACCTGCCCCGGCGAGTTGTAGTTCGCCACGACGACCGTGCCCTCCGCCCCGGCCTTCGCCACGGCCTCGAGCACCGGCTCGGTATCGAGGCCGAGGATCGCCGCCATCGCGCCCGGAGCGTCATCGCCCGCGCGCGCCATCAGCTCGCCGCGGAAACGCACCAGCGGCAGGACCTGCTCGGGCGCCAGGCATCCGGCGCAGGTGATCGCGGAGTACTCGCCCAGCGAGTGCCCGGCGACGAAGTCGGGCTCGATGCCCGCCTCGCGCACCATCTCGAGCGCGGCCAGCGAGTGCGCGACGATCGCGGGCTGCTGATTGTCGGTGCGAGTGAGCGCCTCCTCGGGGCCCTCGAACATGACGGAGAGCAGCTCGGCGCCGAGTTCGCCCTCGGCGACCTCCAACGCCAGCCGCGCGGGCCCGCCGGCCTCGTAGAGGTCGCGACCCATCCCGACATAGTGCGAGTTCTGCCCGGGGAAGACGAACGCGATCACGCGCTGTCACCTCGGCGTTCCTTGATCGCCTCGATCATCGCGGGGACCACCTCGAACAGGTCGCCGACGATGCCGTAGTGGGCGACGCCGAAGATCGGCGCGTCCGGGTCCTTGTTGATCGCGACGATGCAGTCAGAAGAGGACATCCCGGCGAGGTGCTGCACTGCGCCGGAGATGCCGCAGGCGATGTAGAGCTTCGGGTGGACGGTCTTGCCCGTCTGGCCGACCTGGTGCGTGGCCGGGATCCAGCCCGCGTCCACGGTGGCGCGCGATGCGCCGACCGAGCCGCCGACGACGTCCGCGAGCTCCTCGATCAGCGCGAAGTACTTCGGATCGCCCAGCCCGCGGCCGCCGGAGACGATGATGTCCGCCTCCGTCAGGTTCACGTGCGAGCCGGAGTCGTCCTTGATGACCTCGATGATCTTCGTCGCGATGGACTTCTCTTCGATACTCACCGGGATGTGGATAATCTCCGCCTCACGGCTCTCATCGAGCTCGAGCGGCGCCATGACCTTCGGGCGCACCGTGGCCATCTGCGGCCGCGTGAACTCGCACAGGATCGTGGCCATCACGTTGCCGCCGAACGCCGGTCGGGTCTGCTCGAGCAGCTTCGTCTCGGCGTTGATCGTCAGCTCCGTGCAGTCGGCGGTGAGGCCGGCCTTGATGCGCGCGGCGACGCGGGACGCGAGATCGCGGCCCATCGTGGTCGCGCCGATCAGCACGATCTCGGGCTTGTGCTGGTTGATCAGCCCGGTGAGCACGTTGGTGAAGGGCTGGGTGCGGTAGCGCTTCAGCGTCGGGTGATCGACCACGAAGACGCGGTCGGCGCCGTAGCCTGCCGCGCGCCTGGCGAGGTCCTCGATCTCGTGGCCGATCAGGACCGCGGAGACGTCTGTGTCGAGCTCGTCGGCGAGCTTGCGGCCCTCACCGATCAGCTCGGCGGTGACCATCGCCAGCCGGCCCTCTGTGGTGACCTCACCGACCACCCAGAGGCCCTTGTACTGCGTGGTGTCAACCTCGCCCTTGCCCGCCATCTCCAGCACGATCGCGCCGGTGGGGCAGGCGTAGGCGCAGGCGCCGCAGCTCGTACAGTTCTCGTTGAACTCGGCCTTGTCATCGACCATGTCGATGGCCCCGTAGGGGCAAGAGGGAATGCACAGCTTGCAGCCGGTGCACTTGGCCTTCTCGATGTAGATCGCCATCGTATCGCTCCCGCAAGAATCCGCGCCGTCCCGAGGGGTATACCGCGGGGCGTGCCGGGCGGACCTCAGATGATCTTCTCTCCGATGAGCCGCTCGACGAGTGTCACTGCGCACTCCGCGGGCTCGCCCTCGAACTTCTCGCCCTCGATGTCGCGGGTGGGCGCGAAGGTGCGCACGACGCGCGTGGGCGAGCCGTCGAAGCCGCAGAGGCAGGCCTTGGCCTCGATGCATGCCGAGTCCCACACCGTGACTTCCTTCTTCTTCGCCGCGAGCTTGGCCTTGATGCCGGGGCGCCGCGGGTCGTTCATCTGTTTCACGCACGAGATCAGCACGGGCATCCGGGCCTCGACGACCTCGAACTCGTCCTCCAACAGCCGGCGGACGCGCGCCTTCTTCCCCTCGACCTCCAGCCCGATGGCGAAGGTGACCTGCGGGATCCCGAGCTGCTCGGCGATCCCCGGCGGCACCTGGGCGGTGTCGCCGTCGAAGGCCTGCTTGCCGGTGAAGATCAGGTCATACTCGCCGATCCGCCGGATGGCGGCCGAGAGCACGTAGGAGGTCGCCAGCGTGTCGGAGGCGGCGAAGCAGCGGTCGGAGACCAGGACGGCCTCGTCGCAGCCCATCGCCATCGCCTCACGCAGCGCGGCCTCCGCCTGCGGCGGGCCCATCGAGAGGACGGTGACCTTGCCGCCGAACTCCTCTACGAGCTGCACGGCCTGCTCGATGGCGTTCTCGTCGAACGGGTTGATGATCGACGGGACGCCCTCGCGGATGATTGTGTTGGTCTCCGGGTCGATCCGGACCTCAGAGGTGTCCGGGACCTGCTTGATGCACACGATGATGTTCATCGGATCAACTCCGTGACGGCGGCCAACGACGGCAACGCCGGCTAACTACGGATAACGATCGCAACAGCAAACAGCCGGGCGGGACCTTCGCCCCGCCCGGCTCATAAGTGGCGCTCAGATGTGGTTCTCGCGCAGCAGCAGGTTCGCGATGATGCCGCGCTGGATCTCCGAGGTGCCCTCGACGATCTCGAAGAGCTTGGCGTCGCGCATGTAGCGCTCCACCGGGAACTCGCGGGTGTAGCCCACGCCACCGTGGATCTGCACGGCCTGCGAGGTTACGCGCGACACGGTCTCGGAGGAGAAGAGCTTCGCCATCGAAGCGATCTTCTCGAACTTCTCGCCCTGGTCCTTGAGCCACGCGGACTTCTGGTAGAGCAGCCGCGAGGCCTCGATCTCGGTCGCCATGTCGGCGAGCTTGAACTGGATCGCCTGGAACTCGGCGATTCTCTGCCCGAACTGCTCGCGCTGCTGGGCGTAGAGGATCGCGGCGTCAAAGGCGGCCTGCGCGAGACCGACCGCGCCGACGGCCATGCCGATGCGGCCCACGCCGAGGGTGCCCATCGCGACGCGGAAGCCGCGGCCGGGCTTGTAGAGCACGTTCTCCACCGGGACCTCGCAGTCCTGGAAGATCAGCTCGCGGTTCGGGAGCGCGTCCCAGCCCATCTTCTTCTCGTCCTTGCCGAACTCGAAGCCGGGCGTGCCCTTCTCGATGATGAACGCGGTCAGGCCCCGGGTGCCCTTTGAGGGGTCGAGGTTGGCGATGATCACGTAGGTCTCCGCCACGCCGCCGTTGGAGATGAAGATTTTGGTGCCGTTGAGGATGTACTTGTCGCCGTGCAGCTCGGCCTTGGTCTGGACGGCGCCCGCGTCGGAGCCCGCGTTCGGCTCGGTGAGGCCGAAGGCGCCGATGTGCTCGCCGGAGGTCAGCGGGATCAGGTACTTCTCCTTCTGCTCATCGGTGCCGAACTCCATGATCGGGTACTGCGCCAGCACGTGCGCGCCAAAGACCGAGCCGGTGGTCTGGCAGTAGTAGCTGAGCAGCTCGCCGATGGCGCCCCAGAGCAGGAAGCCGAAGCCCAGTCCGCCCCACTTCTCCTCGACCGGGATGGCGAAGATGTCCATCTCGCGGCACATCTCAATTGCCTCGTACGGGAACTCGCCGGCCTCGGCGACTTCACTGGCGTGGGGCTGGAGCTCCTCGCTGCCGAGCTCATGAACGGCATCGATGATCATTTGTTCGTCTTCTGTGAACGTGAAATCCAAGGGGATTCCCTCCCAGCTCTGTACTGAAGGCGGTGACTGCTACTTCCCCCAGCGCAGCACTGCTGCGCCGAGGCTGAACCCCGCACCGAAGCCCACAAGCAGGACGTTGTTGCCGGTCTGAATCCGCCCGTCGCGGTAGGCTTCATCGAGCGCGATGGCGATGGATGCGCCGGAGGTGTTGCCCAGTCTGTCGATGTTCACTACCAGGCGATCCTCCGGTATGTCAAGTCGCCGAGCCCCCGCCTCGATGATCCGCATGTTCGCCTGGTGCATGATGACCCAGTCGATGTCCGCGTTCGTGAGGCCGGCCCTGGTGATCGCTTTCTCTGCGACTTCGGGCACGCCCCTGACGGCGATCTTGTAGAGCTCCGGACCGTTCATGCGCAGGCAATTCTCATTCGCTGCCAGCGACTCCTGCGTCAGCGGCCTGCGCGAGCCGCCGCCTGGGACGTCCAGCAGGTAGCCATACTCGCCGTAGGACTCGAGCACGAAGCTGAGCAGGCAGTTGCCGGCGTCGCCCTCTGTCGGCTGCACGATCGCCGCTCCGGCGCCGTCGCCGAAGAGTACGCAGGTGCTGCGGTCGGTCCAGTTGGTGATGGACGTGAGCTTCTCCGCCGCGACAACCAGGACGGCCCCCATCGCGCCGCCGGCGACGAACTGCTGCGCGACCTGGAGGCCGTAGATGAAGCCGGTGCAACCGCTGAGCAGGTCGAAGGCGCCCGCGGCATTGGGCACGCCAATGGCGGCCTGGATGGTGTTCGCGGTGCAGGGGAAGAGCTGGTCGGGGGTGACGGTCGGGCAGATGATGTAGTCGATGTCCTCGGGCGCGAGACCTGCGTCCTCGATCGCGGCAAGCGCCGCCTGAGCACCGAGATCGGAGCTTGCCTGATCGTCGGAGGCGATCCGGCGCTCCCTGATCCCGGTGTGGCTGACGATCCACTCGTCGCTGGTCTCGACGATCTTCTCAAGGTCCGCGTTGGTCAGGACCCGATCGGGCACGTAGGAGCCAACGCCTGTTATCACGCCGGGCCTGAGGGACATTCAGCCGAGCACCCTCTCGTACAATTGCGCACACAGACGCCGGCGCATCTCCCCGCGCCGGCTCTGTTAATGCTTACACTGCCGAACGACCTCCCCCGACGTTCCCGCCCCTCAGGAATCGCTGCACCGGGGCACCGGACCGACCGTCTGACTGCGAATGTACCGCGCGACCGGCGCGTGTGTCCGCCCTGATCGCTCAGCCATTCTCGCCCGCGCGCGCTGCAAACACCTCGCGCAGGTGCTCGATCAGGCCGCCCTCGACGGCTCTATGTGCGGCGCGGATCGCGTTGCGGGCGGCCTTGGCGTCCGAGCAGCCGTGGCCGACGAGGCTCACGCCGTTGACGCCCAGCAGTAGCGCGCCACCGTGCTCCGAGGCGTCGAACTGACTCGCCGCCTCGCGCAGGGCTTCCGCCAACGCCGGCGCCACCGGCCTGAGCTCGTCCGACCGGCTCACTGCCTCGCGGATCTGCCTGAAGAGCACGCTCGCGGCGCCCTCGGTCACCTTCAGCACGACGTTCCCGACGAAGCCATCGCAGACGATCACGTCGCAGGTGTCGCCGAAGACGTCGCCGCCCTCGACGTTGCCACGGAAGTTCAGGTCGGTGGCTTCGAGCAGATCGTAGGCGGCTTTCGTCAGCTCGTTGCCCTTGCCCTTCTCCTCGCCGATGCTCAGCAGCCCGACCCGCGGGTTCTTGATCCCGAGGGTGTACTCCGCGTAGACGGCGCCCATGAGGCCGAAGTCCACGAGGTGTTCGGGCCGGCAGTCGGCGTTGGCTCCCGCGTCGAGCAGCACGCGATGGCCGCTCTCGCTGGGCAGGCTCAGCGCGATGGCCGGGCGCCTCACGCCCGCGATTGTCCCCATGCGCCTGGCAGACAGTGCCATGAATGCGCCGGAGTTGCCCGCCGAGACGACGGCCTGCGCGTCGCCGCGCGCAACCAGATCGACGGCCCGCGCAAGTGAGGTGTCATCGCGCCCGCGCAGTGCCGCCCGGGGGCTCTCGCCCATCGCGACGACATCGCGCGCCGCCACGATCTCGATACTCGCGGGCGCCGCCCCGGCCATGCATGCGGCTATGGCGTCGGGATCGCCCGCCAGGGAGATGGTGGCGTCAACCTGCTCGGCGGCCAGAAGCGCGCCGGCAACGATCTGTTCGGGGGCGTTGTCGCCCCCCATAGCGTCAACGGATATCCGCATGGTTGCGTGGTCGTGCAGCGCCTGAGATTGGGAACGGGGTGCGCGCGCGCAGCCGTCATACGTCGCCGCACTGCTGCAGGCGGCGACGGGTCAGGGCCTACTCCTCGCGCCTCTTCTTTTCTTCGAGCGTCACAGTGTGATCAACCTTGCGGCTCTTGTAATAGCCGCACTTGCCACAGGCGTTGTGGGCCAGCTTCGGGGCAGCGCACTGCGGGCAGGTGGTGATCGCGGGAACGGTTACGCCATGGTGGGTCCGACGCTTCCGACCGCGTGACCTCGAATGTCGTCGCTTTGGGAGACCCATGAAACAGCACACCTTTTCTATGCAGCGCTGAAGATTCCGGAGAGCTACTGGAGCAACTCGCGCAGG
Source organism: Candidatus Zipacnadia bacterium (assembly GCA_029821635.1). GTDB lineage: Bacteria > Armatimonadota > Zipacnadia > Zipacnadales > UBA5352 > UBA5352. The sequence continues at coordinate 18,757 of JALGSW010000085.1, forward strand.
GGCGCCAGGCGCGGATCGACCTCGTCGATCTCACAATCGCACTCGCCCGCGTTGAGGTTCTTGCCGCACTGCGGGCAGATGCCCTTGCAGTCCGGTCGGCACAGTGACCGTAGCGGCGCGTGCAGCACAAGCAGCTGCCGCACAAGCTCGCTCAGATCGACCGCATCGCCGTCCATCAACGGGATCGAGGCACGTTCATCCTCGGAGGCAACCTGCGTGTAGGCGAGCGGCTCGTCGATCTGCGCGAAGCTGCAGGTCTCGGAGAAGTCAAAGCTCATCGGGACCTCATGCCCCGCGAGGCAGCGCCCGCACTCCATCAGGGCGGTTGCCTCGAAGTGTCCCCACGCCGCGACCTCGCCTCCCATGTTGTGGAGGGTGATCCAGCCGGTCACGTTGCCAACGAACTCGATGTCAGTCCCTATGGGGACAGGCGCGTCGATCTCAAGCGTGATTTCGGCGTCACGCCTGCTCAGTTGGTCGCGAATATCGTATCTCATAATTGCAGCACCGCCAGCCGGAAGGGGCTGGCGTGGCAGTGAAGATGAGTATACGCATGCGCATCGGGCTTGTCAAGCTGACCCGTATCGGTGTAGGGGCAAAGTGATAATGTCCGGTTGTGGCAAAGTAGAAATGTCCTCCTGCCGCGGGGCATGCCCCGCGGGCGGCGAACAGGAAGGGCATGAACCTGGAAATGAGCAGC
>JALGSW010000086.1 GCA_029821635.1 Candidatus Zipacnadia bacterium
CCGGATCAGGCCGGATACCTCGTCCAGTGCGCCCTCAGCCGTCTTGATGAGGTTCACGCCCTGCGAGGCGTTCTGCTGAGCGATGTCCAGGCCGGAGACCTGGGCGCGCAGCAGTTCGGAGATGACCAGGCCGGCGGGATCGTCGGCGCCGCGGTTGATGCGCAGACCGCTGGACAGACGCTCGATTGACCGGCCGATGCGCTCGGAGTTCTTCGCGAGGTTCCGCTGTGCATTGAGCGAGCTGATGTTCTGATTGATGCGTGTCAGGGACATCGGTGTGCCTCCTTCGCTGCCTGAGCCGGGAGGAGAGCGGCGCGTCTGCGCCGTGCCTGCCCCCGGGGAATCCCCGATGACCGGGGCGGTGAATCTCGGGTTGCGTCTGTGGACGGGTGCGCGGCGGACACTCCCGCGCCCGATTCATAGGCGTCCGGAGTGTCAGCTTCTGGCACCTCCAATATCGGCGGAGCAGTCGAAAGGCTTGAGGTAAGGGAGATGTGACATTCCGGCCAACGACGTGCAACCTCGACCGGCCACGGGCTCAAGCTCCGGCCGGCCGCGCCGTTAACCTGCAACAGGACCCAGTCAGACAGGGGAGGTCGTGCAGGCGATGAGCGACTTGACGAGGCGACCGGTGCGCACGGGCGCGGTGATCGGTGGAGCATCCGCAGGCGAAGCACTGACGATCGACGGGGAGACGATCTCGCGCTTCTCACACCAGTTGCGGTCGCTGCTGACCTCGGTCGGCGCGGCCGCGCAGTACCTGCTGCACAACGAGACCGAACGCTGCGTGCAGGACGAGATGCTCGGCATCATCTCCGAGCAGGCGACGCGGATTGACGGACTGCTGGAGGACTTCCTCGTGATCGCGCGGGACAGGCCACGCGGGCAAGGGAGCGCGTCGGAGGTGAACCTCTATCACATCACGCGCGAGGTGGTGCGGGAGCTTGCGCCTGAGGCACAGTCGATCGGCACGTGGTTGGTGCTCGACGCCGCCGGGGCGGTGCCGCCAGTGATCGGCCACCACCAGCCCCTGCGCCAGGCGATCACGGGCACGCTGCGCGCGCTGATGTTGCTCACGCGCGCCGACGAGCGGGTCGTGGCGCGGTTCGAGGACGCGCGCGATGAGAGCGGGTTGGAGCTGGTCGAGCTGTCCGTGGTCGTGCAGTCCGACGACCCGTCGCTGCGCGACCGCGCCGGAGGGATGGCGCCGACCGACCTGGCGCTGGAAGCGGCGCGCCGCATCTGCGAGAGCCACGGAGGCACGTTCGAGATGGCCGAGGACGCGCCCGGCGTGATCTGCCGCTTGCCCGCGGCGACGATGCGTCTCACACCCGCCGCCGCGGCATCGGCAGGCTCGCGACGCGAGCTGCCGGGAACGTAGCGCCGCCGCCTATCGCCTCACCCTCAACACCGCCGACGTGTCGGTCTCGTCGCCCCTCATCGCGAGGTACAAGTACGCCGGATGCCCGTCGCGCAGCAGCACCTGCGGGCGCTCGAAGCGTCGCACCGGCTCGCCCTCGAAGTACACGTCCGTGGTCTGATAGCCGACCGTCGGCTCCGACCAGTGGATGCCGTCCTCACTGGTGATCAGCGCACCACCGTGCTTGCAGACCACGCCCTCGTTGTCATCGGCCATCAGCATGTGGAACAGCCCGTCGTCGACCCACACGTAGGCGTCCTCGATCTGCTTGTCGCGGTCGGAGTAGTCCACGATGGGATTATCCGGGTGCTTATTGTAGGGGCCGAGGACGTGGTCGGCGATCGCAAGGCCCATCTTCCTGCGCTTGTCGCGCAGGTCCCACGACTTGTAGTAGAGCCAGAACTGCCCGTTGGGGTGGCGGACGATGGCTGGGTTCGTGGCCATGAGGCCGTCCCAGTCGCCATGCATGCCGGGGCCGAGCAGCGGCTCATCGAGGCGCGTCCAGGGGCCGTAGAGGCTGTCGGAGATCGCCGCGCCGATCTGTTGGGTGTAGGGTCGGCCGTCGAGGTTGCCGATGTGGAAGAGGTAGAAGCGGCCATCGAACTCGTGGATGGTGGGGTTGTGCACCATCGCTGCGTCCCAGTGGCGGCCGCCGCGGCCCATGAGAGGCACGTCCACGACCTCGAACGGCCCCTCGGGGCTGGAGGATATCGAGTGCATGATCTCCGAGTGCGTAGACCAGCCGCGATGACCGGTGTCCTTCGGCCAGCGCGAGGTGAACAGATGGACCTTGCCGTCGGGCCCGTCGATGGGCGAAGACCCCCAGACGAACCAGTCGGGAAGCTCGAGAATGCGCCCAACGGGCTCAAGTCGCTGCGCGAAATCAGAGAGCTGTGCGGTCATGGCGTGACCTCCTCACGGCTCACGTCGGCCATCCGGACGGCGCCGCTACCTCACTGCTCCTGCATCTCCTCAACGGCTCTCTGCCAGTCGCGGATGCGCTGCGCCCCCCACGGGATCTTCCCGCCCCAGCTTCGCTCAGACTGCACGAAACGTTGCCAGATGGGGTCCTCCGCCAGCCCCGCCGAGCGAACGGTGATGTCCAGCAGCACTCGCGAGAAGTAGTTCGGGTTTGTCGACAGCAAGTCCTCCAGCGCGAGCACCTCAGCCGGCGAGGCCCCCTCAAGCTCACGCAGCACAGCCGGGCGCGAGTCCCACGGATCACGGGGGGAAAGATGCGCGACGCTTCCTGCGACCGCCGCGCGCCAGAGGGCCGCGACCTCGGGGTCCTGCGCGGCACCCGAAGCCCGCGCGATGCGCCAGCGGTGGATCGCGTGCACGGTTTCGGGCAGATCTTCTAGCAGCCCGAGGGCCGCGTCGGCGTCCACGGCCGCGATCTTCGGCAGCAGGCTCGCGACGATTGCCGAGCGCTGGCGGCCCGGCGGCACCTCGCTGAGCAGCTCCAGCGCACGCAGCGGCTGTTCGTCATCGATGGCATAGATCACGCGGGCCATGCACCCGGCGTTGTTCTCCGGGATGCGCTCGGGCGAGAGCCGGCGCGTCACCTCGAGCGCCCGGTCGATCTCCCCGCGCTCGGCCAGCAGCCCGACAATGAACGACGTCGCCGACAGCCAGACCATGCCTCCGCCGCTCTCGGGGCCGGAGTAGCCGCTGTCATAGGTGATCGCGGCCTCGATCGCGCGCTCGAACCACTCGTCGGCTTCGGGCATCGCGAGGTCGTCCATGAGGATCGCGACGATCCTCGTCGCCCACGCCTCGGCCTGTGGCTGGTCGGCAACGTGCTCCGCGGCCTGCAGCGCGACTGCGCGTGCGTCATCTGGCCGGTCATGCGCGGCATAGAAGCGCGCGAGCCGGGCCATGGGCTCCACGATCGTGCTGCGCGGCGTGCGCGGCTTCCAGTCCGCGATGGTCTGCTTGAGCGCCTCCTCGGCGGCTGCGCCCATCTGTGCGCCGTCAGGCAGTGCCTCCGACACGGCCATCATCGTGTCGGCCGCGACCTCGGTGCCCTCGATCTGGTTCACGAGCGGCACGGCCCGCTCGGGCAGCACGGGCGCCAGCCGCCACGCGGCCATCGACAGCGTCCGCGCGGGCTCGGTCACGTGGAAGTGCTCGCGCCGCCCCCAGTCCTCGACCCACTCGACCATCAGCTCACCGAACCGCAGGTGCGCGCTGAGGTACTGCGGCAGCAGCCAGACATAGCCGTAGTGGTCGTTGCGGCTGGCCAGCGACAGCAGCGCGATGGCCTGCGGTGTGCCACGCAGGTCGCCGACAAGCCCATCGACCCAGCGCAGGGGCAGCCCGCCCGGGGCGCCGGCAATGCAGGCACGCTCCGGGTCGAGCAGCGTGGCGCGGTAGCGGTCCCCGGGGCTCAGGCCTGCGCCGCTCCACCCCGCGAAGGTCTGCATCAGCCGGTCGGTCCACTGCCGATCCGCCTCGCGTTGCCGCGCGTCCTCACACGCCACCGCGATCGGGAGCAGGCGTGAGACCGCGGACGGCTCATCCTCGATCGCGCCCTCAAGGAAGGTCTGGACCCGCTCTCGGACCTCGGGCGACAGCTCGCCGGTGGTCGCGAAGTCATACACACAGCGCCCGGCGAGCGCGTTTGCGCGGACGGTAGCGGGCTCGTTCTCCATCGACGCGATCCAGTCGAGGAGCGTCGGGATGCGCGTGGCCTCCGCCAGCTCCGCCCCGTCGGGCGCGGCCGACCAGCCGGAGTATGCGATGCCCGGCCGGCCGAAGGCGTGCAGGTCGCGCCACGGCCCGACCGACGCGGCCGCGACTTCCAGGATCCCCTTGCCCTTCGCGACGATGCTCAGCGGCCCCGGCGACGGCGTCAGCCACGATTGCTCCAGCTCGACCGGCCGTCCGTTGAGCAGCATCGTGAGCGGCTCATCGGGCTTCCACGCCAGTGCCACCAGTGCGGCCGGTGCGGTGCAGTTGCGCACGTAGGGCATGTCCAAATCGTTGCGGGCGCCGCCCAGAGGCTGCTGACTCGGGCCCTTCGTGGCGAAGGTCACGATGCGGTCAGACGAGCGTCGCTCGATGGTGATCTGCATCGAGCCCTTCCACGGGCCCGCCACGGCGGCGGGCTCGTCGATGCCCAATCGGACGCCCCAGTCCACGTCGGTGCCGCCGTGCTCATCGAGCGCCACCGCCGCGAACTCCAGCGTCCAGCCCTCCTCGCCGAGTTCGAGGTCCGATTGAATGGCGTCCCAGTCGCCGGTGTCCTGGGCCGATTCAAAGTGCAGACGGTCCTCGCGCACGCTCCACGTGTGCGGTATGCCGCCCTGGGGCGTCCAGGTGCCCCTGATTGCGTCGCAGGAGCCGGCTGCGGCACCAAGCGTGAGCGCCAGGCAGACCATCAGTGCTGTGCTGCGCGTTTGCTGCCGGTGAAGTCGGTATGTACGTTGAGCGATCATCGGGTTTCCCCCTCCGTCAGTCAGTCGATCTTGACTCTCAGCAACCTTGGCCCCTCGAACGCATACAGCCACTCGCCCGAGAGTGCGCAGCCCTGCGAGCCCGGCAAGGTCGCGAGCAGCTCGTGCGCGCGCGTTTTCGGATCGATGCGCACGACCCAGCCGCGCATGTTCGCGTAGATCATCCCGTCCTCGGGGCGGTAGACGAGGCGGCCCGAGCCGTAGTCCCAGTAGTCGAGGTGCTCGATCTCACCCGTGTCGAAGTGGTAGATCGCGATGCGGCCGTCCGGTGCGCCGATCATCCACAGCTCGTCGCCAAGCCGCAGGAACGAGTTCACCTGCACCTCGTCCTCCAGCTTCGCATAATCGGCTTTGTTCAGTTCATCCTGCCACGGCGTGAGTTCCTTCACGGTCTCGCCCGTGCGCCAGTTCCACAGCACCAGCCGTGCGAGCGAGACGACCTTGTCCGTGCCGGTGCCGCTGTACATCGTGGTGCCGATCGCGATCACGTCCGGGTCGGGCGTGTCGGAGAGTGACCACGGACTCTGCGGCAGCACCACCTGCTCGTGCGCCTCGAACTGCTGCGCTTCCGGATCGACCACGGCCACGCCGCCACCGAGGTGCCCGTAGCCGGGAAGGCCCGCAACGATCGTGTGCTTCCCGTCCGGCGCGGCGATCAGGTCACCCGCGCGCTGGACCTGAGGCCGGGTGGTGCCGAGGCGCCGCGGGTTGTTCTCCGGCTCGGCGCCGAAGTTCCACTCGCGCGCCGGGTCCCAGACGGTGTACGAGCAGTCCGAGTATGCCGCCATGTGCAGCTTCCCGTCGATCCACGTGGAGGCGTAGACCTGCCCCGCGTGGCCCACCGGGTCGCCGTAGACCTGCGTCTCGCCCGTCTGCGGGTCATTCGCGAAGAGCGTGATCGGCGTGTGCGTGTTGCCGTAGATGCGGCCGTCCGGGCCGGAGAAGAGGTCCCACACCGCGGTGCCGGCGGTGTCGTAGTCGAAGCTCACGGTGTACTGCTCGCCGCCGCGCGGGGAGACGATGTACTCGCGGCTCGGACCCGCCGCGTCCCAGGCATAGAGGCGCGTGCCGTCCTCAAGCTCCTGGTAGAGGTAGTGCGGGATCTCCTCGACGCGCTCGAGCTCGAGGCCAGAGACGCGCCACCCTCCGCCACCGTTGCCCCAGACATAGACGCGGCCGTCGATGCGCGTCATCGCTCTCCCCCACCCGGGCCCCTCGCGCGCCTCTTCGGGGAGGATCTGCGTCTTCTCGCCGGTGGGGATGTGGTAGGCCCAGACGGACGGCTTCGTCACTCCACAGCCGCAGTAGACGTAGTCGCCCTCAACCGCGATCGTGCGCACATACTTCTGCTCGGCGTCCATGCGGCCGAGGTCCTCGACCTCGTAGCTGTCGAGGTTCACGCGCACCAGCTTCGCGCTCGGGTAGGTGCCACCGTAGATGTTGCCATCTGAGGCTTCGTAGAGCTCCCAGACGACCGTCTCACCTTCGGGCGGGGGGCCGATGGAGCGTTGTTCGCCGGTGACCGGGTCGATCTCGAATACCCCATGCAGACCGGCGGTGGCGTAGGCTTTGCCGTTGGAGTGGGCGCAGACGTTCCAGATCCAGGCGTCGCCGAGGTCGAACTGCCCCTTCGGCCCGGCGGGCTTGCCGGTGAGCGGGTCGAGCGCGAGGACGAAGCCATTCATACCGAGGTAGTAGACCTCGTCGCCGGCGGTGTCGCGGCCGACCGCACGCGACCAGATGCGGGAGCGGTGCACCTGCACGCCGAGGTCCTCCCAGTCGCCGGTGACACCCGGCGGGTCCTGGCGGGCGAAGGCCAGCGTGGGAAGCAGCAGGAGAAACATGATGGCTACGCTGCGCATGGCTCTGTCCTCCGGTCGTGGCTGGTGCGTCATGCGGCCAGCCATTTCGCTGCGCCGCGCCGCAATCCTCGCCGGCCTGGCTACCGTGTGGGTGGGTGTCGCGGCTGGAGAGGTGACGGGGCAACGGCCGCCTGAAGGCAGGACGGGCCGCCACGTTGCTGTGGCGGCCCGTTCAATGGTTTGTGTCCCTCGAGCAAGTTGAAGGCCAGCGTGGTCCCGGGGCCTGATCGTCAGTCCCAACACCCATCGCCGGGCCTATTCCCTGCGACGGCGCCGAATGAGTCCGCCGAATGCGCAGGTAGCCAGCAGCAGCGCCCACGTGGCCGCCTCCGGAGAATCATCGCCTGGTGGTGCTTCGGCGCTGTATCTCTGGAAGGTGATGACCATGTCGTTGTAGTCGGGCTCGGTGGGAGCAGCGATGTTGCCGATGGTGCCAAGACCGCTCCAGCGCATCGATGGGGTCGGGGCATCGTACGTGCCGGTGTTGTCATACCCCATGTCGAAGGCGGTGTGGTTGGAAGCCGTACTGTCACGGTCTTCCCAGCAAAGCACCCACTGCAAGCCATTCTCAGCGGACTCCAACTCGGCGTCATCGTTCCCGCCGGCGGGGTCGTCGAACACCTGCATCCGGTAGTTCTCAAAGGCCCACGAGGTTCCGGATGGCGCAGTGCCAAGAAGCGAATTCACGCTGCTCGGCGCGCTGAAGTACCATTTGTTCTCCGCGGACTTCAGGTAGAACCCCCAGGTCGCCGGTGCCTGGCTATTCCAAGTGGTGCCAGGCAATGACGCCCACGTGGTGGGAGTGGTACCTCCGAAGATCTCGTACAGCCCGATGGAGTCGCTGGCGGAATTCCTGCGATGCGTCGCGGCGACGTCGATGGGGTTGCCATCACCGTCCCAGCCGAACCAGCCGAAGGTGTTGCTGTTGGCCCAGCCAGCCTGCTCCATGCGGATCTGTGCGGCGCCATCTCCGTTGTTGAATATGCCGCCCTGGTAGTGGCCGTTCGACCACGAGTTGGTGAAGTCGCACCAGAAGTCGTTGGTCGCACCTCGACTGGTGCTCGTCCACCAAGTGGAGACACTGGTCTCGGCGGCAAAGGCGGTAGAGATCGAGAGGGCTGCGAAGACCGCGAGCAACAGACTGACGCTCAATACCTTTTTCATAGGTTACCCTCCTTTCTGCGCACATCTCTCGGGAACACGTCCCGCCTGGCCTCGGTCGCCGTGAGAGTCGGATTGCTCACGGATCGAACGCGGTCAGCTAACCATCGGGACTGACATCGTGTGTCCCTTCCCCCTGATGCTCGGGTCGGATGTCGCGCGTCTCGTCCTCGGGTGCGTTGGGGCGGCGCCCGGTCTGTCTCAGACGCCCCACGCCGCCCTGCCACCGTCCCCGGCTCGTCGTTGCGTCCTCATAGTCCCGAGTTCATCCGAACATCGATGTAGCGGTCTACTCCTCGTCAACGCCCCGTCTCTACGCACCGGAAGCTATGCTCCCGGGCGCAGTTGCGGTCATGGAGTGCAGTGCGGGCGGCGATGGCAGGGGAGCGTAGTGCAGGGGAGAGCGGGTGACGCGCACAGTGTCATCGAGGCGCAGAAGTCCTTTGGCAACGCAGCGGCGGCCTTCCCGCCGAGATCCTCGGAGGGACTGCCGACCAATCGGACACGCGCCCCGACGCAACGGTGGACCGCCATTGCGACTCGCCTCCACACTGCCGCTGGCCGGGAGACGGGGCGTTGCCTCACAGAGCATCTGTCGAGGGCTTCAGCGTCCGGGATCCGTCGTGCCGGGGCACCGCCATACTGCTCAGACGTGTGTGCCGATCACACACACGCAGACGCATGCCCCAAGCCAGAGTCTCTCCGGTCCGAAGCCAAGGGAGCCCCATCTCCCTACTTCCACAACTTCCGCATGGCGCCACACGCATCATGGCTTCGTCGCCTGTGGTCGATGAGCATATGCATGTCGCGCTCATTGACGTGTTTGCTAGAATACATCATAATGGCCTCACCCATCCTCTTAATTACCTCACAGAATCTCGCCGTACTTCGCCGGCTCTTTCTGCCATGTCCGGGAACGACGTCTCTCTCCCTCGATTCCGGCAGGCGCGATGCGCCCGATGCGGGTACCCAGGCAGCCTGAGGCGGACCTGCTTGACGGTGGCGGCGAGGGTTCTCAGACCAGGAAGGTATTTGGGCCATCCTGCCGAACACAGGCCGTGGTGACTTACGTCAGAGAGAGCACGCGGGGCCGGATGACATTATTGCCTGGTCGGAAGGGGTGTGAAAGTGATGACCGGGCGACTCATGAGATGCCCGCCGGAAGGGGGCCGGCTACGGTTGTCAAGAACGTTGGCGATCTTCGTGTGCGTGGCGGCTTGCTTGCTTGCAGCGCCGGGCGTAGTAGTGGCGGACGTGCTGACGGACGCCGGTTCCAGCCAGGCTGTGCTGGCTGGCATGCCCAGTTACTACTGGTGGGGTGGGTGCAGTCCGACCGCCGGAGGCATGGTAATCGGCTACTGGAACGATCCTGACAGGTACCCCTTCTACGATGGGGACGCAACCGTGTGGAGCGGCGACAGCTATAATCCTGCTGGGAGCGTGCCTACCGGCACGGCTGCGATGGTGGCGAGCTGGGAGCACGTGTATGAGGGCGATAATCTCGGGTACGACACAAGCAGAGGACGAGGGCACTACGATCGGTTCGCGCGTGAGGCCAACTGCATAGCCGACTTCATGGGGACGGACGACGGGGAGACGGGGTTCGGGGTCATCGACGGACTTGAGAAGTTCGCCGCCTGGGACAACCCGGGGACGTCCCTCAATGAATCGGTCAAGGCAAGCTGCGACTACTACCTCTATCGTTTCGCATCTCCCTCCGAAGACGTCTGGGCGCAGTACCTGCTTGAGATTGACGCCGGCCGGCCCGCTATCCTGAACCTGAGCGCCAGTACCAGCGCACACTCCATTGCGGCGTTCGGCTACCTGGACAATCCGGGGACTGACAATGACTGGTTCGCGGTGATGGACACGTGGGCCCTGGGGGCGGGCTACAACAGCGAGGATCCGCCCGGTCGCTACATCCAGGACGGAGTGGAGTGGTGGCCGTGGAAGCCCTACGATAACGGCCAGTACGATTCCACCTGGGACTGGCGTGTCGATTTCATGACGACCTTCGACGCGGAGCCGGTGCCGGAGCCGGCGACCCTCGTTCTGCTGGGCGCGGGACTGGTCGGGATCGCACTGCGCCTCCGCCGTCAGAGCGGCGACTGACCTCAGACGGGGCCAGCGGGGGCCGGACGCTTGCCGAGTCGGAGCATCATGGCCATAGAGCCCGTGTCGGGAGCCCGTGGCCAATTCCGAGGTCCTCCCAGTCGCCGGTGACACTCTCCGGAGCGCGGCGGGTGGAGCCGGCGGCGCGGGTGCGCATCACGTCACGCGCGCCCTCGGCGATCAGCTCGCTCTCGATGTGCCGGCGCACGGCATCGGCCGCGCCCGCCCACTCCGGGTGGCCGATCTGTACGCCCTTGCGCGTGAGGAACTCCACGAGGGCCGCGTCCCGCCCGATGGACTCCCACAGGTCGTCGTAGGCCGCCAGCAGCAGCGCGGCCGCGTGCGCCACGGCGGGCTCGCCGGTGCGCTGGTAGTCCTCGGCCATCGCCTGCGCGTCTTTCGTGAGCTGGATCCACAGGTGTCCGCAGTAGCGGGCGATGAACCAGAAACGCTGGCCGTCATGATAGACCCAGCCGGTGCCGTCATCGACCGCCCATCCGCGCAGCGGGTCGTCGGCGCCAGGGCGCGCGGCGTTCACGAGCAGGCTCCGGTCGGCCTGCTCGGGGATGAAGTAGCCGAGGGCGTCGAGGCCGCTTTCGTAGAAGCCGGCGAAGTCGTTGCTCGGAAAGACCGCGCCGCAGGACGGGCAGGCGACCTGCCACGGCGCGTCAACGATGTCGCACTTGAAGGGCCACAGGCCGCCCTTGTCGTAGGCCGCCGTGCCACAGCTCGGGCAGCCCTCGGTCTCATTCACGCCCATCGCGCGGTAGACCATCGGCCCCGGCGGCAGCGACCAAAGCTCCTCGTCGCCCAGCGCCAGGTAGCGCGCCCATTTCTCACGGACCTGCGCGCGCGCCTCATCGGTCCGGCCCTCGCGGAGCTTTTCGATCATCCCGGCATCGCGCAGGTAGGGGCGTTGAACTGCCATCGCGGTTGTCGCCGCGAACACCAAGCACAGCGAGAGCGCGAGACGGGTTTCCATGTACGGTCACGCCCCCTCCATCACTGCTCCGCACCGGCCGGCTCGTCAACGCCGATGACCCTCGCCGCCCACATGACCGCATTGCGCAGGAGTTGGTTGGTCTCCGCGGCGCTCTCCGGGTGTCCGGAGAAGGCGACCACGCGGCCCTCGCCCAGCTCGCGGGCGATGGTGTGCGCGAAGGTCGGCATCGGCGGATTGCCCACCTCGAAGGTGATGACCGCCTGCTGGTCGGTGTCCTCGGGCAGCACATACAGCGGTCCGCTCGCGTGCGGGAAGAGTATCTTCTTGCCGAGATCGTAGCCGTCGGTCACCGGGTGCTCCTTGAGGAACGTCCAGACGCTCCCGCGCACCTGGAAGGTGAAGTGCTCGGCCTCGATCAGCCCCGCCTTGTCCGCAGTGGTCGCCCCGCCGCAAACGCCCACGTAGCCACCGCCCGCGCGCACATAGTCCTGCAGCGCTTTCGTGCTCTCGTCGGTGAGATTCAGCCCGCCTCCACCGGGGCAGAAGAGCGCGTCACAGACGCTCAGATCGGTGGTCGTCAGGTCGTTCTCGTGCACGGGCTCGGGCACGGGAAGTTGCAGACGCTCGAAGGTCTCGTCCGGCCAGTTGACCAGCGAGGTGTTGCGGCCATGCAGGATGCCGATTCGTCGGTGGTTGAAGAGCAGGTCGCGGCGGCGCGCCACCTCGGCCTCGTCGCGGGCGATCACCTCGCGCAGCGCCGCGAGCCGCTCCTCCAGCGGCATCGCGCCGAACCCGTAGAGCTCTTTGACCTGCGATGCGGTGAGCGCGCGGTCGTAGACCGTGATCTCGTCGACGAGCGCCTTCGCCTGCTGGCCCTCGTCTGGCGAGAGGCAGCCCACGCGCAGCAGGTCGGGCGGCTCGATGAGCCTGTAGGGGCGCGGGTAGCCGGTCTCCGTGCCCTGCTTGAAGAGCATCAGGCCCGAAGGCGCCGAGCCAGCCGCGTCCCAGGTGACGACGATGTGCTGCCACGTGGCCTCCCGGAAGCCCCAGCCGTAGCGCCGCGAGTTGCCCCGACTGCCCCACGTGGTGGCCTGCACGGAGAGTTCCACGTGATAGAACGCGAGCTTGAGGCCCGCTGAGCCATCGTCAGAGAGGAACTGCAGGTAGCAGTGGTCCTCCAGCTCCTGAGGAGGGTGCGCGGCGTTGATCCACAGCTCGAGCGTGCCCGACTGCATGTTCAGTGCGGGCAGGCCGCGGTACTCGACGCAGCCGCTCTCGCGGAAGTCGCCCGCCTGCCCTACGACGCCGTCCGCGTAAGCGACGGGCTGCAGCTCGGTCGCGGACAGCTCGGCAGGCACGCTCGCGGCAGGTGATCCGTCGAAGCCGATGTGCAGGCTGACATTGAGCGAATCGGCCTCCTGCGCTGAAGCGCAGGCGGCCACAGCGAGCAGAAGCGCCGAGGCCAACAGGATGTCATGCCATCCGATCGCACTCATTCTTCACTCCACCACAGACTGAGATCGATGCCAAGCCACGGGGTGCATTTCTGCGTTTGGCGCGCCACGGCCTCCGTGCGGGGCCACGTCAGGGCTGTCGAGCTGATCTCAGCCGCGCATTCTGCGCATCAGTTTCTCATCAAACTCGCTGTAGGGAGGGTAACGGAACTGGGGATCGAAGTTCGTGGAACGCCTGAAGACCGCTTTGAGATTGGAGAACTCGCGGAACCCCCACTCACCGTGGTACCTGCCCATCCCGCTCTCCCCCACGCCCCCGAACGGGAGGTCCGGCACCAGCAGGTGCAGCAGTGTTTCATTCACCGACACGCCTCCCGACGTCGTTTCGCGGATGACGCGGTCGGCGACCTGTTGCTCTTCGGCGAACACGTACGTCACCAGCGGGCGGGGGCGCTCGTTGACAAACCGCACCGCCTCATCGATGTCCCTGAACTCAACGACAGGAAGGACGGGCCCGAAGATCTCCTCCTGCATGGCCGGACAGTCAACACCCACCGGATGAAGCACCGTGGGCTCGATGTACAGGTCATCCTCATCATACTCGCCGCCGAGCGCGACCTCACCGTCGGAGATCATTTCAACCAGTCGTCGGTGGTGGCGCAGATTCGCTATGCGGGCGTAGTCGGAGCTCTGCTGCGGGTCAGGCCCGTAGAAGGCGTCGATCGAGACCCGAAGCATCTCGATGAGCTCTGCGGCGATGCTCTGGTGTGCGAGGACGTAATCGGGCGCCACGCACGTCTGGCCCGCATTGGAGAACTTGCCATTGACGATGCGCCGTGCGGCGACGTCGAGACGCGCTGACTCATGCACGATGCACGGGCTCTTGCCGCCAAGCTCAAGCGTTACCGGGGTGAGGTTCCTCGCGGCTGCCTCCATCACGACGCGGCCGACCCGGAGGCTGCCGGTGAAGAAGATCCGATCGAAAGGGAGTTCGAGCAGCGCAGTAGTCTCGGGGACACCGCCGCGCACGACTGAGACTGCATTTGAGTCCATATAGCGAGGCAGCAGTTCCGCGATGGTCTCGGCTGTCGCGGGGGCCTGCTCTGAAAGCTTCAGAACGGCGCAATTGCCGGCGGCCAGGCAGGGGACCAGTGGCCCCACCCCCAACTGGAATGGGTAGTTCCATGTCCCGATGATCAGTGCGACACCGAGTGGCTCCCACATGCATGTGGCGCTGCAGGGCCGCAGCACCAGAGGTCTCGCCGGATGCAGTGGCCGGCACCACTCCTCGAGATGCTTCAGGGCGTGCGTGATCTCGCCGAGGACGAAGCCGGTCTCCGTCAGATAGCTCTCTACCCGGCACTTGCGCAGATCGGCGTCCAGGGCCTCAAAGATGCGCTCCTCCTGCTCGCGTATGAGCGCGCGCAGGGCAAGCAACTGCTCACGCCGCCATTCCAGATCGTGTGTAACCAGCGAGAGGTGGTAGGTCCGCAGGCCCGTCAATATCTGACCATAGTCTTGCGATGCCATAGTGCTCCCCGCCTTCTCGCTTTACTGTTGACTTCTATTCGCAATATAATACAATTGAGCCAATAATGGAGTACTCCCTGCATGTTCTCGATCTTTTATAGGCCCCCGCCCGCAATCAGTCCGGGAACGCAAAGGCACTCCGTTGGCCGCGACGCGCACTTCTTCATGCTTCTGGTCGGGTCTGCGAAGTGATCCGGATGGCATCTCGACCAACTGCGAACGCACTAACAGGAGGGTCCTGGATGAAGATCATTGTCCTCGGCGGGGCAGGCGACATGGGAAGCACGACGGTGCGGGATCTGGCGGCCAATCCGGACGTAGGGGAGTTGGCGATTGCCGACTACAATCTGGAGGGGGCACAGGCGCTCGCCGCGGAGATCAACGATCCGCGCGTGACTGCGATGAAGGTCGACGCGAACGATCACGAGTCTCTCGTTGGCGCGATCGAGCCGTATGATGTTGCCGCCAGCGCCATAGGGCCGTTCTACGCCTTCGAACGGAAGTGTGCGTCCGGGGCGATCGACGCCGGCAGGCACTACGTCTCGCTGTGCGATGACTACGACGCCGCGCAGGCCGTCTTCGAGCTCGATGAGAAGGCCAGCGAGCGCGGTGTCACGGTCCTCACCGGGCTGGGGTGGACGCCGGGCATCTCCAACGTGCTGGCCCGGAAGGCCGCTGAGGAGCTCGACACGATCGAGCGCATCAACGTGTCATGGGGCGCGAGCGCGGATGACTCCGAGGGCTTTGCGGTCGTTCTGCACACGCTGCACATCTTCTCAGGGAGAGTGCCCAGCTTCCAGGAGGGACAGCTCATCGAGGTGCCAGCGGGATCGGGGAAGGAGCGTGTTCGGTTCCCCGAGCCGGTCGGCGACTGCAATGTCTTCCACCTGGGCCACCCGGAGCCGGTAACGCTCCCACGAACCTACCCCAACGTCACGACGGTGACCCTGAAGGGCGGGCTGTCAGAGAACCTGCTCAACTCACTGTCGATCATGATGGCGAAGCTGCACCTCAGCAACACCCACGGTAAGCGGGTCGCCGTCGCCAAGCTGCTCAAGACATTGCTGCCTGTGATCGGCAAGATTGGCAGGCCCACGGAGCCCTCCTCGGCTGTTCGCGTTGACGTCGCGGGCACGTGGAACGGAGACCCGGCCAAGGTGAGCTACGGATCCGCTGATCACATGGACCGACTGACGGGCCTGCCGATGGCGATCGGTGCAGTGATGCTCGGTCGCGGCGACATCTCCCGCCGAGGAGTGATGGCACCCGAGGCCTGCATACCACCGGACCTGTTCATCAGCGAGATGAGCAAGCGCGGCGTGAAGTTCTTCGAAGGGCCGGAGATGGCGCAGCCGATGCAGGTCGGGCCCACCCCGGGGTCCGTGGAAACGGGCTGAGCCACAAGATTCTCCGCAGGTGTCCTGTTGTGCGGCGATACAGCGTGCAATCTGTCCGTAGATGGCAAGTGATCGCCTCCGTGGTGGCGAATAGTCGTCGGGGGGCATGTCCGCCACCAGTACGCCCGGAGGCCGAGCGATGAGACTGCAACTGCCGCTGCTGACGGCCGCTCTGACCGTGGTCGGCATGGCCGCACAAGCTCTGCCGGCGCACCCACGCATCTTCATCACCGCCGATGACCTGCCGCGCCTGTGCGCACTGGCGATGGACACGAACGCAAACGCCCTCGGCTGCGTGCCCGCCGAGGGGTGGGCGGCGATTGTCGAGCGCGCGGATCAGCTTGCCGACGCACCGCCCTTCCACTACTCGGTGATGATGCCCGGTCGCGAGGGCGGGCCTGCGAAGCGGTGGGAGTACACGCTCTCCGACGAGCGCCCGCCGCGCCATGACGATTACCCACACTATCCGCCGACCACCGCGCTGTTCCAGGAGCGCGCCGACTCGATCTCCACGCGATTGAAGTACTTTCTGGTCGCCTACATCGTGACCGGTGAGGATCGCTACTACGAGAAGGCGCACGAGATCGTCTCCCACCTGTGCGCGTGGGAGGGCTACTGGAACGATCCGACCTACGCCGAGGACCATGCCGGCCTCGACACCTCGCACGCGGCGATCTGGGTGGGTGTGTTCTACGACTGGTGCTACGACCGCCTCAGCGAAGCCGAGCGCGAAACGGTGCGCACGTCGCTGGTGGACAAGTCGCTGGTGCTGTTGCAGCAGGCGACCACCAAGGGCGCGGTCTATCACAACATCACGGTGCTCAAGCTCGTCGGCCTCGGGATCGGCAGCATCGCGATCCTCGACGAGGACGAGCGCGCGCCGGTTTGGCTCGACGCGGTGATCGGGCGGCTGCGGGAGAACTTCGAGTCTCAGGGCGCGGACGGCGGCGCGATGGAGGGCCCGATGTACGGGAACTACGCGGCCACCGCGATCGCGGACTTCCTGTGGGCGAGTCAGAGCGCGGGGATCGAGCACGATCTCTTCGGGCACCACTACCTGCAGACGCTGGCGGGCTACTGCATCAGCCTGCTCGACCCGGGCACCGGGCAGCTCCCGTGCTTCGGCGACGGCGGGCCGGGGGTGGCGTTCGGGCACACGAACCTCGTGCTGGCGGTCGGCGGCGACACCGACGCGGCGTGGTATTGCCGCGAGATCGGGATGTTCAATGCGCCAAGCCCGCGCACGTTCATCGCGATGGACCCGGAGCGCATCCGTCCCGAGGCGCCGGCCATCAACCCGTCGGAGTGCTTCCAGGACGTGGGCTACGCCGTGATGCGCGACGGCTTCAACGCCGACGCGGCCTACCTCGCGTTCAAGTGCGGGCCGCCGGTCTCGCGGATCGGCCACAACCACTTCGACCACAATAGCTTCATGCTCAGCTACGCGGGTGCGTGGCTGGCGTGGGACCCCGGCTACCGTGACTACTTCCACCCGCAGCGGCGCAAGTACACGGTCAGCTCGCTCGGGCACAACACGGTGGTGCTGGACCTCAACGACGAGTACCTCGCGGACACGACCGTCACGCTCGGGGACCACGACCAGCTCCACCTCAACGAGGGACGCATCGCCGAGTTCTTCACGAGCGACGGCTTCGACTACCTCCTCGGCGACGCGGCGGCCGCATACAACCCGAAGGACCGGGTCGTGCTCGACCGCTTCGACCGCCAGGTGGTCTTCGCGAAGCCGAACGTGTTCTTCGTGCGCGACACGCTCGCCGCGCCCGAGCCGCACACCTTCAGCGCGCTGCTGCACGCGTCGGGGCAGGATGCCCTGCAGATCGTGGGCGATGCGGCGCAGATCATCAGTTCACAGGCGCTGCTGCAGATCCACCCGTTCTCGCCGCAGGGGCTGTCGCTGACCAGCGCGTACTACCCCGAGGCTGAGACGCGCGGTCCGTATCTCGCGGCGACCACGCCGGGCGCCACCGAGGCGACGATCCTGACCGTGCTCGTGCCGAGGCCGCACCTGGAGCTGATCGTGAACCCGGGCTTCGAGACGGGCATGGTCGGCTGGACGCCGCGCAGCGCGCAGGGCCAGCGCCCGAACCACGTGATCGACGCGGAGGTCGCGCACTCGGGCGGCGCGTCGGCGCGGATCGACGACAACGGCTACTACTACTCGCGCCCGTTCTCGCTGCCGCCGGGCACGCAGTACACGATCCGCTGGTGGGGCAAGTGCTCCGGCACGGGGGCGCACGCGATCCTCTACAACTCCGCCGATGGCGTCAGCACGGGCCGCGTGGAGCTTCCAGGTCCGACCACGGGCGAGTGGGAACAGTTCGAGACCACCGGAACCATTCCTGAGGGCACGAAGCAGACGCGGCTGGCGCTGCAGATGTTCGGCGAGGGCCAGTGCTGGTACGATGACGTGGAGATCATCGCGGACGTGGAGCAGGCCGCGGCCGAGCCCGCGCGGGTCACGGCGCTGGGCGATGGCGCGACGGGCGCGGTGGTCGAGGTGGACGGGATCACGCACGTGATGCTCTGCGCGACCGACGGTCCGGTCAGCGCCGAGGTGGCGGGGCACACGATCACCACGGATGCGGAGATCGCGGTGGTGAGCTTCACCGCCGACGGCCCGCGCGCATTCATGCTGCGGGGCTCGACGCTGACGCTGGACGGCCGGCCCCTGGAGCCAACCGCAGGCGAGTGGCGCGAGGGGCCGAGGGGGTAGCCCGTGGTGCGCACGCCCCCGTGCGCACGCTCCCGGACTACGTGCGGGCTCAGAAGCTCCGCTTCTGCGGGTGCCCGCACCACGGGACGCCACGCCTACCGCTCCATCACCCATGCCCGGGCGTCGCCGGCGGGCAGCTCCAGCGACACCTCCGCGCCCGGCGTCGCGGCCTCGCCCGTGAAGAACTCCGTGCAGCGCGCGTAGCCCTCCGGCAGCGTCAGCGTAAGGCTACGCGGGGCCGTCGAGACATTCATCATCGCCACAATCATCGTGTCCCCGAGGCTGCGCGCGCCCGCCCAGCTCTCCGCGAACGACAGCTCGCCCACGCCGACGAACTCGCCCTCCGCGAAGACGTCCTCGTGCGCCGCGGCGAGGCGCGACACTTCCGCCGACGCCTGCCACGAGCGCCCCTCGATGGGCATGCGGTCGTAGACGAGCACGCCGCCGGTGCTGTCCATCAGCCGGCGCAGCATGAGCGCGCGCGTCAGCGGCGTCACCGCGTCGTCGGAGTTGCGGTCGTAGGGGCGCATAAGCCGGCCCACGATCAGCGGGATGCCCGCGAGCGCCTCGTGCGTCGCCGCCACGTTCTCCCACCTCCGCCCGTAGCCGCAGGAGGCGATGTCGCAGGCCTGCAGCTCACCGATCATCGCCCAGTCCACGCCGTAGCGCCACTTCGTGTCATCCGACTGATAGCCCGAATACACCTGCAGCCGCGTGGGCGGCTCGGCAGAATGACAGGCCTCCTTCATGCGCACCGCCACCTGCGCCATGCGCATGTTCATGAACTCGGTCCATGCCGCGAGGTGCTCGCGCTCGATGGTGTCCGGGTCGAGCGCGACGTCCGCGGCGATGCCCGCCTCCTCACGGAACGCCGCCAGGCAGCGCGGGCAGAAGCATGACAGGTAGCCAGTCATCACGTTCGACTCGAAGTCCCACGTGGCCCAGTCGGGCCGGCGGTCGGCGATCATCGCCCGGAGCCCGTCCTGCATGTACGCGGTCGCGTCGCCCAGCAGCACGCTCGTGCAGACGTAGCGGTCGCTCTGAGCACCCTTGCGGTCGATCACCGCCGTGTCCGGGTGCTCCTCCAGCCACGGAGCCATGCTGATGCTCCAGCTCTCGAAGTTCACCGCGAGCACGTTGTCCACGCCGTACTCGTCGCCGAGGTCGGAGGTCTCACGGTCGCCGCCGACCACGTTGTTGAAGCCCGCGGCGCGCATCGTCTCGAAGCTCAGGCGCTTGCAGTCGGCCTTGTTCATGTTGCCGAAGAAGCTCCCCCAGAGCTGCCAGACACGCCCTCAAGCGGCGGCATCGGCCTGACAGTGAACTGCTGCCGCGCCTCGCGGATGCTCCCCCCAAGTGCCTCCGCGGCGTAGTGGACGGTGTAGTCGCGATCCTCCGGCTGCGCGCCGTCGCGCCACGCGAGGAAGGCGTTGAACAGCTCGAGGATGCGTATGCTCTCGCGGAACGGGATCGGCTGGTCCGAGCTGACGACGTAGTGCGCGTAGGCCGCGCCGTCGATCTGCGCATCGCCCGCACGCTCGATCGTGAACTCCGGCTGCTCCTCGCGGGTGTTGTAGTAGCCGGTCGCGCCGACGAGTTCCAGCGGCTCGGGCAGCCACATGTGGCAGCGGTAGCCCTCCAGCCGGTGGCCGGGCAGGCCGCGCGCGGCGATCGTGATGTGCTGCGGGGGGCCGCTCGCGACGAAGAGCGCCGGCTGCGAATTCGGGAAGATGTGCGTGTCCTCCCACAGCAGCTCGAAGCGGAAGCGCCCAGGGCCGAGCGCCGGGCCCGACGCGACCTCCCAGCCGCGCGGGTCGAGCTTCGGCGCGGAGAGGTCGGCCGCGTCCTCGGGAGCGACGCGCCACGGATCGGCGGCCGTGATCGCGAGATCGCCCGCCTCGATGCGCACCTGCGCCTCGCCCTGCAGCTCAAGGCCGAACGCGTTCACGCCCTTCTGCAGGAAGACCGTGGCGGGCTGGTCGGCGCTCGCCGATGCGCCCGAAACCACGCGCTCCCCGTTGACGAGCAGCGCCCACGGCGCAGCGGTCTCGAGCGCGACGGTGGCGGTGGTCGAGCGCACACTGCGGGTGTACTGCGGGGAGACGAGCAGCGGTGAGAGCGTCGCGGCGTCGAGCAACGCGTAGCTGAAGCGCAGTTCGCCCTCGCGCTCGACCGGAAGCGGTGTAAGGGCCTCGCCATCGCCCTCGCCGAAGCTCCAGCGCCGGGCGCCGGGGCCTTCCGCAATCACGTTCGTGCCGAGCAGGACGCCACCGGCCGCGCCGGTGAGCTGTGCGCGCACGTCGTTGGCGCCGGGCTGCAGCGGGTCAGGCAGGCCGACCACTGCGCCTGGCGTCTGCTGCGCGAAGTTCAGCTTCGCGAAGGCGCTCGGATCGTGCATGCCGCCCGCGCAGAGGTTCCAGGCGCTGTTCTCCTCGTCGGCCTTCTCGAAGCGCCCGGCGATGAAGCGCCATGCGTGTGCGCGCCCATCGCCCGGCGACGCCCCGAGACTCGCGAGGCCGATGCGCGCCTCGATCGTCCATGCGCCGTCCTCCATGGCGGACGCCACCTGAACGTCCGCGTCGAAGCTCTCATCGCGGCTCGCCCACATGTTGCCCGAGTCGCCCATCCGCGAATCGTTGACGGTCCCGAGGGCGTTCACGAACAGGTCGAAGAGGCCATCGCCCGTGTCGAGGATCAGCGCCGCGGAGTCGTCGCGCCAGACCTGCCCGTCACGCTGCTCGACGGACTTGCGGAAGTCGCCGATGCGGTTCATCTCCGGCCGCAGCACCGGCTCCTCGCCGCGGAACCACCAGTAGAGCGCCTCATCATCCCAGCACAGCCGCATCTGCGACCGGTCGCGCGCGGGTGTGGTCGAGCTTACGCGCGTGAAGCCGGTCAGCGCGACCGCGTGCGCCCAGCAGGCGTCGTCGGCCACGCCGTCGAGCGCTGGGGGCGCCTCCGTGCGACCGACCGTCAGCAGCGGCTCATCGAGCTGCAGCGGGGGAGCCGACGCCAACTGCTCCGCGGTCGGGTCGGCCTCGGTGGTCAGCACGATCGTGTCAAGCTCGGACTCGCCGGCGGCATCGCGCGGGCCGAAGAGCTGCAGGCGGAAGCTGTCGCCGGCCATCGCGGGAGTGAACGGCTCGCCGCCGATCCACTGCCAGCCGCGCGTGTCCTCGCCCGCGAGCGTGTTGATGCGCTGCGAGCCCGTGCCGGTGTCCGCCACAACGCCCCAGGTCGAGTCGGGCCCGGCCATCCGGGCGCGGCCGAACAGGTAGATCGGGCGGCTCGTCCGCGGGCACGGGATGCCGCCGAGCAGCGCGAAATCGCTGCCCGCGACGACGGCGCCGCCGGACGCACCCGCGACCTCTCGCACCTGCTTCGCGTACGCCGCGAGCGCTTCGGCTTCGATGCGGATCGGCGGCACGGCCACGTCGGTGACGGCCGGCGCGGCCTCGACGAAGACCTCCAGCGAGCGCACGTCGAGGGCCATCGGCCCCACATCGCGCGTGAGCAGGCAGATCGTGAGCCGATCGTCGGCAAGGGCGAGCGCCTTGGTAAGCTCGATCGTCTGCCACTGGTCGGTGAGCGCGGCGGTGGTGCGGCTGTAGAGCCAGCCGTTGCGGGAGAGGGAGATCAGCCAGACGTCGCCGCTGCCGCGGACCTCCGCGCGGATCGTGGCGCGTATTCCGCCGGGCAGCACGGGCGCGGTCACGATGCGCGGGCCCTCGAGCTTCTGCTCGCCGGGGGTCTGCGCGCGGAGGATGGGCCGGCCGCCATCCTCGGCCACCGTCACCGAGACGGCCTCGTTATCATTGTAGGTGCTGAAGCCACCGTTCGGACCGGCGAAATCCGCCTGCCAGACGGGCTCCTGGGCCGAGACGCTGACCATGCACAGCGTTGCGAGGACGATCGCTGCGAGCCTGCTCACCATCGGTCACTCCCTTTCAGCCATCGCGCGCTTCTTGGCCGTCAGGGGGCGGAGCACCTCCGAGGGCAGGTGAGGGACGCTCAGTGATGATCGATGCGGGGGAGCCACTCGCG
The DNA here is from genome assembly GCA_029821635.1 of Candidatus Zipacnadia bacterium. Taxonomy (GTDB): domain Bacteria; phylum Armatimonadota; class Zipacnadia; order Zipacnadales; family UBA5352; genus UBA5352. Next base: position 22,116 of record JALGSW010000086.1, read on the forward strand.
CAGAGCGGCGTTCACGGCTTCCGGGCGCTCCAGGTGGGCGAAGTGACCTGCGTCGGGGACGACCGCCACCTCGACCGGCCCCGCGAGCCGGTCGAGCTGCAGCGCGCGCCGCAATCGACCGGCCTCGGAAGCCTGGTAGCGGCCGCGGCCGCCGTAGACGCCCAGCAGCGGGCAACCGATCTCCGCGAGGCGAGGGCACGCGTCGAACGCCACCACACTCGGCCAGATCGTGTCATGCACCGCAGGCGTCATGCGCGCCAGCAACTCCGCGCGCTCGGCCTCGATCCAGCGCCGGACGTCCCCGTGGCGGCCCTCGACGAACATGCCGGGCAGCACCTTGCGGTTGAGCGCGAGGCTCGGGAAGGCGTCGAGGAGGACGACAGCCGCGACCGCGTCGGGCCGTGCGAGGGCCAGGTGCTGGGCGATCATGCCGCCGAGGGAGTGGCCGACGAGCACCGCCGGCTCGCGGATGTGCTCCCGCACCAGCCACTGCGCGAGGCCGTGCAGCGAGGGATCGCTGCTCTCAACGGCTCCACCGTGGAAGGGCAGATTTGGGGCGACGGCGTCATGACCGAGGGCGCGGAGGAAGTCAACCTGCGGCCGCATGAAGCGCGCGCTGCAAACGAAGCCGTGGACGAGGAGTACTCTCATGGCGCTCCGTTCCGGCCGATGATGATCGCGTGGATGGACGACGCCCCTCCGGACCCACGCGGCACGGACCCGATGGCCGCGAGCCTGGCCCGTCGAGGGGTGCGC
>JALGSW010000241.1 GCA_029821635.1 Candidatus Zipacnadia bacterium
CGGTCGAACTCATCCGGGCCGAAGCGCTCCGCATACGGTTCGCGGGTGAATGCGTAGATGATTGCGCGCGATGAGTTCACGATCGCGCCGAGGCCATCGGCGTCGAAGGCGGGCAGCACGTCCTTCGCGCCGCCGCCCTGCGCGCCGTAGCCCGGCGCCAGGAAGGGCGTGTGCGGCATCGCCTCGCGCAGCTCCGCGAGCTGCCGTGGCCACGTCGCGCCCACCACCGCGCCCACCGACGACCAGCCGCTCTCGCCCTCGCGACCCTCGCCCCAGCCACGCACCAGCTCGGCCACGTGGCGGTAGATCGGCCGGCCGCCCGCCTCGAGGTCCTGCAGCTCGGCCGCCGACGGGTTGGAGGTGCGCACGAGCACAAAGATCCCCGCGCCGAGATCGTCGGCCTCGGCCAGGAAAGGCAACACGCCATCGCCGCCGAGGTAGGGGTTCACGGTGACCGCGTCGGGTGCCGCCCCCTGCTCGGCCGGGTAGCGGCCGAAGACCGCGCGCGCATACGCCGCGGCCGTCGAGCCGATGTCGCTGCGCTTCGCGTCAAGGATCGTCACGAGACCACGCTTCGCGGCAGTGGCGACGAGGCTGTCGAGCAGCCCGACGCCCAGCGGGCTGAGGGCCTCGAAGAACGCCGAGTTGAACTTGATCACCGCCGCGTGATCGGCGACCGCCCGGATGATGCGCGAGCAGAACTCGTCGAAGGCCTCGAAGATCGCCTGCTCGGTCCAGCGCCCGTCCGGTGGCAGCATGATCCGCGGCAACAGCTCGGGGACCGGGTCGATCCCGACGCAGACGCGGCTGTCCTTGTCCTTGATCGCCGCCATCAGGCGGTCGGCGAAGTGCTCCGGCATGATGCTCCAGCCCTACCATCGTTCGGTCGGAACGGCCGGCAGGCTGGAAAGCCTGCCCCACGAACGGCCTCGGCCGGCAGGCTGGAAAGCCTGCCTTACTTGCCTGTCCTACCTCCTGTGCGCCTGGACGATCAACATCCGCTCCCAGCCCTCGAACTCCCGGCCATCGTACTCACTGAAGACGCCGTCGATCTCAAGGCCCGCGCGGTCGAACAGCTCGCGCAACTCGTCCAGCCCGTAGAGCCGGATCGAGGCCTCGTGCAGCACGCGGTCGGGCTCATCAGGGTCCGTCCAGCGGCTGGTGATGCGGTGCCGCGCCTGGTCGTAGCGGCAGCGGATGATCGCAACGCTCCCATCCGCCCGCGTGACCTCCTGGTAGTAGGGAGCGTACAGGATCTGGTACGAGCGGTTGCGCGTCTCGAGCAGGAAGCGTCCGCCGGGCTTGAGGCAGCGCACTGTCTCCTCAAGCACCGCGATGTTCTGCTCCTCCTCCAGGAAGTACCCGAAGCTGTTGAAGAGGTTCAGCATCGCGTCGAACGAGCCGCTGCGCAGCGGAAGGCGTGCCGCGTCACCCTGCACCAGCCGCAGTTGCTCGGCGTCGCCGGCCATCTGGTCCGCGATCTCCAGCATCATCCGCGAGGCGTCGAGGCCGATCATGTTCATGCCGAGTTCGGCCAGCGGGACCGCGTGGCGGCCCATGCCGCAGCAGATGTCCGCGACGAGTTCGCCGGGCTGCAGATCGAGCAGGGAGATGATCCCCTCGATCTGCTCGCCGGTCTCTATCTCACCGGGAAAGAACGAGAGCGGGATAGAGTCCACGCTCTCGAAGAAACTGCGCCACCATGCTTCCGAGCAGTCGATCTCGTGCGCCATCAGTGCCCCTGTCTCTGCGGTACTCAGTTGACGACCGACGGCTGCTCACAGCAGCTCCGCGAGATCGACGAAGCCGTCCTCATCGCGCGGGAGCGGCTCCTCCTCGGGCGTCTCGCGCATCGCCGCAACCACTCTCGCGGCCTGCGCGGACAGCACCCGCACGAGGTCGAGGCTCTGCGGCGCGAAGCCCCCATCCTGCTGATCGAACAGCGCCAGCACGCCGTAGACCGTGTCGCCCCAGGTCAGCGGGCTTGCCAGCACCGACTGCACGCCGAGGAAGCTGAGGTGCTCGTCATCTGCGATCGAGCCGGAGAGCACGTCGTTCTCGATGCGGTCGGAGCGTTCGGCGGCCACGAGCCCGAGCAGTCCGACGTCGCGAGGCAGCTCGATGCCCACCACGTCGCGTTCGGCAATGCCGATCGTCGCGATGCCGCGTAGCGCGGGCGGGTCATCCTGCGCCTGGTAGACCGCCGCCGCGCGCGCCCGTGTCACCTGCAGACCCGCCTGCGCGATCGACCTGAGCGTCTCGGGCAGCTCGGACGTCTCGCTCAGCCGCCTGCCCAGATCGACGAACGCGGTCAGGTCCTCGGTGGCGACGCGCACACGCTCACGCATCTGCGCCTGCCCGGCGAGCAGGTCCTCGTTTGCGGCCTGCAGCTCGCGCAGCAGCTCATCGTTGCGGCCCTTGAGCCGCTGGCTCTCGAGCCCGCGCTCGATGATGCGCACGAGGTCCACCGCGCCGAAGGGCTTGCGCACGTACTCGTACGCGCCGAGCCGCACGGCCTCCATCGCGGTCTCAAGCGTGGCAAAGCCGGTGATGAGCACGACGACCGCGTCCGGGTTGTGCCGCCTGACCTCCTGCAGGAGCTGGAGGCCGTCTGTGTCGGGTAGATTGATGTCGAGGATCGCCGCGGCGAATGTTGTTCGGGCCATCTCTCGCCGCGCGCCCTTCCCGTCCTCGGCGAGGGCGACCGCGTGGCCTGCGCGCTCAAGTGCGCGTGCGCAGACCTCGCGGATGTAGGGCTCGTCATCGACCACCAGCACGGTCACGTCGCCTGCAGCCATGCGCATCCCCCTCGGGCCCCGACGGGCCCATCAGACGGTGAATGTCACGTTGAAGGGCCCACTGTCGCCCTTCGGTTCCTTCCAGTCGTAGTCAACGCGCTCGACCCATGCCATCGGTGGGCCTTTGCGGAGGATCTGCAGGAGCGTCTGAAGGTCCTCGTCGCTCCCCTCGGCCACCACCTGTACTTCCCCCGAGCGAAGGTTGCGCACCCGGCCACTGAGGCTCAGCCGCTGGGCCTCGCGCTGAACGAAGTAGCGGAAGCCCACGCCCTGAACGCGGCCGTGCACCGTCGCCTCGAGTCTCTTGCGACCATCCCCGCAGGCCACCTGCGACCACCCCTCCCCCCCCGTCGCTTCGATGCGGCCCCCGCTACTCGCGCTTGCCCCGGTGTGCCCCGGCGAGCTGCGCGCCTCTTGACGCAACAAGTGCGCCCAGCCAGCCGAGCACCAGCAGTCCGAGCATCTTCAGGCCGATTGTCAGGCCGACGTCGGCAACCGTCGGGCCCTTGTTGGGCGTGGCAACGACGATGTCACGCGCCGCCGCGTCATCGTCCGCAGCAGCGGCTGCGTCTGCCTCCGCCTGTGCAGCCGCGCTCTGCGCCTCGATGCGCGCGGAGCGGACCTTCTGCACCTGCGCGTCCACGTCGTCGAAGACGCCGCGCACCCAGCCGAAAACCATCACGATCATGGCGATGCCCGCGATGAAGACGAGCAGACCAACCACGCCGCCCACTATGTCGAACGCCTTCGCCCCGCCATCAGAGGGTCGCTGCTCGTCTGACACACCGGATCACTCCCCACGTCCTTGCTGATGGGCAGTATATCACAGGCCTCCGGGCCGCGACAACCGTGCGGCCTGGATTGACCGACCGCGCCCCGCGCTCAGCCCGTCGCCGCCTGGTAGCCCCAGAAGCCCGCCATGCTCAGGGCCGTCACGATGGCGCTGGCGATGACCACGCCGAGGAACATGCAGGCGAGGGCGCGCCAGAAGTCCATCTCGAACACAGACGCCACCAGCGCGCCGGTCCACGCGCCGGTAACCGGGAGCGGAATGGCGACGAAAAGCGTTACCGCGAACACGCCGTACCTGTCCACCATCGGCTTCTTCGACCGCGCCCGGGCGATGAGCCGGCGCACGATCCCGGTCATGATGCCGCGCTCCATCAGCCAGTCGGCGATCGGGTTGAACCACAGCAGCACAGGAACGACGATCAGCACGTTGGCGGCGATGGCCACCGGCAGAATCTCCACGAGAGGCAGCTCCCAGTGGATGCCGAGCGGGATGCCGCCGCGCACCTCGAAGATGGGCAGCGCTGAGACGATCGCGACCTTCACGAGCG
>JALGSW010000242.1 GCA_029821635.1 Candidatus Zipacnadia bacterium
GTCTTCCGCCGCGAGCCCGCCGACGCCCCCGCGTGGGTGACGCTCACCACCGCCGGCTGCCTGTCACTGATCGGGCTGAGCGAGCGGCAGATCGCGGTCGGCAACACGAACCTCACGCCGGTGGACGCGCGGCCGGGCGTGATGTATCTCGCGATGATCCACGAGGCGCTGCGCTCGCCCGACTACGCCCGCGCGCGGGCGGCGATCGAGTGGGCGCCGCGGGCGTCGGGGCATTACTACTACGTGGCGGCTGAGTCCGGCTCGGCGACGGGCATCGAGACGACCGCCACGCGCCACACCGCCCTGCCGATGCCCGACGGGCTGCTCGTGCACGCGAACCACTACCAGGACGTGCGGCTCGCGGAGCTCTCCCGCGAGCCCGCCGGGGAGAACTCAGTCGCGCGCGAGGGCCTGCTCGACGCCTACCTGCGCGGGCGCGTGGGCGAACTGACGTTGGAGCACTTCATCGCGGGCATGAGGCTCGACGAGGGCAAGCACCCGGTCTGCCGGGCGCTTGCGCGCGCCCCGGACGCGGTCACAACCTGCGCGGCCGCGATCATCTGCCCGGAGCTGCGCAAGATGTGGATCGCGCCGGGGAATCCGGGGACGACGGAATTTGAGGAAGTGCGGGTCTGAACGTCCCGTTCCCCGGCGGCCAACGACAACGGCGGGCGGGCAGGGAAGCTTCGTCGCGCCGCTAAACGACAGCGGGCGCTCCTCACCCTCACGCCGCAAACGACGCGGCGCGCGGGCCGCCCCTCCTTGACGACACGTGGCCCGCGACCACGGTTTGCGCTTGGCACGGAATGAGTCGCGACACACACGGAGGCCCACCATGACGCACGACTTCGGCTTCATCATCGCGGAGGCGACCGCGGAGAATCCGCGCAACACCGAGGGCGATATCATCGAGCTGCGCGATGGCACGCTGCTGCTCGCGTGGTCGGACTTCTACGCGGGCGGCATGCCCGACCACGCCCCCGCGCGCATCTCCGCGAAGACCTCGCAGGACCGCGGGAAGACGTGGGGCGAGCGCTTCACGCTGCTGGAGAACGAGGGCGCGCAGAACGTGATGTCCGTCAGCTTCCTGCGGCTCGCATCCGGCGACATCCTGTTCTTCTACCTGCGCAAGAATGGCCCCGATGACCTGCAGGCGATGGTGCGGCGCTCGTCCGATGAGCTGACCACGCTCAGCGACCCGGTCCGCTGCACCTGCGACGAGGGCTACTGGGTCGTCAACAACGCGCGCATCGCGCAGCTCAGCGACGGGCGGCTGATCGTGCCCGCCGCCTGGCACCGGACGATCGACATCGACTCGCGCAACGCCCGCGCGGTCGTCTGGCTCTCCGATGACGAGGGCCGGACGTGGTCGCGCAGCGAGAGCGCGCTGCCCCTGCCCGGGCGCGGCGCGATGGAGCCGGGCGTGGTCGAACTGTGCGACGGGCGGCTGCTGATGATCATCCGCACGAGCCTCGACCAGATTTACCGCTCGTATTCGGGCGACCGCGGAGTGACGTGGAGCGCCCCCGAGCCGATGGGCGTGGGCGCGCCGGTCGCGCCGTCCACGCTCGTGCGCATCCCGAGCACCGGCGACCTGCTGCTGATCTGGAACGACTGCTTCCGCGCGGGTCCCGAGGCCGAGGCCGTGCGCGTCCCGCTGACCACCGCGATCTCGCGCGATGAGGGCGCGACGTGGGAGCACAGGCGCGATCTCGAGACCGATCCGGAGCTGTGGTTCGCCTACACGAGCGTGACCTTCGTGGACGACCGCGCGCTGCTGACCTACTGGGTGGACGGGCGCTTGAGCGACCCACGATTGTTGCATCTGAAGCTGCGGAGCGTGCCGGTGAGTTGGTTCTACGAGGCGTGAACAGGGGGCCCCTCCCCGGAGATCTTCGGTCTCTTGCCCCCTCCCCCTGGCGACATGAACGGCATGTCGCAGGCGGGAGAGGGGGAGAACGACTAACGGCAGAGCCCTGCGCGGCTCAGCCGACCGCGCAGAGACAAGGAACGCAGGTGATCACGATGACCCAGCCACGCGGCTACTCGATTCCACTCGTCGATCTCAATGACGAGGCCGACCGGCAGGTGGTGGTCGATCGCGAGCCGGGACAGTACCTCGGCCACCCGACTACCGTGCTGCTCGAGGATGGTCGCACGATGGTCTGCGTCTACCCGAAGGCGCACGGGCGCGGCGCGATCGTGCTCAAGCGCTCAGAAGACGCCGGCCTGACCTGGAGCGAACGCCTGCCCACGCCGGAGAACTGGGCGACATCGCTGGAAGTCCCAACCATCTACCGCACGGTCGATCCGCAGGGCGTGCGGCGGCTCATCATGTTCTCGGGCCTCTACCCGATCCGCATGGCGGTGTCCGAGGACGACGGCATCACCTGGACGCCGCTGGAGCCGATCGGCGACTACGGCGGCGTGGTCGCGATGGCCGATTGCATGCGCCTCGCGGATGGCCGCTACATGGCGGTCTTCCATGACGACGGCCGCTTCCTGCACAATGAGGGCGTCAGTCGCAGGTACATCGTCTACCGCGTCCTGAGCGAGGACGGCGGCCTGACGTGGGGCGAGCCCCAGGAGCTGGTCAGTCACCCCGTCGGGCACCTGTGCGAGCCGGGCCTGGTGCGCTCGCCCGACGGCGGCACGATCGCGATGCTCATGCGTGAGAACTCCCGGCAGCTCAACTCATTCGTGAGCTTCACCGAGGACGAGGGCGAGACGTGGAGCGAGCCGGCGGAGCTTCCCGGCGCGCTGACCGGCGACCGCCACCAGGCCGTCTACGCTCCCGATGGGCGGCTGTTCGTGTCATTCCGCGATATGACGCACGAGAGCCCCACGCACGGCGACTGGGTCGGCTGGGTCGGCACGTGGCAGGACATCGCGAGCCTGCGCGAGGGCCAGTGCCGCGTGCGACTCAAGGACAACACGAAGGGCGTCGACTGCGCGTATCCGGCGCTGGAGATGCTCGCCGACGGGACGGTCGTCGCGACCACTTACGGGCACTGGACCGAGGGCGCAGAGCCGTGGATTCTGAGCGTGCGCTTCACGCTCGAAGAGATCGACGAGAGGATGCACTCATGACCGAGGACATGCGAGACGGTGAGTTCCGCGCGCCCGACTGGGACGCGCACAAGATGAACACCCGCGAGCCGTTCGTGGAACTGGAGCCGCTACAGGCGGAGATCGCGATCGTGGACGCGACGCTGGAGGCGCTCAAGGACGCGGAAATCATCGCGCGGTCGAGCTATGATCAGGCGGCCTTCGCGACGCATCGCGAGGCTGTGCGCGAGAGCTTCGAGATCCCATGGACGGCCATCAGCCCGCGGCAGGAGCGGCTGATCTGGGCGCTGAACTCGATCCGCCGACCGGCGCGCATGATCGCGGCGGGCGTGTTCTGCGGCTTCACCTTCATCTGCAACGCCGGGGCGGGCGTGGGTCCGGGCGCGGTCTACGAGCCGGAGGACCTCGTCGGGCTGGAGATCAAGCCTGAGGAGGCCGAGCGGGCCGCGCGCAACGTGGAAGCACTCGTGCTGAACAGCGTCGCGCGCGTGCTGGCCGAGGATGCGGTGGCGTTCGTGGCGGACTACGACGGCGCGATCGACCTGCTCTACCTCGATGCCGCCGGACCGGAGTCAGGCAAGGGCATCTACCTGGAGATCCTGGAGGCCGCGTACGAGCGGCTGGCGCCGGGCGCGCTGGTGCTGGCGCACAACTCCGTGAACTCCGCGGAGAAGCTGGCGGATTACCTCGCGTTCGTGCGCGACCCGGCGAAGATGTCCGCCAGCGTCAACGTGATCCTCGACACCGAGGGGCTTGAGGTGTCGGCGCGGTAGGGGCCTCACCCCCCCGGCCCCCCTCTCCCTGGAAATCGCTGGCGCGATTTCAAGCGGGAGAGGGGGGAGAACGACGAACGACCTCATTGCCGCCGTTCCCCATTCCCCATTCCCCATTCCCGACGCCCCGCCGCTCACTCCATCCCGCTGACCTGCTTGATCCACTCGGCGCGGGCGGCGCCGAACTCCGCAGGCACTGCGTGGCCCATCCGCGGGAAGACCAGCATCTGCTTCGGGCCGGAAAGCTCGTTGTAGGCCGAGTAGACCGTCATCGGCGCGCAGGTTCGAAGCGCCGGGCGAAGTTCACCGCGTCGAAGTACGGCGCCACCTGCGTGATCTGCCCGGACGGATCGTCCGCCGGGATCAGCCGCGGCCAGCCCGACGGCCGGTTCTGCTGCAGGCCCGTGTGATCGCAGAGCGCCGGGACGTTCGCCGCCAGCGCGCTCACGCGGTCGTCGAGGCCCGCGAGGCACAGCGACAGCCCGCCGCCCTGGCTCGAGCCGGTCACCACGAGGTGTTCGCCATCCCACTGCGGCTGCGAGGTCAGCAGGTCGATCGCGCGCACGCAGCCGAGGACGACGTAGCGGAAGTAGTAGGTGTCGCGGCTGTCCGCGCCATCGCGGTAGTAGGTGGCCAGCTCGCCCGCCTTGAGCGCCGCCGCCTCCTCCGCGGGAGTCTCCACGTCGAAGTTGTGGTGGATGATGTGCATCGACACGAAGCCCCGCTGCGCCCACGCCTGCGCGGTGCGGGCGGTGGCGCCTGAGACGCCCGCGGCGGTGAAACTCATCACAGCCGGCGCAGGGCCGTCGCCCTCGGGGAGCGCCAGCCAGCCGTAGACGCGGCGGCCGTCCACGTTCGCCAGCGAGACCTTGTAGAGCGCCCCCACGCCGGCCGGCGCATCGCGCTCCTCAAGCTGCGCGTCCATCGGCACCTCGGCGAGCAACGCCTTCTGCGCCGCCCAGAACTCGTCGAAGTCATCGGGATGCGGCGCGGTCGGCTCGATCTGCTCCGGGTCGAAGGCCGCGCCGCCGAAGCCGTAGACGCGCTTGCCATCGACCTCCGCCCAGGCCGTACAGCGCAGCACGCCGGGGCGGTCGAGTGTGCCCGCGATCTTGCCGGGCTCAGCGCCCACCTGCACCTCGCCGGCGTCGAACTGCTCGGCGCCGTCGAGGGTCAGCGTGTAGGCGACCGTGGCCTCCTGCGGATTCCCCTCGGCGTCCAGCAGACGCAGGGAGAACGTGGCCTGGTCGCCGCAGGTGTAGAGGCCGTCCTCGCGATCCTGAACGACGTCAACGACCGGATCGGCGGCAAAGGCGGCGCTCACGACAATGGTGACCAGCACGGCGGCGAGGAGCAGTCTCATCGGTGGCCTCCGGGGTAACGCATCGTAGGTGCGTCGGATCAGTGTACGGCTCGGTCATGCTGCGCCAGCAGCTCGACGAAGCCCGCGTAGTCCACGGTCGGCAGGACCGTCTCGATGCCACGCGCGGCGGCGTCGGGCGCGAGCACATAGACGCTCAGGCCGCGCTCGGCGGCGGCACCGAGCGCATCGCTCAGCGGCGAGGCGACCGGCGCGGCGCCGAAGACCGCGTCCTCGATCAGGATGATCGCGTCACCCTCACGCGCGAAGGCGAGCTTGCGGCTCTCGCTGGGATCGGTCGCGGGGGCATGACTGAGCACGAAGAGCGTGGACATGTCGCAACACCTCAGTAGGTCAGCACGGCGTCCGCCTCGGCGATGAGGTCGGCGATCTCGTCGGTGCCCAAAACCCCGATCGGCTCCAGCGCGTCGCGGGCGATCCCGCGGGCGTCGAGCGCGTCGGCGTCGGCGAAGAGCGTCACGCCGAGGTCGGCGAGCCCGCCGATGAGCGCGCGCGCGTCATGCCCGCCGATCGCCTCGGCCTGCTGGCCGGGCTGGAGCGCCCAGACGGCGTCGTCGGTCAGCAGGTAGCGGACCTCGAAGGGCATCGTGGCGAAGCCGAGGCATGCGCGATGGCTCTCGGGGATCGCCGCCGAACCGTGGGGCGCGGTGCGTACCATGAAGAGCACGGTCTTCATCTGCGATGGCTCCATCCCTGGGCGATCAGTAGCCGAATGAGAGGACGCGATCGGCCTCGCCGGCCATCTTCGCGAGCGTGGCGACGCCGGCCATCTTCATACCCTCCGCGAGGTCAGAGCGCCCCTGACCGCGGAACAGGCAGCAGGCGCCGCAGCCCTGGATCGAGACGCCCTGCTCGGCAAGCTCGCCGAGGGCCGCGGTGAGGTTCGTACTGTCACCGGTGCGGCACTCGGCGTTCATGACAACCACCGCATCCTCGGTGAGGAACAGCGCGACCTCGTGCCCGGCCGCGAGCGCGGCGCGGGTGAGGTCGATGACCGTCTGCATGTGCTGGAACGCGTAGGGACCGGCTCTCACGACGAACAGGAATCGCATGGCGTCCTCGCTATGAGACGAACAGGTTGAAGGCGCCGCCGCTGGCTTCGCCCACGTAGGTGGCCGCGCCCGCGACCTCGACGTTGTCGAGCAGCTCCTCGCGGCAGATGCCCATGGCGTCCATCGAGGTCTGGCAGGCGATCATGCGGATGTCGAGGTCGATCGCCATCTGCAGCAGCTCGTCGAGGCTGGACATGTTCTTCTGCTCCATGATCTTCTTCATCATGCCCGCGCCCATGCCGGCCATGTGAAGCTGCGAGAGCGGCAGGTCGGCGGCCTTCTTCGGCAGCATCCAGCCGAGCATCTTCTGCATCCAGTTGCGCTCGCAGTCGGCGACGCCGCCCTTCTTGAGGGCGGAGAGCCCCCAGAAGGTGAAGAACATCGTGACCTTGTGGCCCATCGCCGCGGCGGTGGTGGCGAC
>JALGSW010000087.1 GCA_029821635.1 Candidatus Zipacnadia bacterium
GCGCGAGGTCGTGCCTGCGTGGCAGGCGGCTCCGTATGAGGAAGAGCGCCGCGACCGAGTGCTGGCGCGCAGCGACACCGCCTGCCGCTGGCAGTCCTTCACCGCGCGGCAGGGCGCGTTCGCCGAGGACCCGTCGAAGCGCATGTACTTCGAGATCGACGGCCCCGCGAGCGCTCGCGTGCGCCTGGAGGTCACGCAGCCGGCGCCGATCGTGATCGAGCGGACACTCGGCGAGCTGGCCGCGCACTCCGAGACACAATTCACGGGCGAGTTCACCACCGAGAACGTGCAGATCGACCGGCTGGTGCTGCCGGAGAGCTACGAGGCATCGCTGGAGATCGAGGACGAGGGCTCCGGCGCCGCGACGGACTACTACTACGTGCGCGTGACGCAGGCGAACGGGCAGATGGCGTGGTCATCGCCCGTGTGGGTGGATGCCGAGTGAATAGTGAAGAGTGAACAGTGAAAAGGGGAACGGCGTGCGACGCAGGCTCGCGCCCACGTCGTTCTCCCCCTCTCCCGCTTGCGCCATGCCGTCTATGGCGCCAGGGAGAGGGGGCCGGGGGGTGAGGCGCCGTTCACGGAGGCGCACAAATGCCGAGCAATCGCGAATACACAACGCTGGACGGCTCGCGCATCCTCGAGCTGATCCGACCTGAGCTGGATGGCTCGCGGAAGCTGAGCCTTGCGCGCGCCACCATCGAACCCGGCGCGTCCACGCTTCGTCATCGACACGGTGAGGCCGAGGAAGTATACTTCGTCCTCAGCGGCGAGGGCACGCTGGAGATTGGTGGCGCGATCGAGCGCGTCGGGCCCGGAGATGCCCGCCTGATCCCGCCGGGCGTCGAGCACCGCGCGACCGCCATCGGCTCCGAGCCGCTCGTCATCCTGTGCGCGTGCTCGCCGCCGTATGAGCACGAGGACACGGAGATTACGGAGGCCGTGCGGGCGTAAGGCTAACGGCGCCTTGGCAGTCGTTCTCGCCCTCGCCGTGCGCTTGCGCCCGGAGAGGAGGCCGCCGCCGTCGTCGTGGAGGGGCCGCCGCGAGCGGAGCGAGCGGTGAGGAGGCACGAGTGTTGTTTGCGAGTGCCGACGAAGCCGCTGTGCCGGCCCGCCGTTGCTCGGAGCGGCCCCTCCGGACGGCAAACGGCCTTCGCGGCACTTGTGGGCAAAGGTAAGCCGGAACGACGAGGGGAGAGGCGCCGCTGTCGTTCGCGCACGTGAGGAGCCGGCCGTGGAGATCGACGCGCGCATCGAGCAGGTCGAGGCGGCGATCGGCAGGCGGCTGATCGTCCGCACCGTCCGCACGCCCGAGCCGGAGTTCCGCGGCTGGGTGCAGGTTCGCCCCTCCGCGGTCGTCATCGAGTACGTTGAGGAACTTCCGGGCTACTTCTGGGGGTTTGAGCTTCTGGAGCGCCTGCTCGAGTGGGTCGAGGCAGGTGGCGGCACCGCGTGGTTCTACGAGCATGGCGGGAGACTCGTTTCAGTCCCGGCACAGAGCAATCAGCAGCAAGGGGGCATACAGACGCAATGACGGCACGCCGCATCCTCTCAGCTTTCAGCACGGCCCTCGCGGCGCTGGCGATAGTCGGCGCAGTGCCGGCCGTGACCTCATGCACGCCCACCGAGCGGGCGAAGGTTGTCGCGCGCGTCAATGGTGAGACGATCACCGCCGGCGAACTCCTCGGCGAACTGCGCAAGCGCCGTGGCGCCCCCACGCTCGTGGACATGATCGACACCGCGCTCATCGAGCGTGCCGCGCAGGCGGCCGGCATGGGCGTCTCCGAGGAGGAGCTTCGCCTGCGCTGGCAGCGCGCCATCGCCGAGGCGGGCTCGGAGACCGACATGCGCGCGATCCTCGCGCAACGCAACGTGAGCGAGGAGCAGTACCGCGAGAGCCTGCGCATCGACCTGCTGCTGGACAAGCTCGCGACCGCGTCGATGGACGTGCCCGATCAGGAGGTCGAGGACTTCTACCGCGAGCATCGCGAGGACTACGCCCTCGGCGAGCGCGTGCAGGCGCGGATGATCCTCGTCTCCAGCGAGGCCGACGCACAGAGCATCCGCGACGCGCTGGACGACCCTGAGGCGGACTTCGCGGGCCTCGCGAGCGCGCTGTCGATCGACCCGGCGACCAATGAGAGCGGCGGCGACATGGGCTGGTTCGAACGCGACGACTACGCCCGCGCGATCACCGACGTGGCGTTCAAGATGAAGGACGGCGCGCTCTCCGACCCGATCGAGGTGCCGGACGGCTGGGTGCTGCTGAAGGTCGCGGGGCACGAGGGCGCAGGCCACCGGGCGCTGGCGGAGGTCCGGGACGAGGTGCAGGCGCGGATCGTGCGGCTGAAGCTCCCCTCGGCCCGAGAGGAGTGGGTCCGGCAGGCGCGCGCGGAGGCCGCGATCCGCATCAACGACGACGGTCTGCGCGAGGCGACGACGCAGCTTCTGCAGCATGCCCCGTCGCCGCGGCGCCCGACGCTGCTGCCCGTCCCGCTGCCGCAATAGACGCTTCCGTGGCAGGGAACGCCATGTTGCCCCTCCGGCGCGCCTGCGGTATAATGCCCTCGCCGCGCAGGCGGTCCGACGCACACCCTGAAACCAAGCGAGATGACCCTTGATGCAATACTCCGAGAAGGTCATGGACCACTTCGAGAACCCGCGCAACGTGGGCGTGCTCGAGGACGCCAACGCCATCGGCGAGGTCGGCAACCCACGCTGCGGTGACATCATGAAGATCACGATGCGCGTCAACGAGCAGACCGATGTCGTCGAAGACATCAACTTCCAGACCTTCGGCTGCGGCGCGGCAATCGCCGTCAGCTCGATCCTCACCGAGATGGTGAAGGGCAAGACCCTCGAGGACGCGATCGCGGTGGGCAACGACGACGTCGTTGCTGAGCTCGACGGCCTGCCGAGCGTCAAGGTCCACTGCTCGGTCCTTGGTGAAGAGGGCGTCGCCGCCGCCGCGAAGTACTACTACGAGCGGCACCCGGACAAGACCCCGCCCGATGGCCTCGAGGAGAAGATCGAGCGTCTGGCGGCTCTGGACGTGCATGAGCACGAGGAGAGCGAGTGAGCGCAGGTCCCGCGACGCGCCACGTTGACGCCGAGTTGCTTGCCGCGCTCCCATCGATGGAGCTGCGGGCGCGGACCTTCGTCGAGGGCTACTACTCCGGCCGGCATCGCAGCCCCTGGCACGGCGCGTCCGTCGAGTTCGCCGACCACCGTCCCTACACGCACGGCGACGAGCTGCGTCACCTCGACTGGCGCCTCTACGGCCGCACCGACCGCTTCTTCGTCAAGCAGTTCGAGGCCGAGACGAACCTCACCGTGACGCTGGCGGTTGACGCCAGCGCCTCGATGGCGTGGCCCGAGCGCGGCGTCAGCAAGCTCGACTGCGCCTGCTACCTCGCCGCGGGCCTGGGGTACCTGGCGTGGCGGCAGCGCGACGCGGTGGGCCTGACGGTCCTCGGCGACGCGCCCTCGGCCAACCTTCCCGCCCGCACGCGCCGCGGTCACCTGCAGAACGTCTTCGACCGCCTGGAGGGCGTGCGGCCCACGGGTGAGGCGTCGCCGGCCGAGATGCTGATGGCGCTTGGCGGCGCGGTCAAGCACCGCGGGCTGGTCGTGCTGCTGTCCGACCTGCTGGATGAGCCGGAGGCGTTGCTCAGGGCCCTGGGGCTGCTGCGCGGCCGCGGGCACGATCTGATCGTGCTGCAGGTGCTCGATCGAGGCGAGCTGGAGTTGGGCCTGCGCGGTCCGGGCGTGATCGAGGACATGGAGACCGGCGAGCGCCTCACCACCGATGCTGATGAGCTGCGCGAGGAGTACGCGGACGCAATCCGCGCGCACGTGGACTTGCTGCATGATGGCTGCGTGAGCCGGGGGATCGACCACGAGCTGATGGTGACCGACCGGCCGCTCGGGAGGGCGCTGTCGGCGTTCCTGGCACGGAGGCGGCACCGGAGGGCGTAGTGGCGTCGCCGTTGCCGTCGCCCTTGCCGTCGTGACTCGTTTGACTTCAACGGGAAGCCTGTGATAGGCTTCCATTTGCGGAGGCCGATGGCCCCAATGGGCCCGTCGGTCCCTTGTGGTGTGCATGGGTTGTGTCTGCGTGGGACCGTTCCGGCGGGGAACGCCTGCAGGGGAGCAGCGTGGAGCCGGCTGGCCGGTTCCCTGAGGAGGCACCAATGCCGATGGTCAGGATGACAGTTCAGCGCGTGGGCATTGACCCCAGCCGCCAGGCTCTGGTGATTCTCGCGGATTTGGAGGAGCGTAGGCTCCTCCCGATCCTGATCGGGCTTTTTGAGGCACAGTCGATCGCCATGGCTATCAGCGGCGAGGACATCGGTCGGCCGCTGACGCACGATCTCTTGCTGGCGATCATCTGCGCCACCGAATGTGAGCTTACTCGGGTCGAGATCACGCGGCTTGCCGATCAGACATTCTTTGCGCTCCTGCACCTTCAACGCGATGATGGTGAGGCGCTGGAGATCGATGCCCGCCCGTCGGACGCGATTGCCATTGCGCTGCGGGCCGATGCGCCGATCTTCGTGGCCGAGGAAGTGTTGTCACTGGCGCAGGTGATCGACGAGACCGTCGAGCAGGACGAGCAGGAGCTGGAGAAGTTCAAGGACCTCCTTGGATCGATCGACCTCGGAGATGAAGACGAGACGCAGTGACACCCCCGGGAAAACCCCCCGGACTGATCGCATCGTGAGCTACGTCGCAGGCTTCCCGGATTGAACCGCGAAGCAGAGCCGCCGTGTATGAATCGGAGGACGTCTCTGGTGATCACTTCCAACCGCTGGTTGCTGTATGTTGTTGGCATAGTCGTCGGGCTCATCGCCATCATGAAGGGCCTGACGATCTACACCGACTACCTGTGGTTCGTCTCACTCGATCAGGCGCCGGTCTGGAGCACGATGTTCTGGACGCGCGTGGTGCTCGGCCTGGTCGTAGGTGGCCTGTTCTTCGCCTTCCTCTATCCCAACCTGCGCTTCGCCCGCAAGCCCCTGCCCGATGACGTGACCTTCATCGGCAGGCGCCTGCTGCCCGAGCAGGAGCGCGAGCAGATCGAGCAGTACGCCGACAAGGCCCTGCTGATCTTCGCCGCGGTCGGCGCGGTGATGGCCGCGTTCGTGGCGAGCGCACACTGGATCGACTGGCTGCAGTTCGCCAATGCCGTCCCCTTCGACCGCCCCGACCCGATCTTCGGCAAGGATGCGGGCTACTACGTCTTCAAGTTCCGCTTCATCCAGTACATCTGGTCCTCGCTCTACTACACGCTCATCATCACCTTCGCGGTCAGCGTCCTGGTGCATCTCTACCAGGAGGCCATCCGCCTCGTGGGGAACACGGTGCAGGCGATCCCGCGGGCGCGCGCCCATGCCTTCATCCTGCTCGCCGTCGCGCTGATCGTGAAGATCTACTCCTACCGCCTCGCGCAGTTCAATATGCTCTTCAGCACCAAGTCCGGCGCGTTCGTCGGAGGGCCCGGCTGGACCGACATCCACGCCCGGATCCCGGTGCTCTACCTGCTGATGGCCGCAGCACTGGCATGCGCAGTGATCGCCATCGTGGCGATCAAGACGCGCAACTACAAGCTCCCCGCGGGCGCGGTCGGCGCGCTGATCCTGCTCTCGCTTCTTGGCGGCACGATCTACCCGCTCGCGATGCAGAAGCTCGTCGTCGATCCGAACGAGCTCAACAAGGAGCAGCCCTACATCGAGTACAACATCGAGGCGACGAACTTCTCCTACGGAACACACCTTGTCGCGAGCAAGATGTTCAGCGTCAACAACGATCTCGACTCCAACATGGTCGAGGACAACTGGGCCACGATCGAGAACATCCGCCTGTGGGACCACCGGCCGCTGCAGCGCACGTACAACCAGCAGCAGGCCGTCCGCGCCTACTACGAGTTCCCGGACGTGGACGTCGATCGCTACATGATCGACGGGCGCCTGCGCCAGGTCATGCTCGCCCCGCGTCAGCTCAACGCGAACAAGATCCCCGGCGCGCGCCAGTGGACGAACCGGCACCTGAAGTACACGCACGGTTACGGTCTGGCGCTCTCTCCGGTCAATGAGATCAGCTCCGAGGGCCTGCCGAACTACTGGATCAGTGACCTCCCGCCGGTCTTCCGGCCGGAGATCGAGGTGACGCGCCCCGGCGTCTACTACGGCGCAAGCGTTGGGCCGCGCCTGATCGAGTACACGAGTCCGCCCGAGACGCCGCTGCGCACGCGCCCGGAGGAGCAGTCGCCGGGCGAGCCTGACCCGGGTCCCGGCGGCGGCACGCCGCCGCGCCAGGGGCCTAACGCGCCCAGCGCGGGCACCGGCGGCGTACCCGGTGATATCGGCAGCCAGGAGTTCGTCATCGTCAACAGCCTCGAGTCCGAGCTGGACTACTCGCGAGGTGCCGACGCGAGCGGGGCGGCCGGGTCCGGCTCGACCGACAACGTCACCACGCACTACAAGGGACGGGGCGGCGTGCCGCTCAGCAGCTTCTTCCGCCGCCTGGCCTTTGCGGCCCGCTTCCGCGATCTCAACATCCTCTTCACCGACCGGACGACGGGCGAGAGCCGCATCCAGTTCAACCGCACCGTCCCCGAGCGCATGGGCCGGATGGCGCCGTTCCTGCAGTACGATCCCGACCCCTACCTTGTGGTGGCCGACGACGGCACCCTCAAGTGGGTCCTGGACTCGTACACGATCTCGGGCAAGTACCCCTACTCGCACCCGCTCCAGCAGCTCGGCCGGGTGCGCATCCCGCCGATCGGCAACTACTTCCGCAACGCGGTCAAGGTCGTCTGTGATGCCTACGACGGTCTGCCCGAGTTCTACGTGGCCGATCCGTCTGACCCGCTGATCCAGTGCTATGAGAAGATCTTCCCGACGCTCTTCAAGCCGATGGAGCAGATGCCGACGGACATCCGCGCGCACATCCGCTACCCGCAGTTCTACTTCGCGGTGCAGGTCGGCGCGTACTGCAGCTACCACATGAAGGACCCGTCGGTCTTCTATCAGGGCGAGGACCGCTGGGCGATCCCGCCCGAGGTCTACTCCTACGGACGCCGGCAGATGGAGGCCTACTACGTCGTCATGCAGCTCCCGGGCATGGACAAGCCCGAGTTCCTGCTGATGATGCCGCTGGTCCTCGCCGGCCAGGAGGAGCGCGTGATGGTCGCCTGGATGGCGGCCCGCTGTGATCCCCCCAACTACGGCGAGCTGCTCGTCTACACCTTCCCGCGCAAGACTATCTACGGCCCGTGGCAGATCGAGTCGCGCATCACTCAGAACTCGGAGATCTCATCGCAGATCACCCTCTGGGACCAGGTGGGTTCGCGCGTCATCCGCGGTAACATGCTCGTCATCCCGCTCGAGGAATCGTTGCTCTACGTCGAGCCGCTTTACCTCGAAGCCGAGGACACCGGTCTGCCTGAGCTGCGTAAGGTCATCATGGCCTACGGCGAGAACATCGTCTGGGGCGACGACCTGGAGAGCACGCTCGCGAAGCTCTTCGGCGTGATCGGCGTGCGCGAGGAAGTCGCGGAAGCGGGCGGTGGACAGCCGGTGGAGGTCGCAACGTCCGCGCCCGGACAGCCAGGCGCGGAGCTGGATGCCGCGACGGTCGCGACGCTGCGGCAGGTCATCGAGCGCATCCTCCAGGTGGACGCCGAGGCCGAGTCGGCGCGCGCGGCCGGCGACGTCGGCACCTACTTCGACAAGAACCAGGAGCAGACGAAGCTGCTGCAGCAACTGCAGCAGCAGATGGATGCAGCGGGAGGCGCAGACAGTGGCACAGGAGAGGACGTCACTCCCTGACGTGGTTGAGAGGCTGATCGACCCGAAGGTCGCATCACTCCGGGTCGTGACAGATAGCAGCGCGGCTGCGGGCGAGCCCGTCCGCGTGACCGTCCAGGCATGCAACGGCGCCGGCGCGACCGCCACAGATGGCGCGGGGGCCGCGGCGCTCGTGGCCATGGGCCCGAGCGGCCATGCGAAGGTCGGCGAGGCCACGGTCGAGGACGGCCTCGGCCACGCGCAGGTTGCGATCGCCGAGCCGGGCGTCTACCGCATCGAGGCGCTGGTGGGCGACGACTTGCGCGCCGTCTCCGACCCGCTGGAGATCACCTCCGACGCGCCTGCGCAGTCGCTGTACTGGGGCGACGTACACTCGCACATCCGCGAGCGCCGTGCGCAGGCACTCATCAGCGACGCCGACCTGCTGATGGGCCCGCCGACGGTCGAGGCGGCCCTCGCCTGGGCGCGCGACGTGGCGACGATCCACTTCGCCACCGTCTCCGATCACGATCTCAAGCTCACCGAAGCCGAGTGGGCCGACACGATCGAGGTGCACCGGCGGCTCAACGAGCCCGGGCGCTTCGTCACCTTCCCCGGCTACGAGTGGGGCTGCTCGGCGGGCTTCGCCGGGAACTTCGGCCACCGGCACGTGATCTACCGCCGCAACCGCGTGCGCGGCGTCGACCCGGTGCCGCTCTTCCGCTGTGACCGGCCGGAGACCGAGACCGCGCAGGGGCTCTTCGACGCGCTCAAGCGCACCGTGCCGATCGAGGACGTGATCTCCGTCCCGCATCACACCGCCCGCGGCGGCGGCAACACCTGGATGAACTGGGACTACTGCGACCCGGAGCTCGAGCGCCTCTGCGAAGTCTTCTCGATCTGGGGCAGCTCGGAGAAGCTGGGCGAGCCCTACCCGATCGACTATCTCGCCTCCGGCGGCTACTTCGGTACCGGCGAGGCGCGCGGCCATCACCTCCAGGACGGCCTCGCGCGCGGCTACCGCTTCGGCTTCACCGGCGGCTCGGAGTCGCACGACGGCCGCCCCTCGCGCCCGCTCGTGCATGGCCCTTACGTCATCAGCGAGACGGATTTCCTCGCCCCGCCCGGAATCACGGGCGTTTGGGCGACCAGCCTCACGCGCGACGGCATCTTCGACGCTCTCCGGGCCCGGCGCTGCTACGCGACTACCGGCGCGCGTATGATCGTACGCTTCGGCCTCGGCGACACGCCGATGGGCGGCGACGTGGCCGCGAGCGAGCTCTCCGGCCCGGCCGAGTTCTCCGCGCAGGTCATCGGCGCCGCGCCGATCGCCGCCTGTGAGCTCGTGAAGAACAACCGCGAGATCGACCGCGCATCATCCGAGGGTCCCGAGCTCACCGCGCGCTTTAGCGCCACGCTGCGCGACCGCGAGGCGGCGCAGCCGGGCGACTTCTTCTACCTGCGCGTGACCCAGGCCGACGGCGAGATGGCCTGGGCGTCGCCGATCTTCATCACGTGATGCCATGAGCGAGCAGCCCGCCGCCCTGCAGATCGAGCAGTTCGACCCGGCCGCGATCCGCGCTGCCATCTTCGACTTCGATGGCACCCTGGCCGCGACAGACATCGACTTCGCTCTCATGCGCCAGGGCGTGCTGGACGTTGCCGAGCGCTGGCGACTGACCGACAATCTCGATCAGAAGCGTTACATCCTCGAGATCGTCGATGACGCCGGCGCGCTGCTCACCGACGCCGCCGACCGCGAGCGCTTCCGCGAGGAGGCCGCCGAGGCCATGCGCGACGTCGAGCTCGTCTTCACCTCCGTGGCTGCGCCCTACCCGGGCATTCCCGAGATGCTGGAGCAGCTCCGCGACTACGGGCTACGCGTCGGCATCATCACGCGCAACTGCCGCGCGGGGGTCGCGTCCGTCTGCGAGCGGCACCCAATGCACCACGAAGTCCTACTCACCCGCGACGACGTGGCGCGCGTCAAGCCCGATCCGGCGCATCTGCACGAGGCGCTGGAGGCGCTGGGCGTTGCGCCGCACGAGGCGCTGATGGTGGGCGATCACGTCACGGACATCGAGGTCGGCCACGCGGCCGGCGCGTGGACCGCGGGCGTGCTCACGGCCAAGACCGCGCGCGAGCAGTTCGCCGAGGCGGGCGCGCACCTCGTGCTCGACTCGGCGGCCGACCTCACCGCCGTGCTCTGTGTGAGTGCGCGCCTGAGGGAGGGGCGCGCGTAGATGGACCACCGCCTGCCCGTCGGCAAGCTCGAGCCGGAGTTCCTGGCGCGGCTGCTCGGCGGGCTGCACATCGATGACCCGCGCGTGATCGTCGGGCCGGGCATCGGTCGCGACGTGACCGTGCTGGAGTGGGGCGGGGGCGACCGCTACCTCGTCGCCAAGACCGACCCGATCACCTTCGCCACCGACGAGATCGGGCACTACGCGGTCGCCGTCAACGCCAACGACGTCGCCACCTCCGGCGGCGTCCCGCTGTGGTTCCTCGCCACGCTCCTGCTTCCCGACGAGCAGTCCGATGAGGCCCTCGTGCGTATGATCTTCGATCAGATCGACCGCGCCTGCAGGGAGCTCGGGATCGCGCTCGTCGGCGGGCACACGGAGGTCACGTACGACCTCGACCGGCCGATCCTCGTAGGCTTCATGCTCGGTGAGGTGCCCAAAGACGGGCTGATTACCAGCGAGGGCGCGCAGGTCGGCGACCGCATACTGCTCACCAAGCGCGTGGCGGTCGAGGGCTCCTCGATCGCCGCCCGCGAGTGCACCGAGCGGCTCATCGCGCGTGGCGTCGAGCCGGACGCGATCGCGCGCGCGCAGGGCTTCCTGCACGATCCCGGCATCAGCGTGCTGCGCGAAGCGCGCGCGGCGGTGCAGGCGGGCGACGTGCATGCGATGCATGATCCGACCGAGGGTGGCGTCGCGACCGGCCTGCATGAGCTGGCGGCCGCGAGCGGCAACGGCGTCGCCGTGCGGCTCGCGGACATCCCGATCTTCCCGGAGACGCAGGCGCTGTGCGCGGCGCTGGAGCTCGAGCCGCTGGGGCTGATCGCCTCGGGCTCGCTGCTGCTGGCGGTCGCGCCCGCTGACGCCGAACGCATCGCCGACGCCATCCGCGCCGAGGGCATCGACTGCGCGGAGATCGGCGAGGTCGTCGAGGCGAACGAGGGCGTCACGCTGCTCGGCGACGGCGGCCCGACGGAGCTGCCGCGCTACGATCAGGACGAGATCGCGAAGCTGTTCTGAGCGACAGGCGACAAGCTGACGACCCTCTCGTGGACTGGACGCTTCTTCGTGGCACGGGCGTCCCGCCCGTGCAGCCGCCCGTGAACACCGCGCATTGAACCGCCGTCGGGGCCTACGGTGATGAGCATGACGAAGCTCCGCACATTCACGGTCGCATTCATTGCGGCATTGCTGGCGGCATCCGTCCTGAGCGCGCAGGAACAAGCCCCGCCGCAGCAGGACGCGGCGCCCCAGTTCCGCCCCTTCGACTTCGCGGTCTTCGGCGATTCGCAGCCCTACGGGAACGAGTACAGCCCGGTGCTGCGCGAGATCGCAACGCAGGTCGGGCGGCTGGATGTCCCGTTCGTGATCGGCGCGGGCGACTACATCGACGGCTCCAGCAACCAGACGACGGTGCGCAGGCAGTGGGAGGGCTTCTTCACCGCGATGCAGCCGCTGCAGGCGAACCGCGCGATCCCCGTTGCGCTCGCCCCGGGCAATCACGACATCCGCGGCGTCCATCGCAACGCCGAGATCTTCTGCGAGTACTTCAAGAAGCTCTACTTCTCCTTCAACTACGAGGGCTGTCACTTCGTCATCCTCGACTCGGAGACCATCGGCGCCGACGCGCGGGTCACGGGCACGCAACTCGCGTGGCTGCAACAGGATCTCGAGGCGGCGCAGGGCGCGAGGTTCACTTTCGTGGCGATGCACCGCCCGCTCTTCCCGGTGGACGGGAACATCGGCTTCTCCCTCGACAAGCACCCGAAGGAGCGCGACGCGTTGCACGCGCTGTTCGTCAAGAGCGGCGTGGATGCGGTCTTCCACGGGCACGAGCACCTCTACAACCACCAGGAGCGCGACGGGATCCACTACTTCATCAGCGGCGGCGGGGGCGCTTCACTCTACGCCGAGCCCGAGAACGGTGGCTTCCATCACTACCTGTTCGTCTCGGTCGCGGAGGACGGCTTCGTGGTCGAGGTCAAGCGTGTCACGCCATGACCGGAGGTTCTTCTCAGTGACAGATCAGATCGGCTGGAACGCATCGGGGCGTGGGGGAGCGGTCGCCGCAGGCGGCGCAGGCTCCGTGGCTGCGGGCCTGGAGATACTTGCGGACGGTGGCAATGCCGTGGACGCGGCCGTCGCGACGATTCTCGCGCTGGCGGTCACCGACTACGGCCTCTTCGCGATCGGCGGGGAGATCCCGTTCATGCTCTTCGACGCGCGCGCGCGGCAGGTCCGCGTGCTCAGCGGCGTCGGGCGGGCTCCGCTTGACCCGGCCACCATCGCTGAGTACTACGCCACCGGCATCCCCGACGAGGGCAGCTACCGCGCGATGCCCGTCCCCGGCGCTCTGCACCTGTGCTTCAGCGCGCTCGCGGCCTTCGGCACGACCAGCTTCGAGCGCGCGGTCACGCCCGCCCTGCGCCTGCTCGACGCGGGTGAGGCCGACTGGCACCCGTGCCTTGCTGAGACACTGCGCCGCCTCGTCGCCGCCGAGCGCAACGCCGGCGGCTCGCGCGTGGAGCGGCTGCTGGCGGCCCGCGAGCGCTTCTACCGAGGCGACATCGCTGACGAGCTCGTCGCCTGGTACGGGGAGGTCGGCTCGCCGCTGACCGCGGGCGACCTCGCCGCGCACCTGACTACGCACGAAGCGCCCGTCTCCGTGGACTTTCGGGGCCTGGGCGTACACAAGTGCGGCCCGTGGACGCAGGGACCGGTGCTGTGCCAGGCGCTGCGGCTGCTGGAGGGCCACGACCTCGCCGCGATGGAGCACCTCTCCGCGGATCACGTGCACACGATCACGGAGGCGATGAAGCTCGCCTACGCCGATCGCGATGAGTACTACGCCGACCCGGAGTTCGCGGGGGTGCCGCTGCCGAGGCTGCTGAGCGACGAGTACACGCAGATGCGCCGCGCGCTGATCGATCCGGTGCGGGCATCGCGCGATCGCCGGCCGGGCGACCCGTACACGATGCGGCCGCTCGTCGGCGACGGCTCGGCGGAGCCCAACGAAGTCACCACACCGATCTCGGACACCACCACCTGCGTGGTCGCCGACCGGTGGGGGAACGTCGTCGCGGCCACGCCAAGCTGCAACCTCGCGGGCAACGAGCCCGACCCGCGCACCGGCGTCGTGCAGGGCAACCGCCTGCGCTGCATGAACACCGACCCGCGCCACCCGAACCGCATCGAGCCGGGCAAGCGCCCCCGCGTCACCCTCACCCCGACGCTCGTCACGCGTGATGGGCGCGCGGTCGCCGCGATCAGCGTCGCAGGCGGCGACGTGCAGGACCAGACGACCCTGAACGCGCTGCTCAACCACGTGGAGTTCGGCATGGCGCCCGCGGTCGCCCTGACCACTCCGCGCTTCTCGACCGACCACATGGAGAACTCATTCGACTCCGACCCCGACCGCGCGCGCGCGTTCAAGGCTCCCGCGAGCCTGCTGCTCAACGCCTCCGTGATGGAGGACGTGCGGCAGGAGTTGATGAATCGCGGACACGAGGTCGCGGTCACCGATGAGTTCATCGCGATGCCGGTGATGCTCGCGATCGACGACGACGGCACGATCCACGCCGCCGGCGATCCGCAGGCCGGACGGCACGCGGGGGCGCTGGACTAGCCTTGCCTCACCCCCCTCGGTCCCCCCTCGGTCCCCCCTCTCCCTGGCGACGCAAACGACGCGTCGCAAGCGGGAGAGGGGGGAGGAACGACCGGTGGCGTCGCGCAGAGCTTCCTCGTGCGCGAGAGTTGAGAACATGGGAGGACACGATCATGAGCGAGACACTTGGAGCAGCTATCAACGCCTGCGGCTGGGTCGCGTACGAGCACGCGAAGGCATACATGACCAACCCGCACACGCGGATCGTCGGCGTCACGAGCCGCACGCGCTCGAGCGCCGAGAAGCTCGTGGCCGAGCGTGGGCTCGACTGCCGCATCTACGCCGACTACGACGAACTGCTGGCCGATGACGAGGTGGACATCGTCTCGGTGACCACGCCGAACTTCCTGCACGCCGCCGACGGCATCGCGGCCGCGCAGGCGGGCAAGCACATCGCGCTGGAGAAGCCCGCGGGGATCAACGATGAGGAGCTGGATGAGCTCGGCGCGGCCGTCGCGAAGGCGGGCGTGAAGAGCGTCATGAGCTTCGTCCTGCGCTGGAACCAGCAGGTCGTGAACGTGAAGAACCTCGTGGCGCGCGGGGCGCTGGGAGAGCTGTTCTACTGCGAGACCGACTACTGGCACGGCGTGGGCGACGTGATCCGCGCGGACCGCTGGATCGCGAAGAAGAGCGAGGCGGGCAGCGCGATGCTCACCGGCGGCTGCCACGCGGTGGACATGGCGCGCAACTTCATGGGCGAGGTCGCGCGCGTCACCGCGCACTCGCACAACAACCCGTCGCTGGGCTTCGAGTACGATACCGCGACGGTCTGCACCTTCGAGTATGAGTCGGGCGCGGTGGGGAAGACCTCGGCGATCCTCGAGATCGTCGGCCCCTACCGCTTCAACGTGAACGTGATGGGCAGCGAGGGGACCGCGCTGGGCAACCAGCTCTACTCACGCGTGCTGACGCCCGAGCAGGAGGATTACTTCGAGATCCCCTGCATCACGCCGAACTCCGGCGACGTGGTGCATCACCCGTTCCAGCAGGAGATCGACCACCTGGTGGAGTGCATCCAGTCGGGCGCCGATTGCGTGCCTGACATCGCCGACGGTATCCGCACCAGCCGCGTGTGCCTCGCCGCGGACCGCTCGGCGGCCAATGGCGGCAGGCCCGAAGAGCCGCGCCCGTAGCGCTCAGTGTGTGCGGCCGTCGAGCTGGCGCTTGATCTTGCGGTAGCGTTTCTTCTGCGGGTCGAGCTCGACCGCGCGCTCGATGTGCTCCATCGCGCGCTCCGGCTGGCCGAGCCTGGTGAGGCAGACGGACAGGTTCGCGTGCGCGTCGGCGTACTGCGGCTCGAGCTCGGTCACCTTCTGGAACTGCTCGGCGGCCTTGCCCCACTTGTGCTCATACATCCGCGCCAGGCCGAGGTCGTAGCGTGCCGCGGCATCCTCGGGGTTCTCGCGAATCGCCGCCTCATACTCCGCCGCCATCGCGATCATGGCCTCGGAGGTGGAGAGTTCCTCTTCCTCGGCGAAGCTGGCGCCGCACTCGGCGCAGAACTTCGCGTCGTCCTCTGCCTCGGTACTGCAGACGGCGCAAACCAGCATCTTTTGCCTCCCAAAGGTGAATGCCTCTTCCTGGCCGGTACATTCGTCGAAGCTCACGAACTCTCCTCCGAGGAGGCGCAAAGGTGTCGGACGGCGAAGTCGCGGTCGATCAGAGATGACCACCCACGCGAGCAGTGAACAGACGCGCGTCGGCCCCTACCTGGTGCAGGACGTGATCGGCTCCGGGCCGCACGGCACCGTGTACTCAGTCCTGCACGAGGAGAAGCACGAGCGACTGGTCCTCAAACGCTTCCATGAGCCGGTGAAGCAGCAGCCGGGGAAGGTCTTCAACCGCATCGCGAAGGTCGTCGTGGCGCTGACGCACCCCGCGATCGCGGATGTTCGTCACACCGTCCTGCTCGGGAAGCACGTGGCGATCATCGGCGAGGTCGTGGACGGCCGGCCGCTGTCGGAGATACTCACAGGCCAGGGCGCGCTGGAGCCCGCGGACGCCGTCGGCGTCACCAGGCAGATCTGCGCCGGGCTGCAATACGCGCACCAGCGCTGCGTCTATCACACGAGCCTGCGCCCCGAGAACGTCTTCCTGATGCCCGATGGGAGCGTGCGGATCACGGACTTCGCGATCGCGGCGCTCTATGGCCATGCAGTGCGCAAGCGCCCGCACTACTCCGCGCAGCAGCAGGTCTACTTCGCTCCTGAGTTCACCGAGCGAGGCGTCATCCACCCTCCGTCGGACGTGTTCAGCCTTGGCGTGCTGCTCTTCGCGGTCCTCAACGGCGGCATTCCGGTGCCCGCCGCGAGTAACGGTTCCGGGCGCTTCTCGTTCCTGGAGGTGGAGGGCGCCGTCGCCACCCAGCAAGGCCCGCCTTTGCTGGATGTGAACCGCCTGCCGGTCACCACGCCCCCGGAGTTGCGGGCGGCGATCGCGGCAGCGATCGCTCCCGATCCGGGCAGGCGGCCCGGCAGTGTGAACGCCTTCGTGGACATGATCCGTGGGACGCGGGTGATGCCGCAGCTCTCACGGCTGGTCGGCTCACTCTCAGAGTCGCCGCCCGCCGCCCCGGCCGCTCCCGGGCCGCATGTGCGCGTCTGCAGCGCCTGCGGCCGGCCGGTCTCGCCCGCGGGACGCGTCTGCCTCGCCTGCGGACTGCTGCTGCGCGAGGCCGCCGAATCGACCGAGGCCGCGGGCTACTACCACCGCCACGCGCGGCGACTGCTGGCGAAGCGCGACATCCGGGCAGCCGAGTCGGCCTACCGGCGCGGCGTCGAGCGCGAGCCGCATAACGCCGCCCTGCACAACGAGCTCGGCGACGTGCTGGCGGTGCAGAACCGCTTCGAGGAAGCGGTCGGCTGCTACAAGCGCGCGGTAGAGCTCGACCCGCACGATGACGACGCGTGGCACGACCTCGGCGTCTCGCTCGCCGCGCTGCACCGCCGCAAGGCCGCTCGGGAGGCACTCGAGCGCGCCGCCGTCCTCACGAAGCGCGCGGAGGTGCGCCTCTCGGCCCTGCTGCACCTGGGCGCGATCGCGGCTGAGGAGGGGCGGGCGGATGAGGCGATCGAGCGGTGGGAGAGTGTGCTCAGTGAGGACCCTGGCCTGATCCCCGTGCGCATGGCGCTGGCGTCCACGTATGCCGGGAGGAGCGAGTTCGAGCAGGCTGAGGAGCAGCTGCGCGCGGTGCTGAGTATTGAGCCCGAGCAGCGGGAGGCGCAGAACCTGCTGGCGCGGATGCGCGAGCGCTCGCAGCTCGAGCGCTCGGACACCGACACGAGCTTCGGCCTGATGGACGACCTCGGTGGCGGCCAGGCGTATCTGGGGCCGGGCTTCCGCTGGGTGCGGCTGCGGTAGAGCGTCGAGGCGGAAGTGGGAACTTAGGCCTGTTGCTACTTCCGGCGGAATGAAGTATGATGTTGGTGAGGGAACACATAGACGAGTTCCCCGCGGCACCTGTCGGGCACACTGACGCTCTTGTCTTGGCTCGGACGTACATTTCCCGCACTGCTTTCCGTGCGCCGTCTTCTCCAAGCCTGACTGGCAGTCGAACACCCCCTGATGAGTGCGACTCCGCTCCCGGCATGCGTGCTTTCGCACGTACTCGTACGGACGATACACCGCATTCGCCACCAGCTACGCCGGTCCAGCGGAGACAACTCTTTCGATAGCTGGCGACAAGAAGGTAGTGCAATGACACGCAATCGTATCAGTCTCGACGACCGTCTGCACCGGGCAATCCAGGCGGCCGGCTACACGGAGCCCACCCCCGTCCAACAGGCGGCGATCCCACCGGCGCTGGAAGGGCGGGACGTCATCGGCACCGCGCAGACGGGCACCGGCAAGACGGCGGCCTTCGTGCTGCCGATGCTGCAGGCCCTGCTGGCCGCGCCGGACGAACGCGGGCGCATGCGCGCGCTCATCGTCAGCCCCACGCGTGAACTGGCCGAACAGATCAACGAGGAGATCGCGCAACTGGGCCGCTTCACCGACCTGCGCTCGGCCACCGTCTACGGCGGGGTCGGCATGGCCCCGCAGGTGGACGCGCTGCGCGGGGGCGCAGAAATCATCGTGGCCTGCCCCGGCCGGCTGCTCGACCATGTGCAGCGAGGCAACGCCGACCTGAGCCGCGTCCAGACGCTGGTCCTGGACGAGGCCGACCGGATGCTCGACATGGGCTTCCTGGCTGATGTCCGGCGGATCGTTGCGCAGACCCCGCGCGAGCGGCAGACCATGCTGTTCTCGGCGACCTTCGCGCCGGAACTCAATCGGTTCGCGCGCGAGATTCTGCGCGACCCAGAGCGCATCGAGATCGGTCTGACTGCCCCGGCGCAGACGGTGAAGCATGCCCTGTGCCCGGTGGCGGCAGATCGCAAGACCGAGATGCTTCTGGCGCTGCTCGACCGCACGGACACCAGCTCGGTGCTGGTCTTCACGCGCACCAAGCACCGCGCCAACCGGCTGGCGAAGCAGATCGGCCGGTCGGGGCGCGGGGCGGCCGTACTGCACTCGAACCGCTCGCAGAACCAGCGCCGTAAGGCGCTGGACGCATTTCGCACAGGTGAGGTCTGGCTGATGGTCGCCACCGACGTCGCGTCGCGGGGGCTGGACGTAGACACGATCTCGCACGTGATCAACTACGACGTCCCGGGCAGCGCTGACGACTACATCCACCGCGTCGGCCGGACCGGGCGGGCGGAGCGCAATGGCGACGCCATCACCTTGGTGACACCCGCGGATCGGGGCGCGATGCGCGACATTGAGCGCGCGCTGGGCGAGCGAATCTCCGTGCGCAATATCGAGGGCTTTGACACCGGTGCCACGGCGCCGGCTGCGCCCATAGCGGCCGCACCTGCCGCGGCATCCACGGGCGCCCGCCGAGGGGGGGCGTCCGGTAACGGACGGCGCAGACGCGAGGGGAGCCGCACGGCCTCGGCCGGGCGCTGAGCCGACGGAATCTGTGGCCTGCCCCCCGGCAACGGGCCCAGATGTTGGTTAGAATGAGCGGCCTGTGGACGCGCAGTGTGGGATGTCGGCAAGCGCCCCGCGGCCCGGGCGAACCAGCGTGGGTCGAAGGCCGATCCGGACGCGCGGTGGGGCAGGGGGGGATGGCGAAGGTACGGGTGCACGCTTCGTTGGCGCTGCTGGTGGTGCTGGCGGTGGCGGAGGAGGGGATGCTCGACAGAGTGCGCCAGACGGTGCGGATGGCGGCGTAGCCCGCAGGCTGCGCCTGCCGGGCGAGGCGGCTTCCAGGACAACCGCCCGGGAGGGCGGAACGTACGGACGCTGCGCTTTGGGCCGATCACGCGCTCGTCCAGCGCTTCCGGCGAACTGCACGGGGTGCGACGATGGTGAACTCGCTCTGCTCGCACCGGGCACGGGAGCACCGCCTGCAACACAGGCGAACTGAAAGCCCGCTATCGCAAGGGGCTCAACTTAAGGAATGTCTTGCGTTATTGCCTGCGGTGTGATACAGTGGGCTTAGTGCAAAATGCGGCGGAAAGCCGCACGGAGGATCGATGTCGAGTCGCTCGTGAGCTTGTCTCCGGCGGCAGGGCAAAGATGCTGCGA
>JALGSW010000088.1 GCA_029821635.1 Candidatus Zipacnadia bacterium
TGTCAGTCGTTGTCGTGCGTAGGACAGGCTTTCCGGCCTGTCAGTCGTTGTCGTGCGTAGGACAAACTTTCCAGCCTGTCAGTCGTTGTCGTGCGTAGGACAGGCTTTCCAGCCTGTCAGTCGTTGTCGTGCGTAGGACAGGCTTTCCAGCCTGTCAGTTGTTCCGTAGTTCGCATCTCCGCGCTCGAGGGGGGAGACGTATGTTTGGGTCAGAAGACCGCAACCCGGAGTCTATCCGCGAATTCCGCAAGACCGGCCGTCACCTGCCGCACTGGCAAGCGCCCGGAGAAATGCACTTCGTCACGTTCTCGCTACTCGACCGGTATGCGTGCAATCTGACCACGCCGCCGTTGGCTCAGATGACCGTCGAGGCCATGAGATCCAGACATGGCGAGAGGTACCTGCTGCACGAGTGGGTGATCATGCCCGACCATGTGCATCTCCTGATCTGGCCGATGGCGTCTGACGAAGGCTTCTTCTCGCTCTCCGGGATAACGGGAAGCATGAAAGGCTTCCTCGCTCACCAGATCAACCGCAAGATCGGGAGACGCGGGGCCCTCTGGCAGGACGAGTCGTTCGACCACGTGGTCCGCGGTCCCGCGGAGTCCGTGGAGATCGCGTGTTACATCTGGATGAACCCGGTGGCGGCCGGGCTGGTCGAGGACCCGCGCGAGTGGGCATGGTCGGGCAATGAGTACCGTCGGGAGGTCAGCGCGGAGATCCGGGGGGAAGACGCGTACTGAACCGCGAACGGCTGACAGGCGGGGACGCCTGTCCTACAACGACAACAACTGACAGGCGGGGACGCCTGTCCTACAACGACAACAACCCACAGGCGAGGACGCCTGTCCTACAACGACAACAACCCACAGGCGAGGACGCCTGTCCTACAACGACAACAACTGACAGGCGAGGACGCCTGTCCCACAACGACAACAACTGACAGGCGGGGACGCCTGTCCTACAACGACAACAACTGACAGGCGGGGACGCCTGTCCTACAACGACAACAACCCACAGGCGGGGACGCCTGTCCTACAACGACCCCCACGTTCCCCGCGAGGTCCCTCCCGCACACGCGTCGAAGGCTTTCGCGGGAGGCCCGATGAGCGAGAGACCCGACGCCATCCACCTGATCGCGTTCGCCTGCAGCCCGCGCGCGGGAGGCAACACCGACACGCTGCTCGACGCCGCCCTCGATGGCGCCGCCGAGGCGGGGGCGCGTGTCGAGCGCTTCGATCTGCGCGAGATGACCATCGCCCCATGCCGCCACTGCGGCGGCTGCGCGAGTGGCAGCGGTCGGTGCGTCATCGACGATGACATGCAGCGCCTCTACGAACCGCTTTGCGCCGCCGACCGGATCATCGTCGCGTCCCCCGTCTTCTTCATGTCCCTTACCGCCCAGGCCAAGACGATGATCGACCGCTGCCAGCCGATGTGGGTGCGGCGCCATCGCGGCGACATCGTGTCTGAAGCGCGACATCCGCGCGCCGCACTCTACCTCGGTGTGGGCGGAGGCGACCTGCCGCTCCTCTTCGACGCCTCCCGCATTGTGCTCGCGTCGTGGTACTGGACGCTGCAGGTGTTCGAACGCCGCGAGCTGACCTTCGAATGCATCGACGCGAAGGACGCGATCCGCGAGCGTCCAACCGCGCTCGATCGGGCCCGCCAGGCCGGCCGCGAGCTTGCATCATGGGCGGGCGACTGAGGAGTGAGTGCCATCGACATCTTCGACGCGATCCGTGGCAGGCGCAGCATCCGGCGCTTCCGGGAGGACGCGATCTCCGAAGAGGTGCTCGAGCGCGTCATCGACGCCGCGCGCCATGCGCCCTTCGGGACGAGGCGCGACGAGCGCGCACTGGTGGTGATGCGGGGCGAGGACAAGGCGCGGCTCGTCGCATTCCTGCAGGAGCGGCTTGGCGCGGTCGTGCACGCGATGGAGGATGGGCCGTCGCGCCAGACGCTCAGCTACGCGCGCTCGCTGGCGCCCGCGATCGGCCGCGCGCCGGTGCTCGTCGCGGTCTTCACCGCGGTCGGGCGCGAGGGGCCGGAGCTGTCCATCGCATCGGGGGCGTGCGCGGTGCAGAACTTGATGCTGGCGGCGTACGCGGAGGGCCTTGCGAGCTGTTACATGACCGGCGCGCTCTACCTCGGCGATGAGATCGCGCACCTCTTCGGGCTTTCCGGCTACCGGCTGATTGGCCTCGTGCCGATCGGCTGGGCCGACGGCGAGCCGTCCGAGCGCAAGCGCTTCCCAGCGGTCGTCTGGCGGGGCTTCGAGGGCCACGACCCCGGAGAGGCGCCCGAGGCGGCGCGGCACGCGGTCTCCGAGCTCGAGCGCTCGCGGCCGGGTGCGGGCGAGCGTGTGCTGATCGTGACCGACACACCGGACGTGGATGCGCCGATTGCCGAGTGCCTGCGCCACGCCGGCTACACCGCCTCCGTGGTCGAGCCCGCCGGGGCGATGGAAGCCTTCGCGCAGCACCGGCCGGACGTGACGATCATCGACGCGATCCTCGGCGACGTAAGCGGCTACGGGCTGGCGAGGCAGATCGGCGAGGCGACCGACGGGCCCGCGCCGATCATCATCACCACCCCCGCCTACGACGACGCCGATGAGGAGCAGGCGCTTGCCTCAGGCGCCTCGGACGTGATCACCAAGCCGGTGCGCGATCACGAACTGCTCGCGCGCGTGCGCTCCCTGGCCGACAGCCGGGCGCTCTACGCGCAGATCGAGGAGCGCGCACAGGAGCTCGAGCGCGTCAACCGCGAGCTGCGCGAACTGCAGCAGCTTCACGATGACCTGACGAACATGATCGTGCACGACATGCGCACGCCGCTCACGAACATCATCACCGGCCTGCAGACCGTCGAGGCCGTGGATTACGAGGACGAGCTGGCGCGCGAATTCATCCCCGAGGCCATCAACGCCGGGATGGACCTGCAGGACATGATCAGCAACCTGCTGGACATCTCCAAGATGGAGGCCGGCGAGCTGGAGCCCTCGCGCGAGCGGATCGACCTGGGCGAGCTGGTGAGCGAGTGCTTCGAGCGCGTCGATCACCTCGCGCGCGAGAGCGGACTGAGCCTGGGCATGGAGGTAGCGCAGGGGATGGCGCTGAGTGCCGATCGCGCTCTGCTCAAGCGCGTGCTCGTGAACCTGCTGGGTAACGCGATCAAGTTCACGCCCGCGGGCGGCTCGGTGACGGTCACCGCCGCCGAGACCGCAGAGGGCATGCAGGTGTGCGTGACAGACACGGGCCCCGGCATCTCTCCCGAGCAGCAGGCGTGGCTCTTCCGCAAGTTCTCCCAGCTCGAGGGCGCGAAGAAGAGCCAGGGTACCGGCCTCGGCCTCGCCTTCGTGCGCATGGCCGTGGAGGCGCACGGCGGCCGCGTGTGGATCGACAGCGAGGTCGGCCACGGGAGTTCGTTCTGCTTCGTCATACCGGACGGATCTGCCGCCTGACGTATCTCAGCCGCAAGGAGGGCACGCCATGCCTGTTGTGACGATCGACGGAGGACCGCTGGATGTCGAGAAGAAGCGCGAGCTATGCTGCGCGATGACCGATGCGCTGGGGGCCGCGTACGGTCACCCGAAGAGCGCTTACATCATCCTCATCCGCGAGAACGCGCGTGACAACGTCGCCGTCGGCGGCGAACTGCTGTGTGATCGGTAGGGCGGCTCTGAACGGCGCCTCACCCCCCGACCCCCTCTCGACCCCTTCGGGGTTGGGCGCCATAGACGACATGGCGCAAGCGGGAGAGGGGGAGAACGACGGGCCGGGGACCGGCTCGCGCGGGTCGTGCGGAGGGGCCGCACGAGCGCCAATCGCGCCAGCGATTGGCGCGAGGTCGGCCCTCGTCCGTTCTCATCGCCGAACGGCGTGCGCGTGCGGGCTCAGACGCTTCGCGTCTGCGGGCGTCCGCACCACGGGAAGCTCACGCCCAATCCATCGGGTACTCGCCGAACTCGAGCATCAGCTCGCGCACGTACTCCATCGTCGGCACGGAGATGTCCGGGCCGACGGAGTGCGTGGCGAGCACCAGCCCTCCGCCCACGCCCGCGCGCAGGACCTCCAGCACGTGCTCGCGCAGCTCCGCGCGATTGCCGCGCGGGAGGATGTGCGCGTTGTCGAGGCCGCCGAGCAGTGCCAGGCGGTCACCGTAGCGCTTGCTCAGCTCCAGCGGGTTCAGGCCCACGTGATACTCGACCGGGTTGATGCCGTCGAAGCCGAGGTCGATGAACAGGTCGAGCAGCGGGCCGATGTTGCCATCGGAGTGCAGGATGACCTTGGCCGCGCCTGCGTCCTTGAAGCTGTCCACGATGTGCGCCCACGCGGGCGCGAGGATGGCCTCGGCGGTGGCCGGTGAGAACATCGGGCCCTTCGTCGCGGCCATGTCATCGTAGACCCACACGCCCGTATCGTAGAGGTCCCAGCGGCGCAGCTCCTCAAGCCCGATCTGCGTGATGTGCTCGGCGGTGCGCATCGCCATCTCGGCGGCCATCTTCGGGTCGGCGGCGAGGTCGATCAGCCACTGCATCTCGCCGCGCATGAAGCCGGTGCGGATGAACGGGCCGCCGATCTTCGCGAAGACGCAGTAGCGCTCCTTGCGCTCCTCGATGACCGCGTCGATGCCGGTGTAGCGCGCTTCGAGCAGCGGCGACTCGAACTCCCCGTGGCGCAGCGAGCCATCCTCGTTGTACGCGACCTCCATCTGCTCGAAAAACGCGCCCCCCGAGCGCGTGCGCTTCACCTGCCCCCAGCCGTCGCGCGCGAGCGTGTACTCGCCATCCTGGCCGAGGTCGCCGGCGACGCTCGGGTAGGGCGTCTCGTCGCCGACTGCGATCGACACGTCCTCGATGAAGTGATCGTCGAGTGAGGCCTCGGTCTCGACCTCTTGCAGCCACGCCTGCTTGAACTCAGCCCAGAACGCCCACGGGCCGGTGGGTACGCGGTCGGGCTCCTGGAAGTTGAGTGCGGCCATGACGCGCTGCTTGGGGGTCATCGCGGATCAGCTCCGGCTGCGTGATGTGAAAGCCGCGGAGGAGTTCGCCGGCGGCAGGCCGGCGGCAGGCCGGGGGTCTGCCGGGGGCCTGCCGGGGGCCTGCTCCGGCCCTCACGGCACCGGGTTCGCCTCACGATGCAGCCAGTCCGGCAGGATGCCCTCCGC
The DNA here is from genome assembly GCA_029821635.1 of Candidatus Zipacnadia bacterium. Lineage (GTDB taxonomy): Bacteria > Armatimonadota > Zipacnadia > Zipacnadales > UBA5352 > UBA5352. The sequence continues at coordinate 5,173 of JALGSW010000088.1, forward strand.
GTCCAGGTTCAGGCCCACCCTCCCGTCCGGCAGGTCGTCCACTGTCATCCCCTCGGGCAGACGGATGCGCAACGACCAGGGGGCGGAGGGGAGTGTGCGCGTGCCGATCGTCTGGCTCACCGGCAGTGTCACCGCCTCCTCCGGGTAGCCGATCGTCCACAGCTCAACCGTGCTGCCCTCCGGCGCGTCGACGGTCAGCACCGCCTCGCCGCCCATCTGCTCGCAGGTGTTCACGAACCCCAGCACGTCCAGCCGGGCGAGCTTCAGACCCGGATCGTCCGTCGCCACCGGGTTGAAGCGCGATGGATCGGGCAGCACCAGTGTGGCGATGCGCACAGTGACCTCGCGCGGAGCCTCGCCCTCGGCGAGGTAGTGCGGGAACATCATCCCACCGTAGCGCGCGATGAATGAGCCCGTCAGGCCCATCTCCGCCGCTGGCTCCACAGTCGTGGACTTCGCCGCGGCCTGCCCGAGTACGCTCAGCGCCAGCGAGCGCAGCTTCCAGTCGCCGTCAGACTTGAGTGACAGGATGTAGTCGTAGCGCTCGCCCTGCACCATCGCCCACCGACCGATGACCGACAGGTCCGCGAACGGGTCGACGGTCATCTGCCGGTACGTCTCGAAGTCCATCGAGCGGAAGACGCCCGTGAGCTTGAGGCTCAGCGAATCGGGGTAGTCGAGGGCCTCCAGGTACTCCGAGACGCCCGTCAGCTCCATCCCGTTCTGCGCGAACCCCGCGCAGGTACTCGCGGCGAGCAGCGTCACGATCAGTGCATAGCGAAGATGTCTCATGGTCTGCCTCCCTGCCACGGCTTCTGCTGAAGTCCGGCGAACCCGCCGTCCGCCCCTCACACCCACACCGGGCTGCTCCACGCCATCTCGCCATCGGCCTGCATCACACGCACGTAGTAGTACGTGCCCCCCGCGGGCGCGTCCGTGTCCGTCAGCGTGAAGCGCACCGCGGGGCAGGCGCCGGCCCCTCACGCCCGCTCCAGCACCACCAGCCAGTCCCGCCGCACCTCGATCTGCGGGATGGGCCAGGCACCCTCGTCATTGCCCGCCGCGACGCCCAGCTCGTGCTCGGCGCCGGTGGACGGGTCCACCAGATACGCCCGGTAGCGCGCGCCCGGCTCCAGCCCCCGCACCGTCGCCGGCGGTGTCGCGTTGAACAGGTAGATCACCCGCAGCTCCCCGGGGATGCCGCCCGCGTAGGGCAGCATGTACTCGTCCTCGCTCCAGCGGGGCTCGACCCACTCCGGATGCGGCTCGATCCGCCACCACTCCCAGCGCGCCAGCAGCCGCCGGAACCGCCCGAGCTGCGCCGAGCCCGGCAGAGCCATCGCCTCATCCCACGGACGATCGCCCCATGAGTAGCCGTGCGGCGATGGCCCGTAGCGCGCCTCCGCGCGGTTGAACTGCCAGATTCCGTTCGCTCCGTAGGTATGCCCGCAGGTCCCGCTCAGGACCGAGGCCCAGAACATCATCCTCTGGACCTCCTCGCGACAGCTCTCGAGAATGCCCTCGTAGCAGACCTCACTGTTGATAACCGGCATCGTGGGCTGCTCGGCGTACGCCTCCGTGACCGCCTGCACCGTGCTCGGCAGGCTCCGACGATCGCCGTGGCCGGTCTGGAGCATCTCGATGTCCATGACCGAGTCGTCCTCGACCTGCTGCCTCCCGCGGCGCGTCGGGTGGATCGTCACGAGGCGCTCGAAGGGATCGGCCTCCTGGACGTAGCGCCCGACCTCCGTCCAGCCCGCGCGCTGCACGCGCTGATCGATCTCGATCTGCTCCGGGTTCTGCTTGTGCAGATACCACGCCATCACGCCCTCGCCCGCGAGGCACCACACCACCGGATACGCGCCCCAGCGCGCGATCATCTCCCGCCAGTGGCGCTTCAGGCGCTCGACGCCCACCCACGGGAGGTAGTAACCCCACGAGCCGAAGATGCACGGGACGAGGCCCTGCGCCGCGAGGTACTCGATGCGCAGGTCGGCCAGGTCCCACCAGCCGGGGTTGAGGCCCTGCCAGTCGGGCAGCCACGGCCAGCCGGCTTCGTTGTCGCCGCGCTCGTCGAAGGCCGCCATGTCCGGGTAGAGCCCCGCGACGAGCTGGATCACGGAGAAGCCCTTCTCCACGCGATCGGCGGTGAGCCTGCGGAACTCATCCGGCCAGCGCAGACGGCCGCACAGCGCCGTCCACCACGTGTCGCCGAGCCAGAAGAACGGCGTGCCGTCGGCGTGCTGGAGATGGCGGTGGTCCGCCGACACCTGCAGCGGCCCGTGAGCGATGATCGGGCGAGCGTCCGGCTGCTCGATGACCTCGATCTCCCCCGCCTCGCGCGGGAAGCTCCCCGGACCGTCGATGCGCCACGAGTGCGCGCCCACCTCACCGGATGAGTAGCGCACGCGCAGCACGCCGTCGGCGGTGGCGAAGGTCGGCACGCGCTGCTCGCGGCCGGAGGGGGTGGTGACGATCAGATCGACCAGCGCGGACGGGTCCTCGCCCTCGGCGGGGCCCAGGGGCCATTCAGCGACACGGTTGCGGCCAACGCGGATGCTCATAGCGGGTGCCTCCTGAACTGGAGTGACGGTCGCGCGGATGTTCCTCGCCGGAGGCGGCGGCCCCTGCACAACTTGCGCAATCACGTGCAACATCCGCGACCTTTCGGGTAAAGTGACCAGTGAACGGCCACCAGCAAGCCCGGGAGGTCACCGACCATGCGCGCGCTGCTTGCCCTGTCGATCGCTCTGACCGTGCCTGCCGCCGTGATGGCCGAGGCGCACTTCACCGTGGACGCGAACGATCTGGTTGCGCATGTCACGCCGCTCAACGGCGTCAACAGCGGACCGCTGGAGGCGCGCGGGCCGCTGGCCGGGCAGGTGCTCGAGGACCAGTACCGCGAGATGGGCATCCCGCTGGTGCGCGCGCACGACATGTACGGCCCCTGCGACTTCGAGACGATCTTCCCCAGCTCGCTCGCCGGCTGGTCCGCCGACCCCTACGATCACTCGAACTACGACTTCGGCTGGAGCGACGAGGCCATCGAGGCGATCGAGGGCGCGGGCGCGGAGGTCATGTTCCGCCTCGGCCACTCGTGGAACAACGATGACCCGCGCAACGAGCACCCGCCGGACTTCGGCGTGGTCGCGCACGTGTGCAAGCACATCGCGATGCACTACGGCGCCGATGCTGGGCGCGTCACGCTCTGGGAGATCTGGAACGAGCCGGATATCAGCATGTTCTGGGATCAGCACCCCAGCCCGCAGAAGGCCATGCGCAAGTTCTACACGCTCTACTCGATCTGCGCGAAGCAGCTCAAGGACCGCTTCCCGGAGGTCATGGTCGGCGGGCCGGGGATGGCGGGAGGGACGACCACGCAGATCGCGGCAGACGCCCGGGCCTTCGCGCGCGCGTGCAAGATCAAGCACGCACCGCTGGACTTCTACTCCTGGCACTCCTACAACCGCGGCGCAGGCGGGCCGTATGTGTTCGCCGAGCAGGCCATCGCGGTACGCAAGGCGCTCGCGATGGAGGGCTACCCGGACGCGCTCAACGTGCTGGGCGAGTGGAACGCCTGCAACGTGCACAACACCGGGTGGCGCCGCGACCTGCTCTGGAACATGGACGGAGCGGCCTTCACAGCCGCCGCGCTGACGTATCTGCACGAACACACCGACGTGAAGTACGCCTACCGCTACCGGGGTGACTTCCACTCAGGCGACGAGGGCTACGGGCTGATCGATTCGACGGGCGCGCTCAAGCTGCCGGGGCTGGCGTTCAAGGCGTACTCGGGGCTCTTCCCGCAGTGGCTGACGGTGATGCGGCCGGAGACGTACCGGCTGGGGGTGAGCGGCGGCAACCTGCACGGCACGACGCTCATGGCGACCACGGACGGCAACCGGCGCTGCGTGAACGTGCTCGTGAGCCTCTATCAGAGCGGCGGGAGCGGCTTCACGCTGACGGTGGACAACGTGCCGCAGGGCTGGGACCGCCCGCGTGTGGATCACTTCATCCTCACGAGCCAGCAGGCGTATGAGGCGATCTGCGAGGGCGAGACGTATGACAACAGCGTGCCTTTCGAGCTGAGCTGGGCGGGCGATGGGGAGATGCACTCGGAGGTGCATTTCGTGCGGCTGTATGACGCGGCGCACTTCCCGATCGACGTCACCCCCGCGCCGATGCCGCTGACGCCGTGAGCGTCGTTTGGAGCGACGCATCCCGTCGTTTGGATGCGTCGGCCGTTGCTCCGCGCGGCCGCTACCCCATCGCCCGGTAGAACGGCAGCACCAGCCCGAACACGCACCAGAGGTTGAACGCCAGCATCGCACCCGCGAGCGCGTACGGCATCGCCCGGTGCGTGCGCTCGGGGAGCACGCGCGCCACGCCCATCACCCAGAGCATCCCCAGCGCGAAGAGCACCGGGAAGTAGTAGCGCCCCTGGCTGCCGCCGCCGATGCCGATGAAGAGCGCGTGCGCCGTCACCGCCGCCGCCATCAGCACCAGCGTCAGCATCACCATCGCGAAGCCCCGGCGGCGCTCGATCGGCCACTCGAGCCTCCCCGCCCGCGCATCGGCGATCAAAATCGCCAGCCCCGGCAGCAGCAGCAGCGACACCGGCAGCAGCGCCCAGTACATCCACGTGGGCAGCGCGATGTTCGTCCACGCGAAGTTGCCCCAGAAGTTGCGGAAGGTCATCGGAATGTGCAGCCCGAGCATCGGCCACAGGTGCCCGGGGAACATGAGGTAGAAGTCCCACGGAAGCTGCGTCTGCGGGTTCGCCGGGTAGTGCAGCGGGTGGCCGTAGAGCACCGCGTTGCGCACGAACCACCAGCCCGCCACTCCCACCATCACCGCGAAGAGCAGCGCCGCGCGCTTCACGATCAGCCCCCAGCGCAGCGCCACCACGCGCCGCGCAAGGTCCGTGAGGTATGACTCGTGCGGCTCGGGGTCGTAGCGGCGGCCCGCCGACCACGCCAGCGCCAGCAGCGCCACCGGGATCACCACGTTCGCGGAGTCCTTGGTCAGCATTCCGAGGCCCAGCGAGAGGCCCAGCAGCGCCACGCGCCGGGCCGTGGGGCCGTCGCGCAGCATCAGCAGCGTCAAGAGCACGCTCAGCTCGACCATCACCACGGTAGGCGGATCGTTGCCAACAGCCGCGGAGATGTGCATGTACATGGGCAGGAAGATCATCCCCGCGCCGACGGAGTCGGCCGGCCACTCGCGGTCGGGGAAGAGTACCCGCATGATCCGCCAGCCGAGCAGCACCCCGAGCCCGCCGATCAGCATCGTGAAGAGGCGCACCGCACGCCATCCGGCACGCTGGGCCGGGGAGTAGGCCAGCCCCTCGCGCCAGGCGGCCAGCATCAGGCGGTACTGCGCGCGCGGTACCCACGGGTGCTTGCGTATCTGCGGCGGGAGCGGCGCGTCCGGGCCCGAGGGTGCGCTGAGCACCGCCGCCGGCTGGGCCGAGTCGCCGGTCCCAAGCGCCTGCGCGGCCAGCATCGTCAGCTTGCAGACTCCCGCGGAAAGCGTGTAGTATAGAGGCGCCTGATAGCTCTCATAGCCGACGTTGTCGGCGTAGTAGTCGGGCAGCCGGCCGTGCTCGGCGATGAAGAGCACGTAGGCGAAGTGCGCGGGCTCGTCGGGGGCGTGGCCGAGTGGGAAGATGAAGGCGTAGACGCCGCCGAGCGCGACGTAGGCGCACAGGGCGACCGCCCGCAGGATGCGGCGCGTGCGCGCGCTGCGACGGCCGGAACGCTCGGGGGGTGCTGAGTCGTTATCTCCCTTGGGACGTTCGTGCTCGCTCATGGCCCTCGGCCAGCACTCTAACATAAAGCGCCGGCGGCGACAACGCCGCGCGCGTATGCGTGCGTGTGGCGCTGTTTGCACGCATTGCGGCCCGGGAGGCACCGGATGAAGGTTGTGCTGCTCGTCGGTGGCAAGGGCGTTCGCCTCGCGGGTGAGGACGCGCCGCAGCCCAAGGCGCTCTTCAGCATCGGCGAACAGCCGCTCGTCTACCACATCATGCGCTCGTTCGCAGGCTGCGGGCTAACGGACTTTGTCCTGACGCTCGGCTACCGCGGCGAGCAGATCGTGGACTACTTCCTGCACCACGCGCCCTTCCTGCAGACCGACCTACGCCTGCAGCTTGGCAGTGAGGGCGATCTGTCGCGCGTCCAGCGCCTGGCGGGACCCTCCGAGAGCTGGGAGGTCACGCTGGCGCACACCGGTGAGGATGCGCCGACCGGCGAGAGACTCCGGCGCGTGCGCGACTACCTCGAGGGCGATGAGCGCTTCATCGTCACCTACGGCGACGGTCTGGCCGATCTCGACATCCGCGAACTCATCGACTTCCACGCGACCCACGGGAAGATCGGGACAGTCACCGTGGTGCGCGCGCGCTCGCAGTTCGGACACGTGAGCTTCGGCGAGGGCGGCGTGATCGACGAGCTGATCGAGAAGCCTCCGCTGCCGGGCTGGATCAACGGCGGCTTCTTCGTCTTCGACGCGCGCATCTTCGACTATCTGCAGCCCGGCGACAGCCTGGAGGCCGACTGCCTGCCGCGCATGGTCGCCGACGGACAGCTCGTCGCCCGCCCGCATGAGGGCTTCTGGGCCTGCATGGATACATACAAGGACGGCATGATGCTCACGGAGTTGTGGGAGAGCGGGGAGGCGCCCTGGAGCTGACGGCTTGCGCCCCTGCTTGCAGCGTCTAACTGAAGACCCACCAGGAGACACGGATGGTCGATATCGCGGGAAGGAAGATCCTCGTTACCGGCGCGCACGGCTTCGTTGCAGGGCACCTGATCGAGCGCCTGACGGACGCGGGCGCCACGGTGATCGGCATTGACCTGTGGGTGCTGCGCCAGTCATACCTGAACATGTCGCCGGCGATCCGCAAGACCGACCTGATCGAGTGCGACATCGCCAACCTGCAGGAGGTGCAGGAGCTGTTCGACCAGCACCGGCCGGAGGTGGTGCTGCACCTCGCCGCGCAGGCGGACGTGACGCGCGCGCTTGCCAACCCGCTGGGGACCTTCGAGGCAAACGTGCGCGGCACTTACATCCTGCTGGAGTGCGCCCGGCGGCTCTGGGAGGGCGACGATGACACCCCGCACGCGATGGTCGTCGCCAGCTCCGACAAGGCCTACGGCAAGCACCAGCACCTGCCCTACCGCGAGGATGACGAGCTGCTGGGGCTCTACCCGTATGATGTCTCGAAGGCCTGCGCGGACATGATCGCCCGCGGCTATCATCGGGCGTACGGGCTGCCGGTGGGAGTGGTGCGTTGCGCGAACATCTACGGACCGGGCGACCTGAACTTCAACCGCATCATCCCCGGCACGTTGCGCTCGCTGCTGCAGGGGGAGCGGCCGGTGATCCGCTCGGATGGCAAGCCGCTGCGCGACTACATGTACGTGGGCGACGCGGTGGACGGCTACGTGCGGGTGATGCACGCGCTGCTGGACGGCAATCACATGGGCGAGGCGTTCAACTTCGGCACCGGCGAGCCGGTGAGCGTGCTGCAGATCTTCCGCGAGATGGTGGAGGTGGCGGAGCGCCCGGACCTCGAACCGGAGGTGCTGGGCGAGGCGTCGAAGGAGTTGCAGGACCAGTTCATCTCATCCGCGAAGGCGCGCAGGTTGCTGGGCTGGCAGACGCTGGTGCCGCGGCATGAGGGCCTGCGCAGGACCTTCCGCTGGTACAACGACAAGCTGCGCGAGTTGGAGGCGTAGGGGGCTGCCGTCATCCGTCGTCGTCGCCGTTGTCGTCATCCGTTTGTAGGACGGGCATCCTGCCCGTCAGCCGTTTGCGTCGGGCGTGGACGGAGGCGAATCGTCATGCCGCTGCAGATTGAGGTATCGCGAGAGGCAATCGAGGACTTCTGCCACCGGAACCAGATCCGGAAGCTGGCGATCTTCGGCTCCGCGCTGCGTGACGACTTCACGCCCGAGAGCGACGTGGACGTGCTGGTGTGGTTCGAGCCGGAGGCGCGGGTGGGGCTGATCACGTTCGGCGGCATCGAGCGCAGGCTCGCGCGGATCGTCGGGCGTGCGGTTGACATGCACACGCCAGACATGCTGAGCAAGTACTTCCGAGACCGTGTGCTGGCGGAGGCGGAGACCGTCCATGTCAGAGCGTGACCCGCTTGTACGTCTGCTCCACATGAGAGACTACGCCGAAGCCGCGCTTCGACTACGCGAGCGCGGCAGCAGACGGCTGCTTGATGAGGACGAGATGTACTCATTCTCCATGATCCACGCTGTCGCCATGATCGGCCAGACCGCCGGACAGGTGCATCGCGAGGTGCAACAGGCAGCGCCGGACATCCCGTGGACGGACATCATCGGGATGAGGCATCGCCTGATACACGGCTATGAGTTCGTCAGGCACGACGTCGTATGGGAGACGGTCGAGATTGATGTCCCGGATCTGCTGGAGAGACTCAATCCTCTGATAGAGCGTCTGCAGGCCCGTGCGGGCCGCGCTTCGGGCGAAATGGGGCCAGACCCCCAATGACCTACCACAATCCCGTGGTCTATCTGCTGCACATGCGTGATGACGCCGAGCGGGCCTTGGAACTGTCGGCCGGCCGCACACGCCGGGATTTCGCCGATGAGATGTTCGCGTTCGCGATGGCCTTTCTCGTCGGTCGCCTCGACATCATGGCGGCGAAGGTGCCTGCCGAGCTTCGCGAGGCATACCCGTCGGTGCCGTGGGCGTCCGTGCTCGGTGTCCGCGAGGGCATCCTTGCAGGCGAGGGGATGCGAAATGACAACCTTGTCTGGAAGACGCTGAGGGTGTTGCCCGAACTCCTCCCTGCCCTTGAAGACGCCCTCGCCGACCTTGGCGAGGACGAGGACACGCTCTGAGGACCTGCCCATCTCATGAAACTAAGCGTTGTCATGCCGGTCTACAATGAGCGGGGGACGATCCTGGAGATACTCGACCGCGTCCGCGCCGTCGAGATCGACAAGGAGATCATCATCGTAGACAACTGCTCCACCGATGGCACGCGCGAGATCGTCGAGCAGATCAACTTCCCCGAGGTGCGGGCGATCTTTCAGGATCGGAACCGCATGAAGGGCAACTCCGTCAAGAAAGGCATGGCGGCGGCGGAGGGTGAGTTCACGATCATCCAGGACGCCGACCTGGAATACGACCCGCGCGACTACCTCCCGCTGCTCGCGGAGGCGGAGCGCGATGAGGTGCTGGCGGTGCTGGGCTCACGCATGCTGGGGGCGGCGCAGCGCAGTGAGACGCTGCCGCTCAACTCGTTCTCGCTGGGGCGCGACTTCCTCAACGACTGGTTCAACATGCTCTACGACGAGAACCTGACCGACATCGCGACCTGCTACAAGCTCGCGCCCACCCGCTTCCTGCAGAGCCTCGACCTGGTCAGCAACGGCTTCGACCTGGACTTCGAGCTGCCCGCGAAGTTCGTCCTCGCGGCACGCCGACAGGGGCAGGTCGTGAGCGAGCTGCCGATCCGCTACTATCCGCGCAGCCTCGAAGAGGGCAAGAAAATCCGCTGGACCGACGGCGTGGCCTCGCTTTCGGCCATCACGCGATTCCGCTTCGCCGAGCCCGGGCGCGCGCGCCCGGGCGGGTGAGGCGATGAGAGACCGCCTCGGGCTGATCGTGTTCGGGATTGCGGGCCTGCTGCTTATCGCAGTAGCGCTCGCGGTGGTACTGCGCAGCCGGCCGGAGACGCCGTCGAACGGCGTTGAGGCGGCGGGCGGCCCCGAGACACTGGCGAACGCCGCAGGCGATGGCCCGGACGTGCAGCTCAGCGGCGTCGCACTCACCATCAAGGAAGAGGGCGAGGTCGTCTGGCGCGCGAGCTTCGGCGGCGAGGTCGAGATGGACGAGGAGCAGAAGCTCGCCAGCGCCACCGAGGTGCTCTGGGAGTTCGAGGGCAAGGGGTTCAAGGGCCTGACGCTGGAGGCCCCGCTGATGCGCGCGGCGTGGGATGAGAAGCGCCTGACCTTCAGCGGGGGCATCGTGATCGAGGGCGAGGACGGGACGCTGCGCTTCTCGTGCAGCACCGCGGAGTACGAGTTTGACACGCACAAGATCATCGGCCGGGGCGACGTGCGCTTCCAGCGCGGCAACTACTACGGCCGCGCGCAAGAGGTCGTTGTGGACAACGACCGCAAGACCGTCCGCCTCAAGCGCGGATCGCTCACACTCAGGGAGTAGGCATCTTCCGCCGGGCCCAACAGGAGCACTACCCATGAAGCGAGTACTGCTCGGGATAATGATAGCCGTGCTGGCCGCGGGCGCCCTGACGGTCGCCATCGCGCAGCAGACGCGTGAGACGCAGACCGGTCGGCTGGAGTTCGAAGAGCTGGTTTGGGACTTCGAGAACAACACCTTCGTCATCACCGGCACGCCCGGCAAGCCCGCGATGCTCAGCGTCCGGGGGCTGAACGACGCGGAGCTGCGCTCCCCGAAGATCACGGTCAACGCCGACTCGGGGCTTAACGTCGTGCACGGCGCGGTCGCGAGCGGGCCGGTGCGTGTGAACATGCTCACCGCACCCGACACCAAAGGCGTCCGCCGCCGCATCGACGCCACCGCACAGGACAGCGCCACCTACGATCAGGGCAGCGCGACCGTCACGATGGTCGGCGGCGTGATCGCGGACATCGTCACGCTGCCCGAGACCGGCGACGAGGCCGCGCACCTGGAGAGCGAGCAGATCACCGTGGACCTGCGCGCGAGCACGCTGACCGCATCGCCCGGCAGCTTCGAGGTCACCACCGAGGTCGATAGCGAGGGGCAGCAGTAGATGTCGCTTGACGCGCAGGGCCTGATGAAGACCTACTCCGGCCGCCGAGTGGTGGACGGCGTGGATGTGCGCGTCGAGCGCGGGGAGATCGTCGGGCTGCTGGGCCCCAATGGGGCGGGCAAGACCACCTCGTTCTACATGATCCTCGGCCTCGTGCGCTCCGAAGAGGGCACGGTCGAGCTTGACGGCGTGGACCTCGCGCCCTTCCCGATGCACGAGCGCTGCCGCAGGGGCCTCGGCTACCTCGCGCAGGAGCCGTCGGTCTTCCGCCGGCTGACCGTGCGCGAGAACCTGCTGCTGATCCTGGAGATGCAGGAGCTTTCGCGCAAGGAGCAATACGCGCGCGCCGACGAGCTGCTCGAGCGCCTCGGGCTGACCGACCGCGCGAACGCGCAGGGCGCGGTCCTCTCCGGCGGCGAGCGGCGGCGGGTGGAGATCGGGCGGGCGCTGTGTACGCGCCCCTCGTTCATCCTCCTCGACGAGCCCTTCACCGGCGTGGACCCGATCGCCATCGACGACATCCGCGGCATCATCGCCGACCTCGCCTCCGACCGGATCGGCATCCTGATCACCGACCACAACGTACGCGAGACGCTGCAGATCTGCGACCGCGCCTACATCATCTCCGAGGGCAAGATCCGCACTCAGGGCCCCGCGAAGGAGCTGCCCAACGACCCGATCGCCCGGCGCTACTACCTGGGCGACCGCTTCCGCATGTAGCACGAGCCGCGTCAATCATGAAACGCATCGATCGCTACATCCTGGGCGACACGATCCCCCCGTTTCTCTTCGGAGTCGGGGCGTTTGTTGCTGTACTGGTCGGTGTCGAGTTGCTCTACGACATGCTCCGGCTCATCTACCAGGAGGGCTTCCCCGCCTGGGCGGTCGCGAAAATCTTCCTCCTCAAACTCCCCGGCGTGGTCGTGCTGTGTTTCCCAATGGCCATCATGTTCGGCTCGCTGATGGCGATGGGCCGGCTCTCGGGCGACGGTGAGCTCGTCGCGATGCGCGCCGGCGGTGTCTCCGTGCTGCGCGTGGGCGTGCCCGTGATGGCCTTCGGCTTCATCATCGCGACCTGCGGCTTCATCACCTCCGAGACGCTCGTCCCGCGGGCGAACCACCGCTCGTACGAGATCACGCGCCAGATGTACGGGACCGTCGCGTCGGAGCAGGACCTGTTGCTGCAGGTCAGCGATGACGGGGGCACCCGGCGCGTGCTCTACGCGGAGAGCTTCGATGCGGAGACTCTGGTGCTGCGAGAGGTCTTCATTCTTGACTTCACGGCAGGCTCCCGACCGCTGCTCATTACGGCCGGAAGCGCCCGGTGGCAGGGACAGCAGTGGATCATGCGGAATGTGGAGTACACATCGTACGAAGAGGACGACGGGGGAGATGAGCGCAAGAACACCTGGACCGCCGAGAATTGGGAGTTCGACGTCGGCCGCACGCCCGAGGCGGCCGGACAGGCGAAGAAGCTGCCCGAGGACATGTCGCTGCGCGAGCTGCTGGAGGGATCGGCGCGCGCGCGCGAACAGGGCCGCACCGACTGGGCCAACCGCCTCTACCAGCACTATCACGTGCGCCTCGCGCTGCCGTGGGCGACCTTCGGCCTGTCGATGCTCGGGATCGGCCTGGGCATCCGCCGCCAGCGCTCGTCCCGCGGGATCGGCATGGGCATCTCGCTGATCGTGCTCTTCGTGTACTACATCGTGCTGCACACGCTCACTCTCGTCGGTGAGAGGGGCGTGGCGCCTCACGCGCTCATGGCGTGGATGCCGAACATACTGCTCTACCTTGCGGGCGCGGGCTTCCTGCTGCGAAGCTCGCGCTGAGGGGCCTCCTCCGGAGGCCGGCGCCGTGACGGGAGAAAGATGCCGCTCTACACCGTGCTTGTGTTCGTCGCGCTGGCCGCCCTTGGTGCGCTAATCGCGTATCTGGGCGACGTCGTGGGCACGCGCGTCGGCAAGCAGCGCTCCACGGTCTTCGGCCTGCGGCCCCGCCAGAGCGCCCGCCTCGTCGCCGCGGTCATCGGCGGCCTCCTCCCTCTGCTGGGCCTCGGCGTCGCCACCATCGGCTCGCGCTACGCGCGCATGGCCGTCTTCGAGCTGAGCAGCCTCCTCGACCAGCGCAAGACCCTTGAGTCGCGCGTGGACAGGCTGCAGATGGACGTCGCGAGCTACGAGCAGCGCGCGCAGAGCGCCGAGAAGCGCGCCGAGGAAGCCGAAGCGACCGCCGCCGAGCTGCAGGGCGTCAAGGAGGAGCAGCAGCAGCGTATCGAGGGCCTGCAGGCGCGTGAGGGCGAGCTGGGGGACCGCGTGCAGGGCCTCAGCGGGCGTGTGGACTCGCTCACCACCCGCCGCACGGAGCTTGAGGGCGAGCTGTCGGGCGCGCAGGCGGACCTCCAGCAGTCGGAGCAGGACCTGAAGGACCTTGAGGGCAACCTCGACGCCACCGAAGAAGAGCTTGCCGCAAAGCGCGATGAGGTCGAGGAGAAGCGCCGACAGGTTGAGAATGCCAACAACCAGCTCGACGTGGTGCAGCGAGACCTCGACGAGGCGACGCGCGAGCTGGAGCCGACGCGCGAGGAACTGGCCGCCACCTCCAACGAGCTCGCGCGACTCGAAGTCGAGCGAGCGAAGCTCGAGGAGGAGTACGCCCGGGCCGAGGCGCGACTGCAGTACGTGACGCGCCACGAAGAGCTGGTCTCGCGCACGCCCGAGGGGCTCTTCGAGCCCGGTTACGAACTGCTGCGTGTGGTGCAGCCCGCGGATCGCACGCAGGACCAGGTCGTGGCCGACCTCTTCGAGTGGCTGCACCTCGCCAGCGTCGCCGCGAAGCGCCGTGGCGTGACTGAGGGGCCGAACGGGCGCGCGGTGCTGCTCGTGGCGCCGACCGACCGCCCCGGCGAGGTCTCCGAGCGCCAGATCGTGCAGGACGTCGCGAGCGAGCTGCGCATCGCCGGCCCCAAGGAGTGGGTCGTGATGGTGCGCGTCTTCCGCCGCTTCTTCCCCCGGCAGGACACCCAGCTTCAGGTGCACTTCCTCGCCACCCCCAACGAGCTTGAGTTCCGCAAGGGCGCGGTGCTCGATGAGTTCGTCCTCGCGCCCGGCGACGGTGAGCAGCGGATCGGCGAACTGCAGGCGATCCAGACGCTCTGGCAGCGCGTGACCGACAGTGAGAGCCCGGTACGCACGCGCGCCATCGCCGAGGCGATGCTGCCCCGGCCCAACACCGACAC
>JALGSW010000243.1 GCA_029821635.1 Candidatus Zipacnadia bacterium
GCGATCCCGGTGCCCATCGTGCCCGCACCGATGATGGCGAGACGGTTGACGCTCATGGATAGCTCTCCTCTCAAACTGTAAGCGTCGAGTGGCAAGCAACGGCAACGGCGTGCGGCTCAGACGCGCTCGATCGCCAGCGCCATGCCCATGCCGCCGCCGACACAGAGCGTGGCGAGGCCCAGGTGCGCGTCGCGACGCTCCAGCTCGTGCAGCAGCGTCACGATGATGCGCGCGCCGGTCGCGCCGATCGGGTGGCCGAGCGCGATGCCCGAGCCGTTTACGTTCACGCGCTCCTCATCCATCCCCAGCTCGCGCATGACCGCGAGCGCCTGCACCGCGAATGCCTCGTTCAGCTCGATCAGCTCGAAGTCGCCGAGCGCGATGCCCGTGCGCTCGCACAGCTCGCGCACCGCCGGCACGGGTCCGAGGCCCATCACCTCCGGCGCCACCCCCGCCCACGCCGAGGCGATGATCCGCGCGCGCGGCGTCCAGCTCTGACTCGCGGCGCGCTCCGGAGTCGCCAGCAGCAGTGCGGCGGCCCCGTCGTTGATGCCCGAGGCGTTGCCCGCGGTCACGCAGCCGTCCGGCTTGAAGGCCGGTCGCAGGCCCGCCAGCGCCTCCAGCGAAGTCTCGCGCGGATGCTCGTCGGTCGCGAGCGGCTCATCCTTGCGGCGCGGCACGGGCACGATCTCACGCTCGAAGCGCCCCTCGTCGATGGCCGCGCGCGCAAGCTGCTGGCTGCGCAGCGCCCACGCGTCCTGATCCTCGCGCGTGATGCCGGTGCGCTGCGCGATCTTCTCGGCGGACAGGCCCATGCCCATGCCGGTGATCGGGCAGCGCAGGCCCTCGTCCATCACCGCGTCGATCATCTCCACAGACCCGAGCTTGTTGCCCCAGCGCAGCTCGCGGACGTAGAACGGCGCGTTGCTCATGCTCTCGGTGCCGCCCGCGATGAACAGGTCGCCCTCTTCGAGCGCGATCGCCCTGCGCGCCATGTCCACGGAACGCATCCCGGAGGCGCACATCATGTTGATGGTCGAGCCGCAGACGGTATCGGGGAGGCCTGCGCGGATGGCGGCGGTGCGCGCGACGTTGAGGTCCGAGCCGCCCTGGATGACGTGGCCGAAGATGACCTCCGACACGTCCGCGGGCGGGATTGCGTTGCGGTCGATGAGCGCGCGCGTGACGACGCGGGTGAGCTCGGCGGCGGAGTGCTCGAGCAGGCCGCCTCCGAAGCGGCCGATGGGCGTGCGCAGCGCGTCGATGATGAGTGTCTCAGGCATGAGTGAGCGCTCCAGGCGCGGCGCGATAGGTCCTGCGCGGGTTGTTTCGCCGCAGGGCGCGCGCGTTCCTGTCGGCCCGGCTACATCCGCGCGAAGAGCTCCGTGATGTAGTACGTCGCCCCGTCACCCACCGCGACGCCGACGCCGATGCGGTCCACGCGGTTGAGCAGGATCGCCTCCCGGTGGCCCGGGCTCTCCATCAGCCCCTGGTGGCTGTCGGCGATGCGGTCGAGGTCGAAGCAGTAGAAGCTTGCGCGGCGGCGCGCAAGGTTCTCGGCGATCAGGCGCGGCCGCAAGCCGTAAGTCTGCTCGTAGCGCTGCATGCAGGTCGCCCGGCCCTCAATCGGCGAGACGTGGCTGAAGTAGTTCAGGCCCAGCATCTCGTCGCTGTGTGCGCGCGCGACGATGCACAGCCGCCAGTCGGGGAGCAGCGGAGGCAGGCTCCCCTTCAGGCGCTCCTCATTGACCAGCCACACCAGCAGCGACTCGGCCTCAGAGAGCTGCTCGATCGAGTGGCTCCCGAGGGGCTCTACGCGGAAACTGAGCTGCTGTTGTCGGTCGTAGAGCGCGAGAGCCGCCTCCCGGTCGCCCCGGACCTGCCTGAGCATCCCGAGGAGGCCCACGGCATCCGGGGCGTTCGGGGCTACGAGTGCGGCTTCCTCGGCCCGCGCGATCGCGCGCTCAACGCGACCGCTGGAGAGCGCTTCGAGGGCGCGATCGAACGGTGGCGGCGGCTCCTCGGGGTTCTCGTACATGCCAACGGCGTTGGGCCAGCCGCTGTCGGTCGGCATTGCAGGCTGCCAGGTGGTCACGTCGCCCTGCACCAGCGTGAGCTGCTCAATGGCGGGGCGCTGGAAGCCATCCCATGCGGCAACCTCGACCTCGCGCGAGCCCACGCGTCGCAGATCCACCGCGATCTCACACGGGATCGTGCCGCGCTCCTCGCCGTTGATGAAGACCGCCGCTCCCTGCATCACCCCCTCGACTCTCAGGAGGGCTGGGGGCAGCCGGTGGGCGAATCGCAGTGGTTCCTCCGGCGGCCACTGTGCAGACTGCCAGGGCAGCAGTCGGGTCGCGGCCACCTGCGCGAGGACCCCCGCAAGCTCACCACGTGTGACCGGAACGCGCACGTACTCCTGCATGGTCATGTTCGGCGCGGGCTCGCCAAGGCTGACGCCGGCGTCCAGCAGGCGTCGCACGCAGTTCCCCTCGAAGGCCTCCCGCCCAGTCTCCGGCGCATCGTCGGTGAGGTGCGCCATCACAGTGAGGGACGCGGCCAGTTCACCACGCGGGCAGGCGCCGGGGCCGCTGAAGGCTCCGTCGAAGACGCCCAGATCGTAGACGATCAGTACCGGATAGAATGCCCACGAATCGTTGGGGACGTCCCATACCGAGGCCACAGGATAGCGTGGGTCGGAGGTCTCGGCCGGTACACTACCACCGGGCAAGATCGCTGCGCGACCGGACATGGCGGCAATGCGGGCGAGTACCTGCGCAAGCTCGTAGCCGGTCAGTTCCCGGTCCGGCTCAAAACGACCGTCAGAGGCGCCGAGCATCAGCCCCTCGTCGATGCACCACTGCTGGGTCGCGGTCAGCTCCTCGGCGCCGGTCACCGATGCGCACACCAGGGCAGCCACGAAGACGACGCCTGCAAGTCGCATGATGTCTCCTCCTGAATGCCTTCACCGTCCCTCCGGGGCCCTGGGCGAGCCGCTCCGGGGAGGCCCTGAGCATCTCCCGGGAGAATAGCACATCGGGGGCCGAGAGCCATGCTCTCAGGAAGATCATTCTGGATGTGGGAGGACGTGCAGATATGCGGCGAAGCGGCCTCGTGATGATCGTGCTGGCGACAGTCGCCACCGTGTCGTGTTCGGCGCAGGGACTGCTGACCAACGCTGACTTCGCCGCCGACCTCAGCGACTGGACCGTCACCCCCGAGGCGGGGGCGCTCTACGCCTTCACCAACGAAGACGGCCACCCCGCGCCCGGCGCTGTGCGCTACTCCGCGGAGGCCGAGGCACCGGCAGGGCCCGTGACGCAGCGCTTCGCCTGCGAGCCGGGCGCCGACCTGGTGCTGACCGCCGCCGCGAAGAGCGACGGGACGGTCCGCGCCGAGGTGCAGGTGGTCGAGCCCGCCAGCGGCCGCGTCATCAGCGGGCTTCAGTGGCGCCGCGAGACCGCGTGGACGGTGCAGACCGCGCAGTTCAACACGCTGGCCGCCACCGAGCTCGAAGTGCGCATCTACGGCTCGTCGGAGATCCCGATCACTGGCGTGGCGCAGGTAGGCACATCGGCATTCGACAACTTGCAGGTCTACCCGGTGGCCGAGGTCCCGGAGGAGGCGCGCACGCATGCGCTCTTCACGCCGCCGGGGCCGAACGTCGCGCTGGGGCAACCCTATGAGTACCGGCCGCGCGCCCAGTACGGCCTCTGCCGCGACGAAGGCGACGCGACCCAACTCACCGATGGCGCCTACACCGTCGGCTACTTCTGGACGCAGAAGTCCACGGTCGGCTGGATCCGCTCCCAGCAGGCGGACATCACGCTGGACCTCGGCGAAGATCGGCCGATCGCGGGCGTGTCGGTCAACAGCGCCGCGGGGGTCGCGGGGGTCAACTGGCCGACTTCGATCTTGACGCTCGTGAGCCAGGACGGCGAGGCATGGTACCTGGTCGGCGACCTGAAGGAACTCAGCGATGCCGAGCTGGGCCTGCCCCCCACTGGGTACGGGATCCATCGCTACGCAACCTCGAAGCTGCAGACGCACGGGCGCTAC
>JALGSW010000089.1 GCA_029821635.1 Candidatus Zipacnadia bacterium
CTGGAGTTCGCGAAGCAGTATCCAATGGACGAGGAGTGAGCGCTGCCCCGTGCCGGCCGACGAGCGCTACCACGCATTCATGGGCCGCGCTCCCGCGCGCATCCCGCACTGGGAGCACTGGTCGTGCCCGGACGCCGAGACCGCGCTGACCGGCATCGACTACTACGAGCATCCGCGCGAGTGCCGCCTGCGGATGCGCGAGCTCTACCCCGAGCTGCGCCTCGGCGTGCCCGAGAGCGACGAGCCCGTCGAGCGCCCGATGCTCGATCTGCGCGGCGCAAGCTCCGCCGACGACGAGCAGGGCCGACGGCGCGTGCGCTGGGGTGCGAGCACGACCACGCACTGGGAGTGGGGCGGGGAGTTCGGCACCGCCGAGGACGTGCTGCGCTTCTCGCCGCTGGAGCACGCGGACTTCCGCGAGCGCGAGGTCGTGGAGAAGCGCGACCTCTCCTCCGAGGAGGCCATCGAGGCCTACTACCGCGGGCACTACGGAGACGCGACCTCCGCCCCCGAGGGCTCGTCGGCGATGGTGAGCTTCTACAACACCATGTTCATGTGGCCGCTGCTCACCTTCGGCTGGGAGCTGTTCCTGCAGACCTGTCTGGAGCCCGAGTTCGACCGCGTCATGGAGGAGTTCGCAGAGATCAACCGCCGCGTCTTTCGCGTCTTCGCGCGCCTGCCGGTGAACTTCGTCCTCTGCCACGATGACATCGTGACATCGCGCGGGCTGGTCTGCTCGCCGGAATGGATGCGCAGGCACATCTACCCGCGCTACGAGGAGTTCTGGGCGATCCTGCGCGCGGCGGGCAAGCACGTGCTCTTCATGACCGACGGCTGCGCGGACCCGGTGGCCGATGACGTGATGGCCTGCGGCGCGCGGGGAATCATCAGCGAGCCCTACACGGACTACAAGGCCCTCGCGCGGCGCTACGATGACCCGTTCCTCGCGGGCGAGGGCGACAACCGCGTGCTGGTAGGCGGCGATGCGGATGAGATCGAGCGTATGGTCCGCTCGATGGTCGAGACCGCGCGCATGACCGGCGGCTACATGATGTGCGTCGGCAATCACATTCCGTGGAACGTGCCTGCCGATGCCATCAAGCGCTACCTCGAACTGTCGCGGGAGCTTGCGGTCAGGTAGCCGGGCGCGCGCGGGGTGGAACCTTCGATCCGGGTCGTTGTCGTGGAGGGGCCGCCGCGAGCGAAGCGAGCGGTGAGGAGGCACGAGTGTCGTCTACGAGTGCCGACGAAGCCGCTGTGCCGGCCCTCGGCCTTTGGAGTACGGAACGGCGGGCCGGCACAGCGGCTGAGGTCCCCACTCGCTGCGCTCGCGGGAACCTCACTCCTCGCGCCGCTAAACGACAGCGGGCGCTCGGAGCGGCCCCTCCACACGGCATTGGCGGCGACGTGGGACGGGCTCAGTACCAACCTTCATCCTTGCGCGGCTCGGGCTCCTCTTCGCTGTCGGCCTCCTCCGGGTCCCAGACGAAGCCCTTGTGGTCCTCGAAGCGGTGCCCGGGCTCCTCATCGAGCCGCCACGGCCTGCCCTCGCTGAACACCGGCCGCGTCCGGAACGTGTTGCTGAGCGCGCCGGTCGCCTCCAGGTGCTTCATGCAGCCGATGATGCAGCCGCGCGCTCCACAGACCGCTACCGGGCTCGCGGAGAGGGCGCTGAGCGCGGGCATCGTGGGGAACATCGCCCGGCCCAGGTCCCACGCCTCCAGCCACGTGACCTCCTGCTCGCCGACCGGAAGGCTCACTCCCGGGAAGCGCTTCGCGAAGAACGGGCTGCTGAGCTTGTTGAGCCCGAAGTGCGTGAGCTTGCACTTGCCCAGGTCGAGGTCGTTCCACTCGATGTGATGGCCCTCCACGTCGATGGAGACGGAGCGGTCCGGGCTGATGGCTCCCGCCGGGCACTCGGCGACACAGCGCTTGCACCTGTCGCACAGCACGCCGGTCTCGATCGGGTCGGGCTCAAGCTCCGCGTCGGTGAGGATCATCGCCAGGCGCTGGCGCGGGCCGAACTCGCGGGTCAGGAAGACCTTCGACCAGCCGATCTCGCCCAACCCGGCGAGGGTGCCCGCGATGCGGTGGTGCACGACGACGTTGCTCGGCGGCATGCCCGGCTTCGAGGGGGGCGCCGTCGGGCCGAACTCGCGGCTGGTGCCGATCGCCGACAGCGGCGTCGCGTCATGCCCGTTCTGCTCGATGTACTTCGCGATCCTGTCCTTGGCGGTGCCGAGCATCGCGCCCAGCCCCGCGTAGCTGAAGATGTGGTAGGAGGACCAGTGCGTGCCCTCGTCCACGCCGCGGGAGGTCCCGCGCAGGATCCGCTTGAGGAAGACCACCACTGAGCGGGCGTTCGGCATGATGTTGCGCGGGTCCATATCCGGCGGCGCGTTGTCGAAGCGCTCGATGTTGGCCACGCCGAGCTTGTCCACGCCCGCGACGTCTATCGCGAACCTGCGGAGTGCCTCAGTCGTGAGCATGCCCTCACACCTCCTCCTGCTTCGCGCGGAAGGGAGAGGCGAAGCGGCGGGTGAGCATGCCGCTGTCCTCAAGGTGCGCCACACACGCCCTCCCACACGCCGCGCCGAGCCGGAAGGGCTCCGAGCCGCCGTAGTAGGGCAGCCGCGTTGTGCCCGTCTTGCAGACGAGGCAGTTCTCGATGTGCAGCGAATACCAGCAGGCCTCGCCTTCGCACAACGGCGCGCAGTGCGGCTTCGCGGGGTCGATGGCGTTCGCGGGGCATGCCTCGACGCAGGCGCCGCAGTCATCGCAGATGCGTCCCGCGAAGGGCTCGTCGGGCTCGATTTCCGCGTCGGTCAGGATCAGCGTCAGAATCTGGCGCGGGCCGAACTCAGGCGTGAGCAGCCACTTCCCGCGCCCGATCTCCCCCAGCCCGGCCGCGTGGGCCGCGAAATCGAACTCGACGATCACGTTCGGCTCGGGCTTGTCCGGGCTGACGCGCTCTCCCTGCCCGCGCATCGCACCCGACTGAGCGAACAGCGGCGTGGCCTCCCAGCCCTCGTCCTCGAGCCCGCGGCAAGTCCGATAGGTGACCTCGATCGCGAGGCTGGACGGGATGCCCGCTCCCAGCGTGTAGCCCGCGGTGCCGCTCTCTACGCCCTGCAGCGCGCCACGGGGGATCATGAAGCCGAGAACGATAACCGACTTCGTCTGCGGCTGGATGGAGAGCGGGTGGGCCTCCGGGGAGAACACTGAGAAGCGCTCGACAGGCGCGACGCCGACCAGGTCGGCTCCCAGAGCTTTCACCGTGTCCTTGAACTGCTCTACTGTCATGGAATGGCCCTCCAGAGATGCGGCAACACCATCGTGAAGCGAGAGTGGTCGGCGTCCTCGCGGCCCGGTTCCTCGTGCCGCGCGGCGCTACCTCCCCCACGCTCTGCGTCGCTGCGGTGGAGGTGCGCGCATAGGGGTGCCGGAATTCCCACCCGCCTGTCCGTGCCGCTGAGAGCCGAAGAGATCACTCGCCGACGATCAAGGGGATGAGCGCCGTGCTCGACCACAAGCCGCTGCTCGACATCATGGCCGCGGGCGCCGGGGAGCGCCTCGACACCTTCGACGAGGCCACCGGCCGCTTCATCACCGAGCCCACCGGCCCCATCGCGCCCGGCGCGAAGCCCGAGGACCTCGGCTGGATCGTCACCAACCAGGAGGTCATCTACGCGCTCGCGACGCTCTTCCTCGAGGGCCCACCGCGCTTCAGCGGGAGTCCGGAGATCCTCGACATCATCGGCAGAGCCGGCGACGCGATTCGCGACTTCCAGGACGCCGACGGGCGCGTCGAGTTCCTCAAGCCCGACGGCTCCCGCTGGGGCATGACCTACATGGGCTGGACGAACTACGCGTGGCTGGAGACCTGGGCGCTGATGCGCGACCGCGCGGGCGCGGCCCTCGACGACGCCCGCCGCGCAAGCTGGGAGGAGGGCCTCACACTCGCGCACGAGGGCCAGGCCGCCGAGCTGCGGGGCTTGGATCATGTGCACAACATCCCCACCTGGAAGGCGATGAGCTGTTGGCGGGCGGGCGAGCTGATGGGCCGGTCTGACTGGCAGGAGGTCGCCGAGCAGTACATGGCCCGTTGCGTCGAGGCGCAGGCGCCCGGCGGCTTCTGGCCCGAGCACGGTGGCCCCACCACCGGCTACAACCGCGTCTACCTCCACGCGCTGGGCCTCTACGCCATTTTCTCCGGCGACCGGTCGGTCATGCCCGCCATCGAGGCCGCCACCGACTTTCACCAGGCATTCACCTACCCGGACGGCAGCGACATCAAGGTCATCGACGGCCGCACCAAGTATTCCGCGAGCATCAACGCCTCCGCCCTCGTCGCGATGACGCTCACACCGCGCGGCCGCCGCTACGCCGACTACGTGCTGAGCTTGCCGCGCTTCGCCGAGGCGATGCAGAACCCCGTCGCGAGCCACACGGTCAGCCTCTACCACCACATGCGCGGGGGCGACGAGGCCCCGATCAACCTCGACGAGCCGAGCTTCGCGAAGACCTACGGGGACTGGGCGCTGCTGCTGCGCGAGGGCCCGTGGTTCGGCGCGCTGAGCGCCTTCGTCTGCCCGCCCACGGGCAGCCGCTGGGGCCAGGACCGCCAGCAGTTCCTCTCGCTGTGGCACGAGGACGCCGGGCTGCTCATCGGCGGCGGCAACTCGCGCAACCAGCCCGAGTGGTCCAGCTTCGTCACGAGCGGCCGCTACATACCGGACTCGGGCGAGATCGCCGATGGCGGCGTCGGGCTGGGCTACGGCGACAGCCTCTGCCGCATCGCGCTGCGCTTCGAAGGCGAGGCGGCGGTCATCGAGGCCTCGGTCGAGGGAGGCTCGGCGGTCAACCACCTCACGCTGCCGCTCAAGCCGGGCGAACGCGTGACGTGCGCCTCGGGCTTGTGCGCCGTCACCGGCGATGAGCCACTGCACTGGGACGCGCGCCGGATGGGCGAGTGGATCGAGCTGCGCGGCCCGCATCGCGCGGTCCGCATCGCGCTGCCGGCCGGCGCGCAGTTCGCCTGGCCGAGCCTCCCGTTCAACCCATACGCGATCGACGGCGCGGCGGGGTATGGCGCGAGCAGCGCGATCCTCTCGGCGCCGGTGGAGGGCGAGGCGACGAAGTGGCGGATTGTGCGAGTGTGATCGGCTGAGGAATTCCCACATGTCAGGGAGGAAACGTCGACCTGCTGCGAGAAGTGTTGTACTGCCCATTCACGCCTTATGTAGCACCAACGCAGATTCAGCTACGCAAGGAGGCGAATGACATGCGCAGAGGATTCACATTGATCGAACTGCTGGTCGTGATCGCGATCATCGCCATTCTGGCGGCGATCCTCTTCCCTGTCTTCGCGCGAGCCAGGGAGAAAGCCCGGCAGACTGCCTGTCTGAACAACGTGAAGCAGATCTCACTCGCGGGCGCGATGTATGCCCAGGACTATGATGAGAGGTGGCATCTCTACCGCTACGGCAGCGGCCTGCCGCACGACCGGATGTGGCCGTACGTACTTGAGCCCTACATCAAGAACACGCAGATCTGGAAGTGCCCAAGTCGCGCCAGCTCGACGTGGGAGTACGGCGTCAACCTCTACCACGGAGTGGGCAGGAGTCTCGCGAGCTACGACTTCCCCTCGGAGATGTTTGCGTACATGGACAACAAGCATCAGCTCGCGGGCTGTCCGTGCTCGGTCGGCGTGGGCTACTCGCCCGGCCTTGGCGCGAACCCGCCGCACAATGGCGGCGTCAACGTGGGCTTCATGGACGGGCACGCGAAGTGGATGAAGCCAGATGGCGGCGTGGACTCCGAGGGCCAGGGCTTCCAGGCCTGGCACTACTGGCCCAACGGCAATGCGTCGCACATGAAGCCGTAACGGCCGCGAGACGACCGAAACAACCCGCGCAGGCCAAGGAGGTCTGCGCGGGGCGGGCGTTGAAGTTCCCTCTGGTCGCCGCAGTGGCGGCCGCAATCGTGGGCACATCATGGCTCAGGAGGTAGCGAAATGCGCAGAGGCTTTACGCTGATCGAACTGCTGGTCGTCATCGCGATCATCGCCATCCTGGCGGCGATCCTCTTCCCCGTCTTCGCCAAGGCCCGCGAGAAGGCGCGGCAGACGAGCTGTCTGAGCAACCTCAAGCAACTCGATCTCGCAGCCATCTCGTACGCCCAGGACTATGACGAGCGCTGGGTCAGGTACCGGTATCCCAATCCCTACTACTGGCCGGACAAGCTGGAACCGTACCTCAAGAACGTGCAGATCCTCAAGTGCCCCAGCCGGCCCACTGTCGCGCGGGGCTATGGCATGAACTACAACCATCTGCATGGCTGGGCGCTGGCGTCCGTGGACTACCCGTCGCAGCACCTGGCCTTCTGCGACAACTACAACGTACTTGCCGGATGCTCCCACGTGGGTGGCTTCGGTGACAACTACACGCCGAACCTCGACCCGCTGCCTCACAATGACGGCGTCAACGTCGCGTTCGTCGATGGCCACGCCAAGTGGATGAAGCCCGACGGCACCGACACCGGTACCGGCGCCGGCCTGGGCTTCGCGCCCTGGCACTACTGGCCGAACGGGAACGTTGAGCACACCAAGCCCTAGTCACTTCGACCGCAACCTGCTCTCAACGGCCGGCGCCAAGCGCGAGAACGCGCAAGGCGCCGGCCGCTCTATTTCGGGAAGGCCTCCACGCACCGCCCCGCGAAGGGGAGAGGCCAGAGCAGGCCCGCCGGTAGTCGGCGGGCCATACGGGCATGGAAGGGCGCGTCATGGCGAAAGCATCAACCGGAGATACGGTGAAGGCGCACTACACGGGCAAGCTCGACGACGGAACTGTCTTCGACAGCTCGCGCGAGCGCGAGCCGCTGGAGTTCACGCTCGGCGACGGGCAGCTCATTCCCGGCTTCGAGGAGGCCGTGCGCGACCTGGAGGAGGGCGAGGCGACGACCGTCACGATCCCGCCCGAGGAGGCCTACGGTCCGCGTCAGGACGAGGCGGTCATCGAGGTCCCGCGCGCGGAGCTGCCCGACGAGATCGAGCCGCAGGTCGGCATGCAGCTTCAGGTTCAGGCGCAGGGCGGCGAGGTCTTCCCCGCGCGCATCGCAGCGGTCGCCGAGGAGACAGTCACGCTCGACGGAAACCACCCGCTCGCGGGCGAGGCACTGACCTTCGAGATCGAACTGGTCGAGGTCACGTAGGCGGGGGCGGGGGGAGGCGAACGAAATCGGGGGCCGATGGCCGCTCACGCGGATCGCATCGGCCCCCGTCAGCGTCATTTGACTGTCATGCCCACGTGGATTAGGGCACGTAGATGTCCTCGAAGTAGAAGTTCGGCGGGGCGGGCGTATCCGCCGCAAAGATCTGCGGGCAGACCTTCGCATGTCCGTCGCAGAACAGGGAGTTCGAGCGGTCGTTGTGCCGGGTCTGGCTCCAGACGTAGTTGAGCGTGGTGCCTGTGCGCAGCGATTCGGGGTTCATGAGACGCGCGTAGTTGTTGCTGCCCTCCACAAGGGCCACGCGCGAGGCGGGTGTCTCGATCCGCGCCAGCTCGTCCTGGGGCAGGTAGGTGTTGACGGTGTAGTCAATATTGTGGCGGCTATCGACGCCTCCCCCGGAACGCACGGTGGTGTTGGTGTCGGCGGGGCAGGCGAGTATCTGCTCGTTCATCATGTAGGGCATGAGCTGCTGCCACCAGTAGGCGTATACATCCGGATTGTCATCGAGGACAATGGTCGGGGCCCTGTAGCCCGCATACCGCATGAAGCGCTCGTCATAGTCCTGCGCATACGACAGCATGGCCAGGCCCATCTGCTTCATGTTGCTCAAGCAGCTCGTCTGCTTCGCCTTCTCGCGCGCCCTGGCGAACACGGGGAACAGGATCGCCGCCAGGATGGCGATGATCGCGATCACGACCAACAGCTCGATCAGTGTGAACCCTTTGCGCATCTCTCGCGCCTCCTTGTACACGTCAATGGTTGTATTTGCACGGGTGCCACAGCGGGCTTCAATCGGCGTCCCACCAGTCTGAGTTCTGCACGGCGGTGGGCTTCAGCCACTTCGAGTGGCCATCGACGAACCCGTAGTTATCACCGTCGTTGTGGCGTCCCTCGCGGCGGGACAGACTGCGGTAGAGGTAGCGGCGCTGAGAGCTGGATGTGGGGCTCCACCAGTTGTCACCCAGCACGATGGTCTGCGCGGGGCCGGGGCTCTTGTAGATGCTGCGATTGCAGCCCTCGTAGATCGCGCCCGTACGGGGCGGGCTCCACGTCGCGCCGGGTTGGTAGCCGCAGCCTGAGTAGTTCCAAGCATAGCCGGGGAACTGACTCTGGCGTGAGGGGCAGATGAAGACCTGGTCGTTATTCGCATACGGCTG
Organism: Candidatus Zipacnadia bacterium; assembly: GCA_029821635.1. Classification (GTDB taxonomy): domain Bacteria; phylum Armatimonadota; class Zipacnadia; order Zipacnadales; family UBA5352; genus UBA5352. Next base: position 8,388 of record JALGSW010000089.1, read on the forward strand.
CAGAACGTCGTACCACCAGTAGGTGAAGCTATACGAGAATGGGAATCTGTCGTCGTAGTCCTGCGCGTACATCGTCGCAGCGAGCGTCAACTGCTTGACGTTACTCAAACAGCTTGTCTGCCGCGCCTTCTCACGAGCACGGGCGAAGACGGGGAAGAGGATCGCCGCCAGGATGGCGATGATCGCGATCACGACCAGCAGTTCGATCAGAGTGAAGCCTCTTCGCATGGAACGACCTCCTCTTGACTGGAACGATCTGCGCGTGTGCCACAGACTATACATCACGCGCGGAATGGACTCATTATTCGTCGGGACTGCATTGACACCTCCTTAACCTTTGAGAATCTTAATGTGGCAGGTATGAACAGGGGCCGATGGCCGCTCACGCGGATCGCATCGGCCCCTCTCAGCGTCATCTGACTGTCATGCCCATGCGGCTTAGGGCACGTAGATGTCCTCGAAGTAGAAGTTGGGGGGGGCGGGCGTATCTGACCTGAAGATCTGCGGGCAGACCTTCGCATGTCCGTCGCAGAACAGGGCGTTCGAGCGATCGTTGTGCCGGGTCTGGCTCCAGAGGAAGTTGAGTGTCGTCCCTGTGCGCAGCGACTCCGGGTTCATGACACGGGCGTAGTTGTTGACGCCCTCGACCAGGGCCACGCGCGAGGCGGGCGTCTCGATCCGCGCCATCTCGTCCTGGGCCAGGTAGGTGTTGAGTGTGTAGTCGATGTTGTGGCGCGGGTCCGGAGGATCAGCGCTCCCGCCAGAAGACACTGTGGTGTTGGTGTCGGCGGGACAGGCGAGTATCTGCTCGTTCATCATGTACGGCATGAGCTGCTGCCACCAGTAGGCGTAGACATCTGGATCGTCGTCAAGAACGAGGGGCTCGCCCCTGTACCCGGCAGACCGCATGAAGCGCTCGTCATAGTCCTGCGCATACGACAGCATGGCCAGGCCCATCTGCTTCATGTTGCTCAGACAGCTCGTCTGCTTCGCCTTCTCGCGCGCCCGGGCGAAGACGGGGAACAGGATCGCTGCCAGAATGGCGATGATCGCGATCACGACGAGAAGCTCAATGAGGGTGAACCCTCTGGCGGAACGCTTGTGCATAGCTCTCTCTCCTCTTTGCTCGCTGCTATATTTGCTCGGCGCTAGTCGTAGTCCCACATGTCTGCGTCAAGGACGGCGCTCGGCTTGAGCCACTTGGCGTGTCCATCGATGAAGCCGTAGTTGTCGCCACCGTTGTGGCGCTCCTCACGCGTTGTGCGATAGAGCCAGCGCAGGCTCGACTGGGAGATGTCGTTGTCGGCGATCACGATCGTGCCCGCCGGTCCGGGGCTCTTGTAGATGCTGCGATTGCAGCCCTCGTAGATCGGGCCGGTGCGGGGGGGGCTCCAGGTCGCGCCCGGCTGGTAGCCACAGCCGCTGTAGTTCCAGCCGTAGCCGGGGAAGACCGTCTGCCGCGACGGGCAGCGCATGATCTGCGCGCTCTTGGAGTAGGGCTCGATGGCGTCATACCAGTTTAGGCCGAAGCTGTAGCCGAACGGCAGTCTATCGTCGTAGTCCTGCGCATACATCGTCACGGCGAGCGTCAACTGCTTGACGTTACTCAAACAGCTCGTCTGCCGTGCCTTCTCGCGCGCGCGCGCGAAAACGGGGAAGAGGATCGCCGCCAGGATGGCGATGATCGCAATGACGACCAGCAGTTCGATCAGTGTGAAACCTCTTCGCATGTTGCGACCTCCTTTTGACTGGAACGATGGGCGTGCGTGCCATACACGAGTCATCACGCACGGAATGAGGCGACTATTCGTCTGTACTTGAAGAGCACCTCCTCGACCGCAAAAGAATCTTGACGAGGCAAGTACAGGCGGGGGCCGACGCGGTAGCGTCGGCCCCTCTGGTAAGTTCTCCGTGTTGCTTCAGCCTGGTACCTAGCTGAAGCTCTCCCGGAAGTGGAAGTCGCGCAGCGCAGGGCTCTTGGAGGTGAAGATCGTGTTCTGCACCTTCGCGTGGCCATCGCAGAAGAGCGTGTTGGAGTGGTCGTTGTGTCGGGTCTGAGACCAGACGTAGTTGCCGAGAGAGGGGTCGGCGGCGAAGTCGGACGGGTTGTAGAGGCGCGCGTAGTTGTTGACGCCCTCGACGAGGGCAACTCGCCCGGCGGGCGACTCGATCCGTGCCAGCTCGTCCTGCGCCAACCATGTGTTGATCGTGTAGTCGATGTCGTGGCGGCTGTCGGATTCCCCGCCGGAGTAGACGCGTCTATTCGTGTCCGACGGACAGGACAGTATTTGCTCGTTCATCATGTAGGGCATGAGCTGCTGCCACCAGTAAGCCCGAACGTCCGGGACATCGTCCAGGACGATCGCCGGCGCCGTGTAGCCGGCGTACCGCATGAAGCGCTCGTCATAGTCCTGCGCATACGACAGCATCGCCAGACCCATCTGCTTGAGGTTGCTCAGACAGCTCGTCTGCTTGGCCTTCTCTCGCGCTCTGGCGAAGACGGGGAACAGGATCGCCGCCAGAATGGCGATGATCGCTATGACAACCAGCAGTTCTATTAGAGTGAAACCTCTGCGCATCTCTCGCGCCTCCCTATACACGTCTGGTATTGGGTGGATACGGCCGTCATTACACGGCTCAATCGGCGTCCCACATGTCCGAGTCAAGGACGGCGCTTGGCTTGAGCCACTTGGAGTGCCCATCCACGAATCCGTAGTTGTCGCCTTCATTGTGTCGCGCGTCGCGGTTGGTCCGGTACAGCCACCTTCGCTGGCTGGAGGACCCGCCGGTCCAGTTGTCCGCCAGGAGGATGGTACCGGCCGGCCCGGGGCTCTTGTAGATGCTGCGGTTGCAGCCCTCGTAGATCGGCCCGGTGCGGGGGGGGCTCCAGGTCGCGCCGGGCTGGTAGCCGCAGCCGATGTAGTTCCAGCCATAGCCGGTGGGCTTGATCGTCTGGCGCGAGGGGCAGATCAGGAGCTGGTCACTATTGGCGTAGGGTTCGATGGCCGTATACCACCATACGCCAAAGCTGTGGCCGAACGGCAGCTTGTCGTCGTAGTCCTGCGCGTACATCGTCGCGGCGAGCGTCAACTGCTTGACGTTGCTCAGACATGACGTTTGCCGTGCCTTCTCACGCGCGCGGGCAAACACGGGGAACAGGATCGCCGCCAGGATGGCGATGATCGCGATCACGACCAACAGTTCAATCAGAGTGAAACCTCGTCGCATGTGCCAACCTCCTCCTAGTCGATATGCGATGCCAGCCTTCCGGTGATGCGCCTATCTAGGCTCCGTCCGTGTTCCGTTTCCGTCTTCACCTACCGGCCACCTCCTCCGGCGGTAATATTTTCTTAATGTTCCTTCGCCCCCGTGAGCTGCGCTCAGGAGCCCTTCTGGGGGTAACGTCCGTGCTCGTAGAAGGCGCGGTAGAGTGCTTCGATGTTCTCGAATGGCACCTCCTGCCCCACCTCGCCGTGCAGCATGCAACCGCCGTCATCGGTGGCGAATGCGTTGATCGCCTCCACCACCGCCGCCTCGATCTGCTCGGGCGTGCCGAAGGGGACGGTCCACTGGCGGTCTATGTCCGTACGGACACATACCCGCCCGCGGCAGATATCCCCCACCCGCGCGGTGCCCATGCAGTCGTGCTGGGGGTTGAGCAGAGTGGCGCCAATCTCGATCAGGTCGTCGATGATCTCGAGGATCCAGCCGTCGGTGTGGAACCAGACGTGAACGCCCGCGTCACGCGCGGCCGCGAACATCTTCGCGTAGCGCGGCTTGAAGAAGCGCCGCCACGCGTCCGGGTGGATCAGCAGGCGATCCTGCGCGCCCCAGTCATCGCCGAAGCGGATGCAGTCCACACCCGCGGCGACGTAGCGCTCGATCGAGTACACGTTGTGCTCCGCCATGCGGTCGGCCAGTTCGTGCGCACCGGGGTGGTCGTCCGCGAGGTCCATGTAGTAGTTCGCGGGCCCGCGCAGATGGCACATGTGGGCGAAGAACCCGCCGCCGCTGGCCGCCACGAACTGCTCGGGATGCTTCTCGCGCACGGTCGCGGCGAACTGCTCGAAGTGCTCATCGGAGGGCCGCGCGGGGAACTCGTACGTCTGCCACGCGTCCCAGTCGGGGATCGCGGGCCGCAGCACCTCGCCGGAAGTGTAGCCGCGCAGCCTGCGCCAGACCGTCCCCCACGCGTCCTGGTACTCGATCACGTCCTCATCGGTCTGGTCGCCGGTGGGGAGGTTGCGCAGGTTCGTGACGATGGCCTCGTTGCCGAAGTCATCGGGGTAGCGCTCGACGAGGTCGAGCAGCTTCTGCCCGTGACGCCAGAGCGCGCCGGGGAAGATGTAGTGGTGGATCGGGCAGCGATCCGGCCCGGTGAACTCCATCGCGGCAAGGATCCGTTCGCGCGGGGTCATCGTGTCGCTCATGCCTCGATCAGCTCCGCTTTCCCGTCCTCGGTGATGCGCACTTGCTCGGGCCGCAGGCCCGGCGTGGCGATCGGGCTGCAGTTGCAGGCGAACGAGGTTTCGTCGCAGCTCAGCATCGGCCCAATACGCCGCCACATCTCCTGCGTCTCGGCGCACAGCGACACGGGCGTCTCGGGGCTCAGGCGCTGGATCTCGGAGATGTAGTGCCGGTAGACCTCCTCGCGGAAGTCATCCGGCATCGGGTGGTTGTGATCGGTCATCTGCCCCGACGCCTCGTGCTTGCGCATCATGTCGATGAACTCCGGGGCGAACAGCTCCATGTCGAAGAGCAGCTCCAGCTCGGCCACCGAGTCGAAGAAGAGCATCTCCATGCTCAGGTTATCCGGTTCGACGGCCGCGAACATCTTCTCGAGCATCTCCGTGGCCTCGCCGCGCCAGTCGCGCACGGGGATGATCGGCTTCATCTTGAAGCGCACGGTGTAGCCCGCCGCCTGGCACTTGCGCGCAGCCTCGATACGCTCCTCGGTCGTGGCAGTCTCGCGCTCGATCTCGCGACTCACGGTGGGCGTCGAGAGCGTCCAGAGCATGATCGTGTGGCCCTTGTGCTCGAGGTCGAGCAGGAAGTCCACGTTGTCGCTCTTGCTGAAGAGGATCACGTAGCGATCGTCGATCTCTGCGTAGTGCTCGACCAGCGCGCGGCACATTCCGTACTCCGGCTCGAGGATCAGGCAGTCGGTCTCGACATCGTAGCGGAAGACCTTCTGCCACGGGTTCTCGGCCATCAGGCCATCGATTGCGCCGAGGAACTCCTCGATGTTGAGCATCAGTGTGGTGACGCGCCCGCGGCGGCAGTACTGGCACTTGTGGAAGCAGCCGTAGGCGCTGTGCAGATCATACAGCGACCAGCAGCAGACGCCCCTGTCTCGCTTGGCCGGGCCATCCTCGTAGTGCCAGGGGGCCATCATGCCGTAGAGCATCTGCATGAAGCTGTTGGTGTAGCGGGATGTGTCGCGCACGAGCGGCAGGCGTTCGCGCATCTCCGCCCGCTCTTCGACGCTCGGCCAGCGGAACGCGTTGAAAACCACGTCCGGATCGCCGGTGAAGGGGAGCTGGCCCTGGCGGATGTCGAGGTCCACCCAGTCGTTCTGGCGCACCAGCGGCTCGATGTCCCCTTCGCCGATGATAAGGACTTCACTCGGGTCGCGCCCGAAGCCGTCCATCATCCGTTGCATGCGCCTCACGCAGGCCGGGTCGGCGTGCGCCCAGTCGGTCATGTAGAAGCGTTTCGGCTCGAACGGCTTCATCTGCGAGCTCCTCACTTGATTGGGTCGGTGTCCAGCTCCATTGCGTCGAGCCGCTCCTGCGTCGGAAACTCGCGCACCCGCCAGCGCTCCGGGTAGTAGTCGGTCGGCTCCATCAGATCGCCCGCCACCTCCGCCACGCGCTCCCACGGGGCGACGCCGAGCACCGCCGCGCTCTCCGGATCGCCAGACGTGAAGCCCACGCTGTCCGCGCGCGGCAGCAGCGCCTCCACGCCCTCGGTCCACGCGGCCATCGTGCTTAGCTCGTGCGTCGCACGGTCCTCGTGCGCCATGAAGGTCGCGATGTACATGTCCACGCCGCGCTGCTCGTTCAGCTCGTCGAGCAGGCGCTTCTGCTCATCATAGTCGCGCCAGATCGACGCGACGTGCTGGCGGCGCAGTGCCTCATACGCGGGGCTGTCCTTCGGGGGCAGGAACGGCGTCCAGGCGCCGTCCTCCAGCGAGAGGACGATGCCTGATTCGAAGCGCGGCTCGCCTTCGGCCTTGCCGATCATCCGCGCCATCTGCAGGAGGGCCTCGTGGTCGGCGGAGCCGGTGACGATCAGGAACTCCCGGTTGGGCAGCGCGACCACTGGCCGGCCCCGCACGTTGAGCTTGCCGATCATCTCCGGGGCCACGATCCGCGACGCCGCGTAGCTGTCATCCCACGCGCCGACGTAGATGCGGCCGGCAGTTCCCTCGAACGAGCCGCCGATCGCGCGGATGTTCTCGCGGGCCGCGTCGTAGGCCTCGTCGGTGCTCACGCCCCAGTCGGCGAACTGACTCGCGGGCAGGTAGAGGATGCGGTTGGGCATGTCGAACGCAAGCATCTCGACGAAGTGCTCGCCGATGGGGCGCGAGGGCGCGTCGATGTACTCGTCGCTATCGATCTCGGCCTGCATGCGCATGTACTCGAGATACATCCGCCCACGCACGACCGGCCGCAGGTTCGGCGCGGCCTGCGCGAAGCTGTCGGGCGTCAGCTCTTCGGGCGAGATGAACACGCCGAACGCGTAGTGTTCGATGACCTGGTGGCGCACCTTCTTGGGTGCAGCGTGGTATTCGTCGAATGCGTTGCCGAGGTAGACCTTGCGGTCATCACCCACGCGGATGGCGAAGTCCTCGGCGTCGAACTCGACCGGGTCCTCGAGCCCCGCCTGACGCATCGCGTCGATCACCATGAGGGCGAACTTCTCCCGGGTTACGCGTCCGGTCAGCCAGTCAAGCAGCCCCATCGCATGCGTCCTCCTCGATCCCCGATGCGGTGATGAGAGCGCGTGCCGCAGGGGAATTCGCCGCGGACGCGGAAATATCTTTCCTGCGGCTGAAAAGTGTCACGCGAAGGAGCTGTCGGCGATGTCACGGCGCGTCTTCTTCTACGACGGTCGGGACCTGGACGCATCACACGGTCTGCACCTGGCGTACGGGCCGGTCACCAAGCTCGGGCTGATTGACTGGCCGAGGCCGGAGTGGGAGATGGAGCAGGCTTCGGTCTTCGCGGGCGCGGTGGTGCCGATGCCGGGCGGAGGCCGGCGTTGCTACTACTCGGGCAAGCGGCCGGAGCCGGAGGGCGGCTTCGGGCTCGCGATGGCCGAGTCGGCGGACGGCGTGCGCTGGGAGAAGCCGGGCCTCGGACAGCTTGAGATCGGCGGCGCGGACACGAACCGGATCGTGTTCGAGAACGCGCCCGAGGGCGGCACGTTCACGCAGCCGCAAGTGGTGCGCACGCCCGACGGCTCGTGGTGGATGTGGTCGTGGTGGCACGCGCACGCGATCGGCTACTGCCGCTACTGGCCCGCGCGCAGCGACGACGGCGTTCACTGGCGCCTTGAGGAGATGGACCGCCCGGCGGTGATGCACCCGTCGGACTGCGAGCTGGGGCAGAACGCGTGGGTGGTCGGGCTCACCGCCGCCAGCGGCGAGGACACGTTCGCCCACCAGCGCGCGATGGACTGGACGGAGGCCAAGCGCCTGCGCTCGAACGATGCCACCTACGTCTACTGGGACGAGGGCGCGCGCGAGTTCGTGATGTACTCCGTCTGGCTGCTGCCCTGCGATCCAGACACCTATCGCTACACGCCGCACGACAACGCCCCGCGCGTCCTGCGCACCATCCACCGGCGCACGAGTGCCGACGGCGTGGCGTGGTCCGACCCGGAGATGCTTATCCTCGCGGATGAGCACGACCCGATGCACCAGGAGTTCTACTACCTCGCGGTCCAGCCCGAAGGCGACTGGCAGATCGGGATGCTCGGCAACTACCGCTGCTGGGAACAGACGATGGACCTCGAGCTGTGCTTCTCGCGCGACGGGCGCGAGTGGCTCCGGCCGCTGCGCGGGGGCTGGGTGCCGCGCGGCTCGAGCGACGAGATCGACTACATGTCCATCTACTCGACGAACATGCTGATGGACATGGGAGATCGCTGGCGACTGCTCTACCGCGGCGGCAACCGCAAGCACAACCGCCAACTCCCCGAGGGCGTGGAGGTCGAACGACAGGGGACCTTCGTGGCCGATGCGCCGAAGGGGCGCTTCGCGGGCCTGAGCACCGCCGACCGGGCGCTCGGGGCGCTGACGCTGAAGCGCTTCAACCTGGGCGCCGAGAAGATCACGGTGGACGCGAACGTGCGCGGGCGCCTGCAGGCCGAACTGCGCGACCCCTACGGTCGGCCGCTGGAGGGTTTTAAACTCAACGACTCCGTGCCGATTACTGGCGACTCGCAGCGCCACGTGCTGACCTGGGCCGGCGGCAAGACCAGCGCCGAGTACCGCTACGACGTCGTCAGCCTGCGCATCGAGGTCGAGGATGGAGTGGTGTACTCGGTGGAGACGTGAGGGCGGACGGGCCGGTCGCCCGACCGGCCCGCCGTTCTTGACGGCAACCGCAACCTGAGGCGATTCCGGAGAGAGTTGCAGACGCAACGACGGGCCTGTCAGGCGACAGGCCCCTCCGGACGACCTAACGGATCTGCGCCACCACCCCGATGTTCTGCGCGCCGAGGCTCTGCTCGATGATCGCATGTCCGCCGGCGATCCGGGGGGCCAGTTCCTCGCCGGTCCACAGGTCGCGGTAGGTCGCACCCTCCACGTGCGGCACGCGCAGCACTTCGCCATGGAACTGCTGGAAGCGGCCGTTCCAGAGCGTCCAGACGGTCTCACGCTCGCCGGGGAAGGCGTTGCAGTAGACCTCGTCCGCCAGCGTCTGCACGAACATCTCCGGGCGCTGCGTCAGGAACGCGTCCTCGTGCTCGCGCAGCATCGCGTTGGCCTTGCGGATCAACGCGGCGGCTCCCTCCTCGTGCCCCCACGAGAGGCTGTACAGCGCCGCGCCGTTGAAGACCGAGTAGCGCAGGCCGTCCCAGATGCCGTGCGAGAGGCTGCCCGCGCTGGTGATCGGCAGCAGCTTGAAGTCCGGGAACGCGAAGCGGTGGATGTGCACGTAACCGGGCGTGATGTCCGCGTCTGAGCGCCCCAGTGCGGTGATGTAGCCGCCGTCGAGGTACGGGATCACGATGTCCGCGGGGGCGTGCTCGGTGTAGAGCGCCACCCCACCGGGCAGCTTGCTCTTCGTCTGGCGGCACAGCTCGAGGAAGCCGTTCGGGCTGCAGGCCGGGACCTCGTGCTGGTGGTCGTCGCGCCAGCACCAGTAGTTGCCGAGGTCCGTGCCGCCCTCGTCGAGGTAGATGCCGTCAACGCCGGTCTCACGCGCAACGTCGGCGGCACGCGTTGAGAGATACTCCTGCCAGCCAGGGTGCCACTGGCACATGTTCCAGACCGGGTCGTCGGGCGTCGAGTACCCGCCGGGGAAGGTCCCGTTCTGCCGCTGAACCGCCCACTCCTCGCCATGCGCCTGGCCGATCTCGGACTTCTTCGAGCACAGATACACGTCCATGTAGAGCCCGACGCGCGTCCCGTGTTCCTGCTGGTAGGCGACCATCTCGCGGAACTTGTCGAGACCGCCGAACTGATCGTAGTGCCCGTAGTCGCCCCAGCGGCCCCATTGGTCGGTCTGGCGCCAGTCGAAGAAGTGGTTCATGTCCACCTGGCCGAACATCTCGGTGTCCTTCGCCAGCATCTCCGCGGTCGGGTAGGTCTCGGTCTCAGCGTCATACCACGTATCGCCCTTGAAGTACTTCAGCCACGAGGTGCGGAAGTTCCAGACGCGCTGGAACCAGTCCGGGCGCGGCTCCATCGGCGCCATCCACGTCGCGAGCCACTCGCGGTAGCGCTGCCACGGCGCGTGCCAGTCACCCGCGTGCACGCCGAGGTAGACGCTGGGCAGCTCCCGCGCCTCGCCCGCGGTGAAGTTCTGCTCGCGGAACTCGATCGACTGCCGGACCTCGTCGCCCTTCTTCGAGAGCACGTAGTGGCGGTAGATGCCCGTGCGGTCGCGCGTCATCAGCGAGACGCCGCCGCCGCCCGTGCGGTCATACACGTCCATGAACTGCGTCGGGAAGTAGCCGCTCTGAGCCTCGCGCAGGTTCCGGTCGAGGTTCGTGCTGATGACGCCAAGCCGCGGGTAGAAGTACCACAGGTCCTCGCCGGTGACGGCCACGCGCGCGGTCTCGATCTGCAGACGGCGCGGCTCGTCGGCGAGGTTGCGCACCTGCAGGCCAAGCTCGACCTCATCGCCCGGCTGGGGCGCGAGCGTGATCGTGACCTCCGCCCGCGCGTCTTCGCTGCTGAAGCGCAGCGTGGCCTCATTGCCCGCGACCTCGCAGCCATTGCCCGCGACCTCGCAGCCCTGCAGCGCGAACGTGTCCGCGTCCCAGTGCGCGAACTCCTCGGTCACGCGGAAGAGCGGGCGCGGCGCGGTCGCGACCTCGCGCGCGCCGTAGTAGCGGTTTGCGATCGAGGCGAGCGTCGCGCCCCCGCTCAAGTCGAACGCCAGCGTTCCGCCGGTGGTGCGCACGGTGAGCGTGTCGCCATCGCGCTGCACCTGCGGCGCGACGCGCCCCGGCGCCTCGCCCACGGGTGCCACGTGCGCCGCGCCGGGCAGCTCGGGCATGAGGGCGGTGCCTCCAGGACCGCTCGCCGTCGCGGCGATCAGCACGTAGACGTTGTGCTCGTCGCCATCGGCCACGGTCATGCGCTCGATGCTCTTCGCGGGGTCCGCGAGCAGCGCATATGC
>JALGSW010000090.1 GCA_029821635.1 Candidatus Zipacnadia bacterium
GGAGATGCGGCAGTATCACCTGAGCATGCTGCACGCGCAGGCGGACATGCTCGCTCAGCAGCTTGAGTTCGTGCAGTCGCAAATCGAGTACCTCGAGTCGCTCGGAGAGTAGGCAGCGAATCATGTCGGTGACAGAACGCAACCTGACGATCTCAGTCGCGGCGGGCAAGGGCGGGACCGGCAAGACGCTCATCTCGTGCAGCCTCGCCGAGGCGCTGGCAGTTGAGTACCCAGGAGGGGTGCAGGTACTCGACTGCGACGTCGAGGAGCCTAACTGCGCGATCCTGCTGCACCCGGAGATCGACAAGCGCGAGGACGTCAACATCCTCGTGCCCGAGGTGGACATGAGCAAGTGCATACACTGCGCCAAATGCGCGCATGTATGCGAGGTGGGCGCCATCGCCGCGATCGGCAAGGCGGTGCTGACCTTCCACGACATGTGCTCGGGCTGTGGCGCGTGCTCATTCGTCTGCCCTACCGGCGCGATCAGCGAGATTCCGCTACCGATCGGAGAGCTGGCGCACGGTGTGGCGGCGATCGCGGACGCACCGGGCATCGACTTCTACGAGGGTCGACTCGACGTCGGCCATCAGCGTGCGACACCGGTGACCAACGCGACGAAGGCCGTGATGTCGCCGGACACGATCACGATCGTCGATGCCCCACCCGGCACGGCCTGCCCGATGCAGGAGGCGGTCGCGGATACCAACTACTGCATCCTCGTCACCGAGCCCACGCCCTTCGGGCTCGCGAACCTGCGCGAGGCGGTGGCGACGTGCCGCCGGATGGAGATCCCTTGCGGGGTCGTCATCAACCGCGACCGCGACACCGACGAGGAGATGGCGCAGTACCTTGAAGAAGAGGAGCTCGACGTGTTGCTGCGCATCCCGGAGCGGCGATCCATCGCGGAGGCGTATTCGCGCGGGGAGACGCTGCTTGCCACCCAGCCCGGAGAGTCGGACGAGTGGCGCGAGGCGCTGCTGAACATGTTCAAGAACGTTGCGGAGGCGGTGGCCAACGAACCGGCCACCACCCCCGCGTAGAGATAGCCGAGCGGAAGGAGCGATCATCATGCCACGAGGCGATGGAACCGGACCCGCAGGCGGCGGCGGTCCCGGCACAGGCGGCGGAATCGGTGCTGGCGGCGGAGGTCGTGGACGCGGAGGTGGCTTTGCGATGGGCCCCGGCGGCAATTGCATCTGCCCCAACTGCGGCAAGCAGGTCGCGCACGTGCGCGGTACGCCGTGTACTCAGCGCAAGTGCCCCAACTGCGGTGCGCAGATGACTCGTCAAACGTGATATCGACCCGACGTAACGTGCGTATCAACACACAGGAGGTGTGATGGAAATGCCAGGAATGGATGGCACAGGACCTGGAGGAATGGGCCCAATGACCGGTGGCGCGCGCGGCTGGTGCAACTCCGCCGGCCCGATGAACGCCGGCTACGGCGGCAGCTACGGTTATCCCATGGGCGGCTACGGCTCCCAGATGGGCGGCTATGGCTACCCCATGGGCGGCTACGCTCCTCAGTGGGGCATGGCCGCAGGCGGCTACCCGATGATGCCCGGAATGGGCATGGCGTGGGGCCGCGGACGCGGCATGGCCTGGGGCCGTGGCGGTGGCTTCGGCCGGGGCATGGGCCGGGGCATGGGCCGGGGCATGGGCATGGGCTTCGGTCGCGGCATGGGCCGGGGCTGGTAGCCTGAGGCACGGTGGCGGCCGGCTGCCGGTACGCAGGCCGCTCGCGCGGATGCTGCGCATCCAACTCCCTTAGTGGCCGGCCGCCACCGCTCTACCCCAGGCGAGCCGAGTGGCTCGCCAGACATTATCCGATGATTCAGCCACGCAATGCAAGGCCGTACGGCGCGGACGACGCACGGACAGGAGTGTCCGTGCCACTGAACCGACACTGATCCGCTGGGAGCACCCAACTATGTCAGACCTCAAGCAAGTCACGATCGTCAGCGGCAAGGGCGGCACCGGCAAAACCACCACCGTCGCCTCCTTCGCCGCGCTGGGCTCGAATAAAGTCATCGCGGACTGCGATGTTGACGCGTCGAACCTCTACCTGCTGATGCACCCGCAGGACACCGAGCAGGGCGAGTTCGTCGGCGCCAAGATCGCCGTCCGTGACTGGGACAAGTGCACCGGCTGCGGGATGTGCGAACGCCACTGCCGCTTCAACGCGATCACCGTGGACGACTTCGACGAACTCGCCTGCGAAGGCTGCGGGATGTGCGTCGTCGCCTGCCCCACGGACGCGCTCAGGCTCGAGCCCGTCGTCGTCGGCACGTGGTACACCGGCGTGAGCGCCTACGGGCCGATGGCTCACGCGCGCCTGCTGCCGGCGGGGGAAAGCTCCGGTCGCCTCGTCACGCTGGTTCGGCAGAAGGCGGAGAACCTCGCGTATGAGAATGAGCTGCCGCTGATCGTCATCGACGGCCCCCCGGGCCTCGGCTGCACCACCACCGCCGCACTAACGGAGACGGACCTTGCAGTGGTGGTCACGGAGCCGTCGCTCTCGGGGATCCACGACATGGAGCGGCAGATTGAGCTCATCAACCACTTCGATCTGAACGCGGCCGTCATCATCAACAAGCACGACATCAACATGGAGAACACCGAGCACCTGCGCGCGTGGTGCGCCAGGGAGGGCCTCCCGATCCTCGGCGAGATCCCCTGGGACCCACAGGTCACGGACGCGCTGTCCGCGAAGCAGCCGCTGGTCGAGCACAACGACGGCCCCGCCTCTCAGGCCATGCGTGCGGCGTGGGAGCGAACGGCCGAGCTGATCGCGGAGCTTTGACCGCGGTAAGCCGTTCAGGAGGGGCGGGCTTCCTTGCCCCGCCCGGTCGTCCGCACACCGCCGACGCACACGACACTGGAAAGGACCGTCGTCGCATGGCGAACGACCAGGCGCAGCAGTATGAGCAGCAGACGCAACGCATCGTGCAGCGGATGGAGCAGGTCGGCCATGTCATCCTCGTGCTTAGCGGCAAGGGAGGCGTCGGCAAGAGCACCGTCGCCGCGAACCTCGCGTATGCCCTCGCCGACCGCGGTAGCAGCGTCGGCCTGATGGACGCCGACCTGCACGGCCCCACGATCCCGCTGATGACGGGCCTCGCCGGGCAGATGGCCGCCGGCACGCCCGATGCCCTTCTGCCGGTCGAGGTCACGCCGAACCTCGCGGTCATGTCCATCGGCTTCCTGACCGCCGAACGCGATCAGCCGACGATCTGGCGCGGCCCGCTGCGTGGCGGCGTGCTGCGGCAGTTCCTCGGCGATGTCGAGTGGGGCAGCCGCGACTTCCTCGTGATCGACCTCCCGCCCGGCACCGGCGACGAGCCGCTGACGCTCGCGCAGTCGCTGCCACACGCCGATGGCGCGATCATCGTCAGCACGCCGCAGGAAGCGTCGCTGGCGGACTGCCGCAAAGCCATCAACTTCGCGCACAAGGTCGACCTGCGCGTGCTGGGCGTGGTAGAGAACATGTCCGGCTTCATCTGCCCGCACTGTGGTGAGCGCACCGACGTGTTCTCCACCGGCGGCGGTGAGACGATGGCGCAGCAGATGAACGTGCCCTTCCTCGGACGCGTGCCCCTGGCGGCGGAAGTGGTGGCGCTTGGCGACGCCGGAGTGTCGCTCATCAGCGACCAGGCGCCCGAGGCCGTGCGCGAGGCATGGACGGAGATCGTGGACGCGCTCATGCAACGAATACGCGAGGGCAGGTGAGCGGCGTGGCCGGATACGAGCATCTCTACGGACCGGTGCCTTCGCGGCGCCTCGGCAGGTCGCTTGGCATCGACATGGTGCCGATGAAGACCTGCTGCTTCGACTGCATCTACTGCCAGCTCGGCCCCACCACGTGTCACACGCGCGAGCGGCGCGACTACGTGGACGTGGACGAGGTGCTGCGCGATCTGGAGGCGTGGCTGGAGGCGGACGGGACCGCGGACTACCTGACCTTCGCGGGTTCGGGCGATCCGACGCTCAACATCGACCTCGGCGACGCGATGGCCCGCGCGCGCGAGCTCTCCGGCATCCCAGTGTGCCTGCTCACCAACGGCGCGCTGCTCTGGCGCAAGGGCGTGCGCGATGCGGCGATGCAGGCCGACCTGATCGTCCCCTCACTGGACGCGGCGACCCCCGAGACCTTCGAGCGCATCAACCGGCCCGTCGCGGACATCACGCTCGACCGCTACATCGACGGTCTGACCGAGACGGTGCTGGCCTTCCACGGTGAGGTGTGGCTGGAGGTCATGCTCGTCGCGGGCATCAACGACACCGACGAGGAGCTCGCGGCGCTGGGGGACGCGGTACGGAGCATCCGGCCGGATGAGGTGCAGATCAACACGGTCGTGCGGCCGGCTCCGGGGCTCGATGCGCAGCGCGTGGACAACGGGACGCTCGTCCGCGCGCGCGTGATCCTCGGGCCGGATGCCACGGTCATCTCCTCGGCCTGGGAGCGCGGGGTGCCGGAGGGCGCGGAGCACTCCGAGGCGGAGGTGCTGTCGCTGGTGAGCTACCGACCGTGCACGCTGGAGGACGTCTCGCACGGGCTCGGCATGCACCCGAACGAGGTGATCAAGTACCTCGCACACCTCGTCTCACAGGGCAAGCTGCATCGCGAGGACCGCGACGGGAAGGTGTTCTTCGTCCGGGGCGACTGACGCATGCCGCCGCGATCTCACTTCCTTACGAAGTGCATGACAACTCCCGCAAACGCGTTGCGATAGCGGAAGCCCGCGCTGAGGACCTCGGCGCGGATCGTGCGCGCGTCGAGGTGCATGGGGTAGACCGACAGCACGCCGTCCGCGCGGATCACGCGGTGCATCTCGCGCATCGCCGCGCGCCGATCCTCGAGCTTCTGCAGCACATCGTAGAGCAGCCCCACGTCGCACGAATCGTCCTCCAACGGGATCGCCGTGGTGCCATCGCCGTGGATCGCGTCGAGGTTCTTGCGCGTGGCCTTCGCGACCGGCCCCATGCGCTCGACGTCGCAGTCCATGGCGTGCACGCGGCCCTTGCGGCCAACGATCTTTGCGGCAGGCAGCGTATACGCGCCCGCGCCACAGCCGAAGTCCACGACAACGTCACCGTCCTCGATCGGGACACTGGCCAGCACCTCTTCGGCGCGCTCGGCCAGCCACTGTTTCTGCTCGGGCTCGTCCTTGGGAACGTCCATCATGCACATACCTCCGCTGTAAGCGCGATCACGCCGCCGAGGCGATACCGCGCGGATCTCAATCTCAGGTCGAGCCATCTCTGCACCGCAAGCTCCAGTCGATCGTCGGTGCGTCCGCCGATGAGCGCCGTACGCATCTCGATGCGCCGGGGCCGCAGATGCCCGCGCACCAGCGCGGCAAGCTCCTTCGGCGTGTGCAGCCGTGCGCGCGAGAGCGTCTCCCCCGCCTCGCCGCGCAGGATGCCCGCGCCGTAGATCGAGCCGGCGTTGATCGCCACGAGGAAGATACGCCCCCGGCAGACGCGAGCCATCTCCGCAAGCGCCTGCGGCAGGTCCTCCACGAACTCCAGCACGGTGATCGCGCTCACCAGGTCGAAGGCGCCATCCTCGAAGGGCAGCGCCTCCGCATGCGCGTCCACCACCCGCGCGGCCTCGTGCCCGAGTCGTTCGAGCCGCCACCGCGCCGCCTCACGCATGTCCGAAGCGGGCTCGACGCCATGCGCATCGAGGCCCAGCGTCAGCATTCGCTCGAGCATGCGGCCCGTGCCGCAGCCGACGTCAAGAGCGCGCTCGTCAGGCCGGGGCCGCGCCATCTCAAGCAGCAGGCGCAGCTCCTCGGCCTCCGCATGGCAGCCCCACGGCGTGCGGTACCAGGCGTCGTAGCGCGCCACGTAATGCGTGAACTCGCGGCCGGACTGACTCATCGGGGAACCCTCACGGCCGATCGGTGGCAGGCCTCGCGCGACGGACACAGAATATGCCTCCACGAGTCGCAAGTCAAGGACCACGGGAGCGATCGCGATGGGCGAGCTGATGGTCGGGGCAGTTCGGCGCAACATCACACCACCGGTCGGCGCGAGCATGTCAGGATACGCAGGTCGCGACCACGGCGCGGAGGGCGTGCACGACGAACTGTGGCTGCGAGCGCTATTCCTGTGCGACGGCACGAACTGCGCCGCGCTGCTCTGCCGCGACGTGCTAGACACGGACAACGCGGAGATGGAGCTGCTGGCCGAGACCTTCGAGCGGCGCCTCGGGCTCACGCGCGATCAGCTCTTCATCGCGAACACGCACACGCACTCGGGGCCCTCGACCGACTTCGGCGAGGACGCGGACAACCGCGCCTACGTGGCGGCGCTGGCCGAGGTGTGCGTCGGGGCTGTCGAGGAGGCGCGCGCGAACGTGCGCCCGGCGACGCTCTCGGTGGCGCAGCGCCCGGTGCAGGCGGGCATCAACCGCCGCGAGCTGCGCGACGGGAAGATCGTGCTCGGCGTCAACCCCGACGGCCCGTGCGACACGGTCGTGGACGTGCTGAGCTTCGCGGACGCGGCCTCCGGCGAGCGCCTCGCGACCCTCTTCCGCCACGGTGTGCATGGCGTGGTGATGGGCCCGGACAACTACCTGCTCTCCGGCGATGCCCCCGGCGCCTCCGAGGCCTTCGTCGAGGCGAACCTGCCCGGCGTGGCAGGCTTCCTCGCGGGCGCGTCGGGCAACATCAACGCCCACCCGCGCCTGAGCTTCGACCACGTCGCGCTGCTGGGCCGAAGGCTCGGCGCGGCGACGGTGCAGGCGACTACCGAGGCCGCTGAGCCGCGCTCGGAGCTGCGAATCGCGACCGTGCGGCATGAGTTCGAGCTGCCGGTCGATGCGCTGCCGCCAGCGGAGGAGGCGCGCGCGGCGGTGGCGGACTTCGAGGCGCGGGTGGAGGCTGTCGAGGGCGGCGCGCGGGACCCGGAGCTGGCTGAGTGGCGCCTGCGCCGGAAGCTCCGCCACGCGCGCGAGCAGCTCGCGGCGGTCGAGTCGGGCGAGGGCCTGGGCGGCCGACCGACCTTCGCTCAGGTGCTGGCGATCGGCGACGTGGCGCTGGTGGGCTGGCCGGCCGAGGTCTTCTATGAGATCGGGGAGCAGGTGAGCGAGGGTTCGCCCTTCACGACGACGCTGACCGTGACGCATGTGAACGGTTCGATCGGCTACGTGCCGGTGGCGTCGGCCTACGCGGAGGGCGGGTACGAGATCCTCGCGCGGGCGCATCACAGCGGGCTGGGCGTCACACCCGAAGCCGAGGGCGTGATGGTGCGCGAGACGCTGCAGGCGCTGACGAAGGCGAAGGGGTAGGCGGGACGGAGGCGGGATGCGTCGTTGCAGTTCCTCCCCCCTCGTCCCGCCAGCGAGCGCAGCGAGCCAGGGAGAGGGGGGATCGAGGGGGGTGAGGCCGCCGTTACTGCAGATTCCCGCTCTGCTGCGAACCTGCGCCGATGACGGCAAGGCCGGGGCCGGCGTTGCCGCGGCACTGATTGCCGGTGAAGAGGTTGAAGTCGCTCTCATCGCTCTCGGCGATGCCCGCCGCCTGCGTCTTCGTCTCCTGGTCATCGAGGCAGCGATTGTCGGAGATGACCGTGTCGGTGCTCTTGATGACCACGATGCCCGCCCAGCGCCCCGGCTGGGCCTGTGAATTGTTGAGGCACAGGTTGCCCATGATCACGTTGTCCGTGCCATCGAAGACGTGAATGCCGGACGCCCCGTTGCCGACGCAGGTGTTGTTGCTCACCACGTTGTACTTGTCCCCGCCGCCGCCGATGTGCCCGATGCCGTGGCCGGCGTTGCCCGCAAGCACGTTGTTGCTGACGACGCTGTGCCGCACCTTCATGCAGAAGAACAGACCATCGTTGGTGTTGTCGCGGGAGATGTTGTTGATCCAGATGGAGTCGGCGAGGCCGGTTCCGGGGTGCATCCCGTGGCCGCGGCAGTTCTCCACGAGGTTTCCGCTGACCGTCACGCCGCGTCCCGCCTGGACGGAGATGCCGTCGCAGATGTAGTCGCGGACCCAGCAGCCCTCCACGCGCGAGTCGCTGCAGTCGTAGAGGTGGATGGCCGCCCAGGTGAAGTCCTTGACGCCCTCGTTAGGCCGCCCCGCGCCGCCGTCGATGGTCAGCTCGCGCACGGAGATGTTGCGCGCGTGCTCCGCGGTGATCATCGGGAACGAGTTGTTCGCGGCCGCGCCCTCGGCCGGATCGACCTCGCGGTTCAGCCCACGCGCGAGCGTGAGCGTGTTGCCCTCAATCGCCACGATCGGCACGGTCGTCGAGTACCACCCGTGCATCCTGTCGGTGTAGACGCTCACGTCCTGCCCGACCTCGAAGATCGACGCGTCCGCGACCTGAACGCTCGTGGCGCCCTTCTCCGCAGCGGCGGTGATCGGCGTAGCGAGTTCGCGCCCGCGCCGCAGGACCGTCGCCGCTCCCGCCCCGCGCAGCGTCACGTTGTCACGCAGCCAGATCGAGCGGCGCAGCAGGTAGGTGCCGGGCGGCACGTAGACCTCGCCACCGGCTCGTGGGAGGGCGTCGATGGCCTCCTGAATGCCGCCGGTGAAGCCGGCGTCGGAGGCAAAGTCGGCTGCGCTCAGGTCCGCGCCCTCGGTGGCCCCGTAGTGGATCACGCGCTTCTCAGGCGCGGGCGGCTGCGCGACGTAGGTCGCGTCCGCGAAGTGCTGCGCGACGACCTCGGCAGGCAGAGGCTCGGCGTAGATGCGCACCTCGTCGATGACCGCCTTGACGGTGCGGCCCCACGAGCTCGCCCCGAGGAAGACCGTCGCGTGCGACGGCAGCGCGGCGGGCGTGTCCTCGTGCGCCACGCGCTCGCCATCGATGAACAGTTCCATCCCCGGTGGCCCCCAGTTCGCGGCCAGGTGGTGCCACTCATTCAGCGAGGGCGCTTCAGCGCTCACGCCCTCCCACGCACCGGGGCAGACACCGAAGCCGAAGCGCCCGCCGGGGCCTCCCTCGGGAGTGGGGAAGATGCCCAGCAGCGCCATGTCATTATTGTTGCCGAACTCGTTGCCGAAGCCGATGAGCCCGAACTGCCCACCCGCCGACGCCTCCAGCAGCTTCACCCACGCCTCGACCGCGCCCGCGGCCATCGCGCCGATCCCGCGGCCCTGCGCGTAGCCGCCGTCGCCGGTCTGCACCGCGGAGCCGAAGCGGCCCTCGACGCGCTGCGCACTCCCGCGCAGCTCGAGGTCCACGAAGTCGGGGGATGCGTCGAGGACGGCGTCGCCGGTGGGCTCGTCGAAGTGCCAGACGTGGATGGCCTCGGGCTCAGCCAGCGCCAGCGTTGACGCGACCAGCAGCAGCGCGACGATGGCGACCTGTTCGGACATGGCTCTGCCTCCGGGGGCGCGCCCGCGGGCGCGCGCTCAGGTCACGTCGAACTCGGCGAAGACCCCCTCCGCGACGGTCGCGGGGTCAGGGTCAGGGCTCCCCAGCGCGAATCGCGCGGCCTCATCGACTACCGCGCTGACCTGCTCGGCCAGCGGATCGAGCTCCGCGCGCGTGGCGATCTCCCGCTCGAGGATGCGGTCCTCGGCGATGATCAGCGGATCGCGGTCGAGCCAGCAGGCCTCCTCCTCGTCCGTGCGGTACTCGCACATGTCGGACTTGGAGTGGCCGCAGAAGCGGTAGGTGCGCGCCTCCACGAGCGTGGGGCCGCCACCGAGCCGCGCGCGCTCGACGGCCTCATGCACGGTCTCGTGCACGGCCTCGATGTCGTTGCCATCCACGCTCACGCCGGGGATGCCGTAGGCGCAGGCGCGCTCGGCGACCTCGGGCACGCGGAATGACTCAGCGACCGGCGTGCTCATCGCGTAGAGGTTGTTCTCACACAGGTAGACGATCGGCAGTTGCCACGCCGCGCCGATGTTGACCGCTTCGTGGAAGGCGCCCTGTCCGGTCGCGCCATCGCCGAAGAACGCGACGACCACGCGGCCGGTCCCGAGCAGCTTCTGCGACAGCGCCGCGCCGGTCGCGACCGGGATCATCCCCGCGGTGATGCCGTGCGAGCCGAGGAAGCCGAGGGAGAAGTCCGCGACGTGCTGCGAGCCTCCGCGCCCGCCCGCGTAGCCGGTGGCCTTGCCGAACAGCTCGGCCATCAGGCGCTTCGGGTCGGCGCCCTTGGCGAGGAAGTGCCCGTGCCCGCGATGGTTGCTCGTGACAAGGTCATCGGGCCGGAGGGCGTCGATCGTGCCGACCGCCGAGGCCTCCTGGCCCATGCAGAAGTGCGCGGTGCCGACCACGCTCCCCTGCGCGAAGGCGTCGGCTACAGCCTCCTCGAAGCGGCGGATCAGCAGCATCCGCCGCCACGCGTCCAGCAACATCGCGTCGTTCATGCGCGCCATCGCTCGATCACCGCCGCTCCCGAACCATCTGCTGAGACCGCCGCGAGTGCCTCGTCGGCCTCCGCCGCCAGCGCCGCGCAGCACGCCGCGGACAGCGCCACCGACGCGCCGAAGGTATGCCCGCAGACGCTCGCGGCGTCAATCACCTGTGCGCGCTCGCTGCCGGCGGCGATCAACGCACGCTCCCCCGCGTTATCGCGGCAGGGCGCGAGCATCGACGCGCCGCTCAGCTCCGCGAGCGGCTGCGCACCCCGCGCGAGCGCGTGCGCCTCGGTCTCGAGCACGAGGATCGCCGCGCCCTCGCCGAGGACGTCGTTTGCCGTCGAGTCGTTTGCCGTTTGCCGTTCTTCGTTTGTAGGACGGGCTTCCAGCCCGTCTGCCGTCCGTCCTTGGTCGTTTGTAGGACAGGCTTCCAGCCTGTCTACCTTCACATCCATCGCGGCCACGAGCGGGTCGCTGAGGGCCTCACACCCGCCCACGAGCATCAGATCCGCCCGGCCCGCGCGCATCATCGTCACCGCGTAGGCAAGGGCCGCAGCGCTCGACGCATCGCCGAGCGAGTGCGTCATGTTCGGGCCCTGCAGCTCGTACTCGATCGCGATGAGCGCCGCGGGCGTGTTGATGAACGCGTGTGTGAAGATCATCGGCGAGCCGAAGCGCAGGCCCTTCTGCTGCACGCGCCCGGTCATGTTGAGCATCGATTCGAGGGTGCCGAAGGCGGTGCCGATCGAGGCGCCCATGCGCTCGGAATCGAAGCCGGGGTGGGCCGCGCCCTCCCAGCCGAGGCCCGCGCTGCGCACCGCCAGCCAACAGGCCGCGAGCACGTGGTCGGCGCACGGGTCCATGTAGGTCTTGGGGCTCTCGCGGAACTCCTCGGGAGCGTAGTCGGCATCCAGCAGGTCGGCGTCGGGCTCGCGTCCGGCGCGGAGGGCTTCGACCAGCGGCTCGACGCCCGCGCCGAGGCCGCTGAGCGCGCCGATGCCCGTGATTGCGATGCGGAGCTGGTCAGCCATCAGTTCGCCGCCCCCAGGACGACGCAGGCGTTGTTGCCGCCGATGCCCGCGGAGATGGAGATCGCGCGCCGCACGGTGGCCTCGCGCGCCTCGTTGGGCACGTGGTCGAGGTCGCACTCGGGGTCGGGCTCGCGGTAGTTGACGGTCGGCGAGACCACGCCCTCGTTGATCGCCATGACGGTCGCGATCGCCTCCACGACGCCCGCGGCGCCCATCATGTGCCCCAGCGCGGCTTTGATCGAGGACATCGGGATCTCCCGCGCGCGCTCGCCGAGCACGTTCTTCACCGCCTGCACCTCCGCCGGATCGTGCGGCTGCGTGCCGGTGCCGTGAGCGTTCACGTAGTCGATGGTGCGCGCGTCGATGCCCGCGTCGACGATGGCGTCGCGCACCACGCGCGTCATGCCCGCGCCGCCCTGATCGGGTGCGGTGATGTGATACGCGTTGTTGTTCTCCGCCCAGCCGAGCACTTCGGCCAGCGGCCGGGCGTTGCGCGCGCGCGCATGCTCAAGCTCTTCGATCACCAGCGCGCCCGCGCCCTCGCCGAAGAGCGTCCCCGAGCGGTCGGCGGAGAAGGGCCGGATCATCTCGTCGGTCATCGTGCGCAGCACGCTCAGCCCCGACAGCGGCGTGGGCGCGAGGGCTTCGTAGCCCGCCGCGAGCACCACGTCGGCCTCGCCGAGGCGGATCATGTCGCTCGCAACGCCGATGGCCGCGCTGCCCGAGGCGCACGCCACGGATAGCAGCGCGCACGGGCCGCCGATGCCGAAGGCCTCGCAGGCGTGCTCGGCAGCGCGCCCGAACGCGAACTCCTCGAAGGCCTCGACCGGCACCTCGCCCTCAAGCAGCCCGGCGACGTAGCTCTCCCAGGAGTTCGCGCCGCCGAAGTTCGTCGCGTAGCTCGCGCCGAAGCGCGCCTGCCGCTCGGCGGCGGGCGCGATGGCCGCGCGATGCAGCGCCTCACGGGCGGCGGTGAGGAGGAACTGCGTGGCGAGGTCGGGCGCTGCGCGCAGGCCGAAGACCGCGGG
The DNA here is from genome assembly GCA_029821635.1 of Candidatus Zipacnadia bacterium. Taxonomy (GTDB): domain Bacteria; phylum Armatimonadota; class Zipacnadia; order Zipacnadales; family UBA5352; genus UBA5352. The sequence goes on from JALGSW010000090.1 coordinate 12,398, forward strand.
CTCGAAGTCGAAGTCGCGCACCTGGCCGGCGTTGGCGTTGCGCAGCCCGTCGGGGTCGAAGCGGGTGATGGGGCCGATCCCGGAGCGCCCCTCGATCAGCCCCCGCCAGCACTCATCGAGGTTGCGCCCCAGCGAGGACACAACGCCCATCCCTGTGATCACGGCACGTCCGCGTACGCGCGCCATCATCGTCTGCCGGTCAACTCCCGTCGGGGAGAGTGATTGCTTTGCCTACCAACGCCTGCGAGCCCGGACTCGTTCCACTCAAAGCGGAGGGCATGCCGTCGTGGCGCAGGCATTCCTGCCTGCGGTCGTCGCCGTTCGTCGTTCCCCCCCTTTCCCGCTTGCCCGACGTCGTTTGTCGGGCCAAGGAGAGGGGGCCGGGGGGTGAGGCGGCCGTTCGTTGGCCGCCGTCACATCCTCAGCCCACCATCCACGCTGATCGTCTGGCCGGTGATGTAGCCCGCCGCGTCCGAGCACAGCCACGCCACGAGCGGCGCGACCTCCTCCGGCTCGCCGAAGCGCCCGAGCGGGATCAGCCCGAGCATCGCCTGCTCGCGCTTCTCGTCCATGTCGGCGGTCAGGTCGGTTTCGATGATCCCCGGCGCGACCGCGTTGCAGGTGATGCCCCGACCGGCGAGTTCGCGCGCCGTGCTCTTCGTGAGGCCCAGCAGGCCCGCCTTGGCGGAGGCATAGTGCGCGCGCATCACGTCGCCCATCAGGCCCGCATCGGAGGAGATGTTGACGATCCGCCCCCAGCGTCCGCGCATCATGGGCCGGATCGCGGCCTTCGTGCAGTGGAAGGCGCCGTCGAGCGAGACCGCGATGACCTCGCGCCACGCCTCGGGCTTGAGCATCATCAGGTAGGCATCGCCGATGATGCCCGCGTTGTTCACGAGGATGTCGAGGCCGCCGAGCTCATCGGTGACATGCTTCACCATCGCCTGCACCGCGTCGAAGTCGGTCACGTCCGCGCGGACGGCGGTCGCCCGGCCGCCCGCGTCGTGGATGGCCGCCACGACCTGCTCGGCGGCGTCGGCGCGCGCGCGGTAGTTGACGGCCACCGACGCGCCGCGGCGCGCCAGCTCCAGCGCGATCGCCCGGCCGATCCCGCGTGATGCGCCGGTCACGAGCGCCCTGCGTCCGCTCAGGTCGATCATCGCGCTCACTTCCTCCCTGCGAAGGCCCGCACGTCGTCCTCGCTGACCACGCCGGAGACGTCCAGCGCCGCAGCGACCTCTTCGAGCGACACTTCCAGCTCGGCGGCCAGCCGCCGAGCTGCGGGGGTGCCGCGCACGCGCCGTTCGCCGTCGCTGCTGTGCCGGCGCTCGCGACGACCGCCCCGCGGGATGCTGATCTCCAGGTCAAGCTCGAGGTCATCCTCGGCGGCGCGGAGGTGCTCCTCCATCACGCGCTCGTTGCGCTCCTCGATGTCGTCGGGCGGCTCATCGTCCGGGCCGCCGATGAAGGCGATCACGTAGCCGACCGGCACGGTGCTGCGCGGCGGCGCGTAGATGCGCTTGACGGTGCCGTCAGTCTCCAACTCGTACTCGAAGGCGGCCTTGTCTGTGATGATCTCGCAGATCCCGTCTCCCGCCAGCACTTCGTCGCCCTCGGCGACCAACCACTGGCTAATGGTGGCCTCGTCGAGGTTCTCCGCCCACTTCTCAATGATGCACAACTCGGCCATCTCAGCGCGCTCCCTGCGACGTCGATCTTAGCGTGTGGGGAGTTCGACGCGCGCAGGGCGGGACCTTTGCGGAGGGGGGCGGCGCCGTTGTCGTCAGCCGTTGTCGTTGTGGCCCTCGCGCCCCCGCGAGGGGCCGTTTGCTGTCTCCCGTTCGCGATGGACTCCCCGGCGAGGCGCCGGGGCCCAACTGCAACGACAGACAGGCGAGGACGCCTGTCCTACACAAACAGAACCTTTCGCGCTTCCGCGCATTCATATACAATGGCGCAAGCCCACCTGCGAGGAGAGGCCGAATGAAACTGACAGTCACGGCAATCATCTGTGCCGCCGCACTGCTCATCACGACCGGCATCGTCTGCGCACAGGGCGCCTGCCCGCTGGGATTCGAGCGCCTCGGCGACGACTGGGTGCCCAGCCCCATCGACTCGAACACCGGCGAGCTGTCGCTGGTCGAGGGGGATGGTGCGCACACCGACGTACTCAAGGTCGAGGGCCGTACACCGAAGTCATTGGGCGTCACGTACTACCCGTGGCGCGACTGGACGGGCTTCACCACCCTCAGCTTCGACCTCTTCTTCCCTCCGGAGATGCCCGCGACGGCGGACGTGCAGGTCTACCTCAAGGACCGACATTACTGGTGGTACCAGTCATTCCCGCTGCACCGCCCGAACGGGCCGCGGGCGAAGATCAAGCCCGGCACGTGGATGAGCTTCGCGATCGACATCTCCGAGGACAGCGACGCGTGGCAGCCCGGCGGCCATGAGAAGGCGTGGGAGGGCTCGCTGCACAATCCGCGCGAGTTCGGCGTGCGCATCTTCTGCGACGGTACCTGGCAGGGCGCGTTGCTGCTCGACAATATCACGCTCTCCGGCTCCGAGCCGCCGCTGGGCCGCTTTGAGCCGATGGACGGTCCGCCGCTGAGCTACGGTCTTGAGCTGCAGCTCTCCGCCGAGCAGGTCCCGGTGTACGAGAAGCTCGAGCTGACCTTCGATCCCGGGCGCGAGTATGCGAACCCCTTCGATCCGGAGGTCGTGGACGTGACCGGGCACTTCCTCGCGCCATCGGGCGAGGAGATGACGGTGCCGGGCTTCTTCTACCAGGAGTACGAGCGCTCGCAGACCGATGAGGGCTGGGAGAAGCTCATTCCCGTCGGCAAGCCCTCGTGGAAGGTGCGCTTCTCCCCCACCGCCGAGGGCCAGTGGCGCTTCTACGTGAGCGTGCGGGACGCGAAGGGCGAGCTGCGCAGTGGCGAGGAGCGCATCACCGCTACCGCGCCGCTCGATCCGCGCGGGCTCGTGCGCACCAGCGCCGATGACCCGATGTACTTCGAGTTCGACAACGGTGACCTCTTCTGGGTCGATGGCATCAACATGCGCGACGGCGGCGACCACGCCGAGCGGCAGAAGGGCACCTACGCGTTCGACTACTTCTTCCCGCGCTTCAAGGCGGAGGGCCTCAATTTCGTCCGCACATGGATGGCCGCGTGGTGGGCGGGGATCGAGTGGGGCGAGGACTACCACTCGCGCTACGACGGCGTCGGCCGCTACTCGATGTACAACGCCTGGCGGCTGGATTACATGTTCGACCTCGCGGCGGCGAACGATCTGTTCATCGAGCTGACCTTCAACTCACACGGGCAGCTCCGTCGCGACAAGTACGACGCCGAGTGGCGCTACAACCCGTACGCAACGCGCAACGCCGGCTACGTTACCACGCCCGCGATGTTCTTCACCAACGAGCAGGCGAAGGCCGACTTCAAGAAGCGCTACCGCTACATCGTGGCGCGCTGGGGCTACTCGCAGCACCTGATGAGCTACGACCTGTGGAATGAGATCGACCTCTCCGAGGGCCCTAACATCGCCGAGATCGCCGCCTGGCACCAGGAGATGGCGCAGTACATGCGCGACATCGACCCGTGGGACCACATGGTCTGCACGCACATCTGCCTCTACGGGACCAACGCCAACCCGATCTGGCAGCTCCCGCAGATCGCCTACTTGCAGGCGGATGCCTACTGGCCGGACGGGAAGCCGCAGAACAACTGGTACCGTGGCCTGAACAGCTTCTACGACGGCAAGGCCGCGTACCGCGACAAGCCGATGATCTTCATCGAGTACGGCCCGCAGACGGCGACGCTGCCCCAGCCCTACGAGGTGTGGCAGCGCGACTACCGCGTGGTCGGATGGATCGGTAACATGATGCCCCTCGCGGGGCCGCCGGTCTGGTGGTACCACGAGGAGTGGGACCAGCTCAAGCTCTACGACCTCCAGAAGGCGATCGTGCGCTTCAACGAGGGCTTCGACCCGCGCGGGCTCGACCTGCGCAGGATACCCGCGGAGACCAGCCAGCAGGCCAAGCTCTTTGCTCAGGCCAAGAGCGGCCCGGAGCTGGCCATGTTCTATGTCTACAACTGGAACAACATCGCGAAGTATGCCTCGCCTGACAAGGTCCCCGCGGGGCTCGGCGTCACCGGCCAGTGGGTCGAGCTGACGGGCCTGGCGCCGGGCACGTATCGTGTTGAGTGGTGGGACGCCTACACCGGCGAAGTGAGCGGCGAGGGCGAGGTCGTCGCCGGTGAGGGGAAGACGCGCATCGAGCTGCCGGACTTCGCACAGGACATCGCGGCGAAGCTGATGAAGCTGGAGAACTGAGCACCGCAGCAAAGCACACACGGGGAGCGTCAATGAGCGAATACACGGTGGTCGTGGGCCTCGGGAACCCGGAGAACGCCACGCGGCTGATGCGCATCGGCTGCATGATGGCGGATGAGTACGACGGGCGCGTCGAGGGCGTGACGGTGGTCGAGATGGACCAGGCTGCGCCTGAGGCGGGGCCTGAGGCGGAGCCGGAATCGCACGACCGCATGAGCCGCGCGTATGGGGTGCTCGGACGCGCCGGGCAGCTCGCCGAGGCGTACGGGGCGAAGTTCGAGGGGCACATCGCGATCTCGCGCCCGGTGCCCGAGGTGCTTGCTGACCTGGCGCAGTCGATCGACGCGGAGTTGATCGTCGTCGGATACTCCGAGCGCAATCACCCTCAGCCCCACGACAACAGCTTCGAGCGCCTGGTGGACGAGATCGCCGCACATGCGCCCTGCAACCTGCTGGTGGCACGCTTCGTGGGCGACGGGGGCTACGAACGCGTGCTGGTGCCGGTGCGCGAGCGGCTCAACCTCGATGTGCGCCGCGACCTGATCGTGGCGCTGCGGCATCAGTTCGGCTCGACGGTGGACGTGGTCAACTTCGCATGCAGCGAGAGCGAGGCTGCGGAGAAGCTCGAGGAGCTGGAGGCGTGGCTGGTGGAGCGCGGGGCGCGCGATCTCGTGAACCTGCGCGTGGAGGTGCGCGACGACCCGGCGCAGGCAATCGTTGACGCGAGCGCCGACTACGACCTGGTGGTGCTCGGGACCGCGCCACTCCACGAGGTCCGCCGCAAGTACTTCGGCCCGGTCACCGAGCACGTGGCTGACCACGCAACGTGTTCGACCTTCCTGGTGCGCACTCGTGACGTCCACCCGGCGAGCTGAGCCGGGCGGACACATTCTATGGCAAGAATTGAGGCGCAGCTCCCGATCGGGAGCTGCGCCTCGTTTGATTGCGGTGCCGTGCTTCACCCTTACGCCGCTTGGACGATCCGCCCCAGGGCGCTCTTGATGACGTCGGCGAAGTTCCCGGTCTTCTCGACGAAGACCCCGTCATAGCTGCTCACGCGCGCGACGTCGCCTGTGCCGTTCACGTGACCACTGATCACCACGATCGGGATCCCGCGCCACAGCGGATTGTGCCTGACCGCTTCGAGGACCTGCCACCCGTCCACGTCCGGCATGATGATATCAAGTACCATGGCATCGTATGGGCTATCCTCGGCTGTCGCAGCACACAACTCCTTCAGCGCAGCGCGCCCGCTCTCGGCGGGATGGGCCTCGAAACCCGCGTCTTCAAGGTCCTGCACCAGCACCTCGCGGACCGACGGATCGTCGTCCACGACCAGCACTCGAGACATTGATACACCTCCTTCCACCTCCGGCCGCCGCCGGATCAGCGTTTGCGGAAGTGATCCGCCACCGCCTGCTCCGTGCGGCGCTGCTCATCACGCTTCTTGAGCGTCTCGCGCTTCTCATACTCCCTTTTACCCGTGCATACACCCAGTTCAACCTTAACATACCCGCTCGGGGCGAAATACATGCGTAGCGGGATCAGCGTGACACCCTTTTGCTGAACATCCCGATCCAGCCGCCGAATCTCGCGCTTGTGCAGCAGCAGCCGCCGCCGCCGCGTCGGGTTCTGATGCGCGTAACCGCCCGCGCTGTAATGCGAAATGTGCATGTTGACCACCCACGCCTGGCCGTTCTCCACCGTCGCGTAGGCCTCCGCCAGGCTGACACGGTGACCCCGGACCGACTTCACTTCCGGTCCTGTGAGCTCAATGCCCGCCTCAATGCTGTCATTGATGTGGTACTCGTGGCGGGCGCGGCGGTTTGTCGCAATAGTCTCGACGGCCATCGACGATTTCGCCTCAGCAGACTTCGTGAGTGTTGGGTGTGCCCCGAGGACAGGCGCCGCCCCCCTGACGCCTGTTGGACAAGTCTACCCCGAAGATGCGTGAAGCGTCAAGGACAAGCGCCGCGGTGTAGGGGCAAAGTGATAATGTCCGGTTGTGGCAAAGTAGAAATGTCCTCCTGCCGCGGGGCATGCCCCGCGGCGCGGCGAACAGAGAGGGCATGGACCTGATAATGAGCC